>JBBSKG010000015.1:0-29450 GCA_038256565.1 Acidimicrobiales bacterium | reverse complement strand
GTGGCCATCTGGGCCAGGGCCCGAGGGTGGTTCCGGATCATCGAGGCCTCAACTCGGCTGATCGCCTCCACCTGAATGCGCCGCAAGCCATCGAGCGGTACCGAGCCCAGCCGATCGAGCCGTGCCCGTAGAGACCCGGCTTCGAGATCAGCGGCCCTGTGGCGAAGCCATCGCGCGAAGGTCTCGGGTCGGTGAAAGGTCACCACGTGGCGGCTGCGCGGATCAGGGTCGAAACCGTCGGTGAACGTGGTTTCGTCGCCGGTTGACTCATAGAGGAACGGCAACGGGCTTGTCACCCTGGGCAGCTCTGACGGGACGCCCGTCGAGTACTTGGCCGACTGCGGCTCCACGCCGGCAAGCGGTGTGCCCGAAGGCTTGGCCTCGATCGCTCCGACGGCCTTGCCGTCGATGAACAACAGATAGTCGACCCGTCCATGGCCACTGGCCATGATGAACTCTCGAACCGCAACGCCTTGCCCGGCATAGAGATTCATGTCCTTGCGGTTCTGAATCAGCCAACCGCACGCGTCGAGCTGACGGTCGATCTCGACTCGTGCCTTCGCCTCTGCGCTCAGGTAGGCGTCACCGGCCATGGATCACGTCTGACATGCCCGATCAATAGTAGGGGAGTGCCATGGTCGCACGGGCGACCCCGGCATCCTGCACAATGCGGCACGCGATGCGGCACGGCTCGATTCGCTACGCAATCGCCTGTCCCACGAGGCCGGCATGTCAGCGTGGGCGGTAGACGTCACGACGGTGATCGATGGGCTTGCCTTACACGATGCGGTAGGTCTGGATGCTATGCGCCACGACGTTGCCATCCGCGTCGGTGGCGGTGATTTCGGTGAAGGTGAGTTCCTTGCCGCGCTTGATTGCCTTTGCGTGGCAGACCAGATCGGAGCGCTTGCAGGCACCGACGTACTGGATGGTCATGCCCACGGTTGAGGCGCGCATGCCCTTGTTGAAGTCGTGGTTCGACCACACGGCTGCAGCGCCGCAAGTGTCGATGGCCGCAGCGATGACGCCGCCGTGGTAGTACGTGCCGTCATTGGTCAGCGCAGCGTTGAAGGGGATGCGAACCGTTGCCTCATCTGGCTCGAAGCGCTCAATGACCAAGCCCAAGCTCGCTATGAACGGGGTTGTCGGCATCATGTCGACCACCATTTGACGGCGTGATTGCTGCTCTTCATCGGAAAGAATGACGTCGGTCACGAAAATCTCCTTAGGTATAAAACAAAGATTCGTTGACGGATACAACGAACATGCGACAGGATGCGACGTATGTCACGCTCTCGTCAAGGTGGATCATCCCAGATGGCTCGAGCCCTTGTGCTCGAAGCCCCCCGCAAACTCGTTGCCCACGAATTGCCCATTCCCGAGATTGGAGATGATGACGGCATTCTGCGGGTCGAGGCCTGCGGGTTGTGTGGCACCGATCATGAACAGTTCACAGGTGCACTTCCAACGGGCAACCAGTTCGTGCCGGGCCATGAAGCTGTCGGCATCATTGAGGCAATCGGTCCTGTTGCAGCGAAGCGGTGGGGCGTGAGTTTGGGCGATCGAGTGGCGGTCGAGTGTTTTCAACGTTGCGGCGAGTGCGCCCAATGTCTGGCTGGCGATTATCGCCGCTGCGAACGGCACGGCCTCGCCGACATGTACGGCCTCATGAGCATCGATCGATCACCTGGCCTGTGGGGTGGTTACGCCGAGTACCAGTACCTGGCGCCCGATTCGATGCTGGTCCCGGTGCCGAGTTCGCTCGACCCGGTGCTCGCCACGGTGTTCAACCCGCTTGGAGCGGGCATTCGGTGGGGCGTCACCCTGCCCGGCACCAAGCCCGGCGATGTGGTTGCCGTGTTGGGCCCCGGCATCCGTGGACTTTCCGCCGCCGCCGCCGCTAAGGAGGCAGGAGCGGCCTACGTGATGATCACAGGCTACGGCCCAAATGACGCACCTCGCCTTGCCGCCGCGGCCGATTTTGGGGCTGATCTTGCAGTTGACGTTGCTACGACTGACCCTTCATCCGCCCTGCAAAAGGGAGCGGGTCGCCTCGCCGACGTCGTGGTCGATGTCACCGCCAAGGCCCCGAGCGCCTTGGCCCAAGCCATTGGACTCGCCCGACCAGGGGGCACCATCGTGTTCGCTGGAACAAGGGGTTCAGCAGAAACGCCGGGCTTTTGGCCCGACATGATCGTGTACAAGGAGCTACAGATTATGGGAGCATTGGGAGTTGATGCACCGGCCTATCGAGCAGCGCTCGATCTGTTGGCGACGGGGAAATACCCGTTCGCCGAGCTGCCACGTCGTATCGAGAAGCTCGACGGGGCAGCCGAGTTGTTGAGCGTGATGGCCGGCGAAGGAAATGGCGCTCCTCCAGTGCACGGGGTGCTGGTGCCATGAGCAGCGACACGAACAACGAAACGCCCCGTATCGCACTGCTTTCTGTTGAAGAGGCCAAGGCTGCGGCCGAGGCCGTCGGCCTGCCGGTCTTCATGGCCGACCTCGCGGTTTTCCAGATGATGTTGCAACACCCGCCGTTGGCCAAGGCGCTCAACGACTTGTTGTCGACGCTGTTGTGGGGCGCAAAGCTCGAGCCACGTTTGCGTGAGCTCATCATCATGCGCCTTGGTTGGCAGTCGGGCTCGAACTACGAGTGGACCCAGCACTGGCGGGTCGCCCGTGGAGTCGGGATGTCTGAGGAGGACATCCTCGGCACCCGTGACTGGCGTTCGTACGAGGGCTATGGCCCCGCCGATCGTGCCGTGCTAGCGGCGACCGATGAGACGATGGAGATCGGCACGATTACCGATGCCACCTGGGCCGAGTGCGTGGCCCATGTCGGTGGCACCGAGGCGCTGCTCGAGATGGTCATCGCCATCGGCAACTGGCGCATGTTCGCCTCGTTGCTGCGCTCCCTCAGGGTCCCCCTCGAGGAGGGCGTCACCGCTTGGCCACCGGACGGAAAGATTCCCCCGAACGCCTAAGAGGCCGCTATTGGGGGAATCCCCTCTAGTCTGATCGCTATGCTCGAATCTGGATCGGTTGAATCTGGTGTTTGGCTTGGTGAGCGGTTTGTTAGTCGAGATGAGATTCTTGAGCGTGCTGCTCGGGCTACTAGTGGGTTTGTGGGTCTTGGGGTAGGTCCTGGTGACAGTGTGGCTTTGTTGTTGCGCAACGACATTGCGTTCTTTGAGGCTTCACTTGGCGTCGGGGCATTGGGTGCTTATGCGGTGCCGATCAACTTTCATGCCAAGGGCGATGAGATCGCACATGTGTTGGCAGACTCATCAGCCAAAGCAATAGTCGTACATGTCGACCTGCTCTACGACTTGCAAGAGGTTGCAGCGCCAGGACTGCCGATCTTGGTTGTGCCCACTCCATTTGGTGAACTTAAGACTGGTGATGTCGCGAAAAATAACGTCGACACGCTGACCGACTGGGATACATGGCTGAGCGAACACGAGCCGTTTGACGGCCAACGAGCTCAGGCTCCAGCAAGCATGATCTATACGTCTGGCACTACAGGCAAGGCCAAGGGTGTGCGCCGCCGCCCGCTTAACCCCGAACAAATTGACGCATTGCGACAAGTGAACGCCGAGGTGTTGGGCATTGTCCCTGGCATGCGCACGATTATTCCAGCGCCGCTATATCACTCGGCTCCTAATACATATGCGCTTTCTGCATTGCGTGGACGGGGTCTTGTAGTGCTGCAAAGTCGCTTTGACCCAGAAGAATTACTTGCGTTGATCGAGAGGCACTCCATAAATCGTTTGCAACTCGTACCAACCATGCTCGTTCGTTTGTTGCGTCTAAGCGACGAGATCAAGACCCGCTACGACCTTTCGTCGTTAGAGCACGTTGTGCATGCTGCTGCGCCGTGTCCGGTGGATGTGAAACGGGCAATGATCGAATGGTGGGGCCCGATCATCTTTGAGTACTACGGCTCGACCGAAAGCGGCCCAGTAACGGCGTGCAATAGCGCTGAGTGGCTAGCGCACCCTGGCACGGTTGGTCGTCCTGTTCGTGGAGCCCAGCTGAGGGTGATTGGTGATGGGGGAGTGTCGCTTGGCTCTGGTGAGCAGGGCGAGGTCTATATGCACTTTCCCGATTACGGCGAGTTCACCTATCAGAATGCATCGCAACGCCGAGCAGACATCGAGCTAGATGGCTTCATAACCGTTGGTGACATTGGTTATCTCGATGATGATGGCTTTTTGTTCCTATGCGATCGCAAGAACGACATGGTCATTTCGGGTGGCGCAAATCTTTACCCGGCAAAGATTGAGTCGACCATCTTGGGCCTCGATGGCGTAGCTGATTGCGCCGTGTTTGGCATTCCCGACCCCGACCTTGGCGAAGTCATAGCTGCAGCGGTGCAGCCTCTGTCGGGAGCGCTATTAACTGAAGAAGAAGTCCGCACCCATGTCCGTGCGAACCATGCAAGTTTTGAAGTGCCTCGCATCGTTACTTTCCACGAAGCATTGCCCCGTGAGGACTCTGGAAAGATCTTCAAGCGCCGACTTCGCGACCCTTACTGGATAGACGCTGGTCGTTCCATCTAGGAGCGCAAAACGAGCAAAACAGAAATGAGCCCCCGAGGCGTTACCGCCACCGGGGGCTCATTTCATAATTGAATCAGCTCTTGAAGGTAGCCTTTGCCTGCGAAAGGACGATGTTGCCCTTTTGGGTTTCAGCCGACACGATGGCCTCGCCGTCGCCAACAATCCACATCTTGGTGATGATGGAATCGCCTGGGTAAACCTGATCTGCAAACCGAGCAGCAAATGAGCCGAACTTGGCGGGGTCACTTCCGCACAAGGTGTGCAAGATAGCTCGACCGACAAAGCCGTAGGTGCACAGACCGTGAATGAATGGAGCGTCATAGCCCGCCATCTTGGCAAAACTTGGGTCGATGTGCAGTGGGTTCGAATCACCCGAGAGGCGATAAATCGCAGCTTGCTCTTCACGGGTTACGTACTCAACCACATGATCGGGCTCACGCTCAGGTGGGGCGTTGAGGCCGGCCGTCGATGGGCCTCGTTCGCCACCGAAACCACCGGCATCGCGCACGAACAACGTGGCCTTGGTCGTAAACAGTGGGCCGTTGTCGTCTTCGACGATGCCTTCGCAGCCGATGACCGCAGCCTTGCCCTTGTCCCAGATCTCGCTAAGACGACCAGTAACAGTTGCTTTGCAGTCAGCGGGAATCTCGCGATGCACGGTGATTGATTGCTCACCATGAAGAATCATCATTGGGTTGATGGCGATGCCGCTACCGAAAAGGGCACCCATGGCCATCATGCCTGGGATGACACCATAGGTAGGCAGCACCTTTGGACCCTTCCCCTCAAAGAGGAAGTCCAACTCGGTTTCAGGCTTGGCACCAACTCCACAGGCGTAGAGCATGGTTGCTTTGCTGTCCCACGATACGGGCATCGGATCGAACGTTTTACCGACAAGGTCATTGGAAAGTGTTTGGCTCATGGGTGCATCTTTCCTCCGACTTGACTACTTGGTCAAGAACAAACAACGATTCTCTATACATGTCGCATGAGTCGCCTCGTTGGGAGGCGCTCAAAACGAGGGGAGATGAGTGTGAATTTCGCATTTAGCGAGGAGCAAGAGCAGCTTCGGGCATCGGTCCGTAAGTTCCTTGAGGATAAGTCCCCTGAGAGTGAAGTCCGTCGTTTGATGGAAACTGACGAGGGTTTTGACCCAGCCGTTTGGTCGCAAATGGGCCAACAGCTTGGCTTGCAAGGCCTTGCCATTCCCGAAGAGTTTGGTGGTTCAGGCTACGGATTCATTGAGATGGTCGTCGTGCTTGAAGAGATGGGTCGTTCACTGTTGTGCGCCCCTTATTTCTCAAGCGTTGTGATGGCCGCCAACTTGTTGTTGAACAGTGGCGACGATGCAGCCAAGAAAGAACTGCTTCCTGGCATTGCCTCTGGCGAGACAATCGCAACGGTTGCCTATGTTGAAGAGAGCGGCATTTGGGACGAGTCAGGCGTAACGGCCACCGCCACAAAGGCAGGCGACGGCTACACCATCTCGGGCACCAAGTCATTCGTGCTTGATGGACATACTGCCAACTTGTTATTGGTGGCCGCTCGCACATCTGCAGGGGTCAGCATCTTTGCTGTTGATGGCACCGCTTCGGGCGTAACCCGCACGCTGCTTCAGACCCTTGATACCACTCGCAAGCAGGCCAAGATCACTTTGGCCGATGCCCCCGCTCGCCTCATCGGCACCGAGGGCAAGGGTTGGGATGCTCTTGGCAAGACGCTTGACCAAGCTGTTGTGGCACTCGCCGCAGAGCAGGTTGGTGGTTCGCAGTTCTGTATGGACATGGCAGTTCAGTACGCCAAAGATCGCATGCAGTTCGGTCGCCCAATTGGTTCATTCCAGGCCATCAAGCACAAGTGCGCAGACATGTTGCTTGAGGTTGAGTCAGCCAAGTCCGCTGCTTATTATGCTGGCTGGGCCGCTGCTGAAGACAACGACGAGCTGCCTACGGTTGCTTGTCTCGCCAAGTCGTACTGCTCAGAGACCTACTTCCACACTGCGGCTGAGAACATCCAGATCCACGGTGGTATTGGTTTCACTTGGGAGCACCCAGCGCATCTGTACTACAAGCGGGCAAAGACATCTGAGCTGATCTTTGGCGACCCCACCTATCACCGTGAGCTGCTCTGTCAGCGTCTCGGCATCTGAGTTAGGAGAACACCCCCTCATGAAGTGGCAAATTGAAGATACGCCAGAGCGCGCTGCTTTTCGTGCCGAGTTCACCGGTTGGTTACGGGAACATTTGCCTAAGGGCTGGATGGAATCGATTGAGTCCGGTGACGACGATGCGTTTGATGCAGCTAAGAGCGCAAGCGACTGGAACCCATTCACCTGGAATGCTCTTGTGGGAGCAAATGGCTACGGGGCCCCACTTTGGCCCAAGGAGTTTGGTGGCCTGTCTGGCGAGCAGTGGATGCAACAGATTGTTCGTGAAGAACTAGCCCGTTATCGCCTGCCGCTCGTCAGCATTAACATCCTCGGTGTCGGCCTTGCTGGGCCGACCATTATTGAGCATGGTACTGAGGCACAGAAAGATCGCTACCTCAAGAAGATTCTGACGGGTGAGGAAATCTGGTGTCAGCTCTTCAGCGAGCCTGGTTCAGGTTCTGACCTTGCTTCTTTGTCTACCAAGGCCGTTCGTGACGGTGACGAGTGGGTTGTTAACGGTCAAAAGGTCTGGACCTCAATTGGTCAGTTCGCCAAGTTCGGCATGTTGGTTGCTCGTACCGACCCCAACATTCCAAAGCATGACGGTCTTACCTATTTCATCTTGGAGATGAGCACCCCTGGTGTCGACGTTCGACCATTGCGCCAGCTCACAGGTTCGTCAGAGTTCAATGAGGTGTACCTCACCGACGTACGTATTCCCGATGCCAACCGAGTTGGTGCCGTGGGCGACGGGTGGCGTGCAGCTCGCACGACTCTCATGAATGAGCGGGCAACTCTGTCTGGCCTGTCGATGGATCAATCTTCGATTATGGGTGGCACCCGCAAAGACCCATGGCAGTCGTTTCTCGAAGGTATTGACGACAAGACCGATCTCATTGTTCGCCAACAGATTGCTCAGTTCTACATTGAGCAAGAAGTTAAGGAGATCACGGCATTTCGTGCGTCTTCTGCTCGCATGAGCGGTTCACAGCCTGGGCCAGAAAGCTCAGTCAACAAGGTGTTCAATGCTGAGTTCAACCAGCGTAAGTCGAGTTTCTCGATGAATGCTGCTGGCATGGCGTCTGTGGCTTGGGCTCCTGGCAAGGGTGGTTCGGCTGATAGCCGCATGCACACCTTCTTGCGGTCTCGGGCTAACACCATCGAGGGCGGAACTTCTGAGGTATTGCGCAATCAGATCGGCGAGCGAGTTTTGGGCCTTCCTCGTGACATCGACACTGACAAGGGTCTTCCTTGGAAGGAAATTCGCCGTAACTAAATCTGAGTAAATCTCTACATTTCTTACTGAAACACACGCTGTGCCGACTGGTGCAGCGTGTGTTTCGTTTTTGAGGAGCCGAGTAACGAGCCAATTGATAGTCAGGTTTACGCCTGATGGATCAATTGGAGACTCTTTCGTCGACCAAACACCGTCTTGGTTACCATCCGGCACTTGATGGGCTACGTGGCCTGGCCGTCCTCAGTGTGTTGGCTTATCACGGGGGAGTTCGCCAAGCTCGTGGTGGTTTTCTTGGTGTTGACGTGTTTTTTGTCTTGAGCGGTTTTTTGATAACTGCATTGCTGGTAAATGAATGGCGTCAAAACGGCCGCATCGACATTCGAGCCTTTTGGGCAAGGCGGATAAAACGTCTAATGCCCGCCTTGATCATGTTGTCTCTGGGCATGGTTGTTTGGTTGTTTTTCGTGGCCGATCCCGCACAGCAAACCAGCCTCCGCCTCGACATTCTTGCGACTTTGGGGTATGTGGCGAATTGGAGATTTGTGGTCAGTGGCCAGTCATATTTTGCACAGTTCGCTGACCCATCCCCCTTGCGCCATACCTGGTCGCTTGCGGTCGAAGAGCAGTGGTATTTGCTTTGGCCGCTACTTGTATGGGCTGGGCTGAAGGTAACCAAGGGCCGTCTTGGGCGTTTCATCTTTCTGGTGTTGGGTGCTGCCGTGGCATCGGCGGTATGGGCGGCAGTGTTGTGGGGTAACGGTGACTTGTCGAGGATTTACTACGGCACAGATACACGGGCACAAGAGTTGTTGATTGGTTCTGCATTGGCGCTCGCGTTGGCCAAAACCCCACTTTCGTTGAGGTTCCGCCGCCTGTTTAACCTTATGGGCATTGTTGGACTTGCTGGCCTGATTGCTGGCATGGGCCTCATTCATGACTCCAACCCATTTCTCTATAAGGGTGGCCTGTTAGTTGTCTCTTTAGCGGTTGGTCTCGTGATTGTTGCTGGTGTCCAGCCCAGTGGTGGCGTTGTTAAATCGGTCTTGTCTTTTCCGCCGTTACGTTCGTTAGGAAAGATTTCTTACGGTTTATATTTGTGGCATTGGCCAGTGAACATCATCTTGACTTCCGAGTTGACGGCAATTGATGGGTGGGCACTTTGGGCAGTTCGGCTAGAGGTCAGCTTGATCTTGGCGCTGATTTCGTACTTTGTAATCGAGCGCCCAGCTCAGCGAATGGGGGCCATTCCATTCTTTAGGTCACGTCAACCTTCTGCACACTGGTCATTGGGAATCACAAGAGCCGCTACGGCATGTGGTGCGATGGTAGTGGTGGCGACAATGGTTGTCGTTGTGCAGAGCCCAAGCGGGCCAACAACAACCCCCGGAGGCCTACCAAGCGATGCGGCTATTGGAACAACCCTGTCCACGATGCTTGCTAGTTCACCCACGGAGACCATTGCTGCGAAGGAATCTGATAAGACCGAGCCCGCTATAGATGCTCCCTCTGGTGACACCTCTCTTGCGCAACAGACACGAGAGAAAGTCAAGGTGCTAATTACAGGAGATTCCGTGGCATTTACTCTTGGATTTGGTTTTTCGCAAGGAGCAGATACCGATATGTCGGTTGGGGTAGCTGCCATCCTTGGTTGTGGTGTGGTACCTGGCCAGACTTATGTCGACGGATTCCCGCATCAAAATAGCTTTAGTCAATGTGATGCCTGGGAAGAAACTTGGCGTCGGGGAATGGATGATACAAAGCCTGATGCTGTTGTCATGTTGCTGGGCGCATGGGAGGTGCTCGATAGAGAGGTTGGCGGTCAGTTGTTGCGGGCAGGAACGCCTGAATATGGGGCTTACCTAGAAGCTCAGTTAACAACTGCATTTAATATCGTCACGGAAAACAAGACCCCCGTGGTGTTGTTGACTACGCCATGCTATCGAGAGACCGAAGCCAAGCTCGGAGGCCCCGACAGCGATCGTAACGATCCTGTTCGAGGTCAATGGTTCAATCAGATCTTGCAGAAAGTTGCCAAACGTTACGGCAGCCTGGTTCAGCCCATAGATTTTGGGGCTTATCTTTGTCCAGGCGGGGAGCCTCGCGAGCAGATCAACGGGGTCAACATGCGCTACGACGGCGTTCACTTTAGCGCCGAGGGAAGCACGGAAGTATGGCGGTGGCTTGCTCCAAAAGTACGTAAAGCCGTTAAGACATCTTTCCAAGCAGGATAAAACCCTTTCCATCTTTAATTTATGAGTTAGCCTTACCTATGCACGTGCTGACTGGGGCTCGCGCCGTCTAACTCTGGGGTTTTTCTTGCGTGGTGAAAATTATTTAGCCGCTGGTTTCTCTCTTTCGTCGCGGTATCTAAAGATTACGATGACCTTGGTTGGGGCGTTTTTGGTGATGCTCCTTGTGATGCTTGCGAGCAAGCCAACGTATGGCGCACGAAGCCTCATAAGTAGGGTCAGCACCATAAGTAGCGACAGTGTCATTAGTGAGGACAGTGCCGTCAATGACGTTTCTGTGCTGATGGTGGGTGACTCGCAATCGTTTACTTTGGGTGAGGGCTTCGTTCCGCCAGTAGAGGCACCAGACATGAAGGTCAATATCGGTGCCATCTTGGGATGTGGCGTAGTGCTTGGTCGACCTGTCATCGAAGGCGTCCCCCACTCCGACACCTTTGAACATTGCGACTCTTGGGAACAGACCTGGAGTGATGGCATGTCAACCAAGAAGCCCGATGTAACCGTTATGTTGATTGGTGCTTGGGAGATTCTTGATCACATGGTCGATGGTCGTCATCTCAAAGTGGGCTCAGCTGAGTACGACGCATATGTAGAAGCACAACTTGTAAGGGCTTTTAACATAGCCACAAGTAATGAAACCCCTGTGGTATTTCTCAGCGCTCCTTGTTTTCGAGAGAGCGAAGCATCGCTAGGTGGTCTTGAAGGCGATCGCAACAATCCCGAGAGGCGCGACTGGTTCAACCGTTTGAGCGCGAACGTTGCAGTTAGGTATCCCGATCTCGTGACCCGCTTTGATCTAGGCGAGTTCCTTTGTCCAGATGGGACCTTCGCTGAGGAAATAAACGGAGTGATACCCCGTCCTGATGGCGTTCATTTCGGCAAGGAAGGCGCTCAAGAAGTATGGCGCTGGTTGGCACCTCAAGTCATTGAGATTGCTAGTTCTTAAACGGCTGGTTCTAAGACGACTAGTTAAAGGTAATTTCTTGACCAGTTGATCCTGAATGGAAACCGCTGACGCCTTCCATGGCCATGCTTCCACCCATGCGGCTTTGCATGCCTGGTCCAGCAGCTGTGAGCCCTCCATCAACGACGATGGCCTGGCCGGTTACGAATACGGAATCTTCTGAAGCCAGGAAGAGCACAGCGCCAGCAATGTGTTCACCACGACCATGATCGGGCCAGGGTTGAACGCTATCGAGCATGTCACCAAAAGCTTGCTCACTGCCGCGATGAAGCAGTGGAGTGTTGATGGCTCCGGGGCAGATTGCATTTACGCGAATACGCCATTTGGCGAGTTCAAGCGATGCGGCTCGGGTGAGGTTGATTACCCCGGCCTTTGCGGCTGAATAGGCCTGTGGGCCTGCGCCACCGCTGAGTCCAGCAACCGACGCGGTGTTTATGATCGTTCCGCCTTCGCCTTGTTTCTTGAGGACCCGGGCACCATATTTAATGCCAAGAAATGGTCCCTTACACATGACGGCAAACGTGCGGTCCCAGTCTTCGACAGTTACTTCGGTGATTGCACCAAATGCTCCACCGATTCCTGCATTGTTGAAGATGATGTCGAGTCGACCAAACTCGCTTGTGGCCAGCCCAATCATCTCTTCGACGTCAGATTCTTGGGAGACGTCTGTGGGAATGAACCTCAGTCGATCACCTGCACCTAGTTGATCCACTTCAATTAGTAACTCTTTGCCGTTGGGTTCGTTTAAATCGCCCACGACTACACGAGCACCTTCATCGAGAAAGCGCAGAGCAGTACTTTTGCCCATTCCACTAGCGCCCCCGGTGATGACTGCAACTTTGCCTTCAAGCCTTCCCGACATGATGCCCCCTGGTAGTTGATGGTGTTTGACGTATATCTGTTGACCTGTTTAGCGCACAACAGGGCGGCATAGCCAAAAAAAATCGCCGAGGTCACACAAAACGGTCAACTCGGTCTATCAATTAGCCGATGCAAGTATCTGAACGTCCATATAGACAGGGACGATGAGACGGGAATTGATGGACAAAGTGAAGCTCAACGACACCCATAGTAACGACGATGATGGCATCGACAATAGGAGGTCTGGTTCAGGCGGGCTGGTCGACGATCGACAGAACTCAGGGATTATCTCAAAACTGATCATCACGCTGGTAGAGCAACGTGTGGGTGAAGCAGGCGTGGCGGCACTGCTGGAACTAGCGGGGGAGTCTCGTTCTCTAGAAGTCTTAAAGCTTGACGATACCTGGAGTTCATATGCTCAGGGCAAGGCTCTGTTTGAGGCGGCCGCTGAGGTGCTGGGTGACCCTCACGCCCCTCTTCATATTGGTGAAGCCATCTTGGATCAGTACATGGCTACCAACGTGGCCACAATGATTCAATCATTCGGATCGCCAGCAGCGATCATGCCGCACCTTAATATTCTCGCAACGAAGTATTCGACGACTATCGACATGGCAACAGAGGAAATTGGTGACAATTTCGCTGTTGTTTCTGCACGGTCGATACCGAATTTCCCACGCTATGGCCTGTTGTGCGATTTCACGATAGGCATGCTCTCGCAGGTACCAGTGTTGTTTGGTTTAGATGCTGCGATGGTGGTCGAGGATACCTGCGAGACGCGGGGCGACGATGCTTGCAGATTTCGAGTGTCGTGGGTTGACGACTCGCGTGTATCACTCACTCCAGAATGTCAGATTTCTAGCCTCGAAAATCAGGTGACGGTACTTCAAGCGCGTATTGATGCGTTGCAAGCAACGACGACTGATCTGGTTTCGGCAAATGATATTGAGACGTTGTCGCAACGCATTATCAATCGGGCTAGTTCAGTAATGCGCTGTCCACATTTCCTTCTCACCGTACGCCCATTTCCTGGTGCGGGTTTATCTGTGTACAGCACAGAAATGAGTGCGGAATGTAGTCAGGAGATAGCTGAAGGGTTGCGGTCTGATTCGCTTGACAGCGAAGTAAATTCTTTTTTGGTAGTTGAAGTTGGATCGGCTCGTCGTGAGTATGGTCATCTTGTTGCAATTCAGCCAGCTGGAACTCATTTTCTAGATTTTGAGCGCATCGCCCTCTCTCGGTATGCAAATCTTGCAGCTGTCGTTCTCGATGCAGTCACAACAAGCGAAGAGTTGCGCTCTCAGACTCATGCTGCTCAGGCCTTGTTTGACCTGACGCGGGACCTGGCAGCAGTTAGCAGTGTAAAAGAAGTTGCTTATCGCGTTGCCACGATGGTGCCTCGTGTACTGCCGACCCATCGAGTGGCGGTTTGGATCTGGGACGATGAGATGGAAGGCCTTTGCCCAGTAGGTTTTTCTGGAGTTGATCAAGAAGAAGTCAAAGCTATGTCAGATCTCATTTTGAGGCCTCATGAATCGATTGTGCTCGATATGATGATTAGCGATCATGAGCCAGTTCTCTTGGGTGTGGAGTTTAGAGATGCGTATTTAGAAAATTTATTTGGTGAGCTTCTGAGTGGGCATGCAGTGTTGGTCCCTGTAATTGCTGGGGGGCGGTTTCAGGGCATGATCAGCGCATCTGTTGGTGAGGCGACAGAGTTGCTTGAAGATGAGGGCCTGCTGGAGTGCCTTCGCAGCCTTGCGGACCAAACTTCTATGGCGTTTACTAACGCTCGGTTGGTCGAACGTGTTCGCCATCAGGCCATGCACGATTCACTTACGGGGTTACCTAACCAACGTCTTTTCGAGGATCGAGTTCGACATGGACTGGCTACAAGCCGTCGTTCAGGAGAACCAGTAGGCCTATTCTTCCTCGATTTAGATCGCTTTAAGGCAGTCAATGATTCGTTGGGCCATGGAGCGGGAGACGACCTCTTGGCCCAAGTTGCCAATCGCCTCACTATGACCATGCGTGAAGAGGACACGGTCGCTCGTGTGGGGGGCGATGAGTTCGTTATTCTTGTTGCTAACGCCGTCTCAGTGGAATCCCTCGAAGCACTCGCATTACGTGTTCAAGATTCATTGCGCGAGAGTTTTATTCTTGGTGCACAGGTGGTTTCTATCTCATCAAGTGTCGGCATTGTTCTAGCTGATGCGACAGTCGATGATTATCAATCTTTAGTTCGTTATGCTGACGTTGCAATGTATCGAGCGAAGAGTCAGGGTCGCGACCGTTATGTGGTGTACTCGCCAGCCATAGATCAGCGGATCAATAATCAACTCAAGCTAGAAGGCGATCTTCATCAGGCGTTAGCGAGAGATGAACTGCATGTGCTCTATCAACCAATGGTTGAACTGACAACAATGCAGATTGTTGGGGTCGAGGCGCTGGTTCGTTGGGACCATCCAAAACTTGGTCTTCTCACTCCTGATGCATTTGTCCCTATGGCAGAAGAGACTGGTCTTATTGTTCCGGTTGATGCATGGGTGCTTCAAGCAGCTTGTCGTCAAGCTCATTTGTGGCGCAAGGCAGGGTTTCCGCCGTTGAGAATATCAGTCAATCTTTCGGTCCAAGACCTTCGAAACCCAGATCTTGCAGAAACAGTCGCTGCGGTGCTTTTGGCAAATGAAGTTGACCCGGCAATGCTTGAACTCGAAATTGGTGAACGTTTTGTAGATGGAGAAGACCCAGACATTCTCAGTGCGCTTGAGCGCCTTAAGGCCATAGGGGTCAAAATCGCTATTGACGACTTCGGAACAGGCGGGTCAGGTTTGCGCCAGTTGCGGAGCCTACCTATCGACACCCTGAAGATAGATAAGTCGTTTGTGCAAGAACTCACGGCCGAACAAGGTGAAGCGCCAATGTTGGCGGCAATGATCAGCATGGCTCACGATTTACGGGTGCTAACCATCGCCGAGGGCGTAGAAAGTGTGCAGCAAGGCTCATTCTTAAGGGGTAAAGGCTGCGATCTCGCACAGGGCTACTTCTTCAGCCACCCTATTACTCCAGAAGCAATTACCAGATTATTAGAACAGAGATAGTCCCATGCGGTTAATAACAAATCTTTGGCACACACAAAGGTGCGCCTATCCGCTGAGCATCTAAGGACTGGTTACTTGTCAAAGACAAGGCGTCCGTTATCAATGACAACGGTGCCATCTTGGGTTTTTGTCTGGAATACTGCTTCTGAACCCTCAACCCACATAGACACGGTAAGGGTGTCTCCTGGCATAACGGGTTTGGAGAAGCGTGCATCCATTGATGAGAAACGCGCAGGGTCTGACCCGCAGAGTTCACGTAGAAGGGCTCTACCAGTAAAACCGTAGCTGCAGAGCCCATGAAGAATGGGCCGATCGAAGCCACCCATTTGCGCAAAAGATGGGTCGGAGTGAAGCGGGTTGCGGTCACCTGAAAGTCGATAGAGCAGCGCTTGGTCATGGCGGGTGGGGTAGGAAACCTGATGATCGGGGGTGCGCTCGGGGGCCATGTTTGTTTTTCCAGATGGGCCACGATCGCCGCCCCATCCACCTTCGCCACGAATGAAGATTGACGAGCGAGTCGAGAACATGGGCTTATCAGTGGCCGGGTCAACTGAGGTCGACTCAATAGCAACCACCGCACCTGAACCCTTGTCGTAGATGCCAGCAATGGTGCTAGTGGTGCGTGCGGTTCCTTCTACGGGCAAGGGTTGGTGGAGGGTTACGGCCTGCTCTCCATGTACGAGCATGGCAAAGTTGAACGTTCCGATAGCCCGTAAGGCACCACCGCCACCTGCGCCTGCAATAACTGCAAAGGTTGGCAGTACTTGTTGGTCGATGCCCTTTGAGTTCTCGGTTGTGAACGCCAGCTCTTCAGAGGCGTCAAGACTGCCTGCTCCTACACCAAGGGCGTAGAGCAGACAGTCTTTCGACGTCCATGAGTTTTCACTGGGTTGGCTGACGGTACCGACTGCGTCAGGATTGATAGGCATGGTTTTTTGCTCAGCCGCCCATGCCTGCGGGTGCACGAGTTTGTGCGACAAGGTCGTGGACAACTTTGTCGAGCTCAGCTGGGTTCCAGCGGTCGTCTTGGCTGGCTTGTGGTCCACGATGCCAACCCTCGGCAACACTGATCGTGCCGCCAGCAACGTTGAAGACCTGACCAGTGACATCAGCGGCCTGCGTGCTGCCCAGCCACACCACTAGCGGAGCGATGTTTTCGGGAGCAAATGAATCGAACTGATCGGGTGCGACCTCAATAGCGCCAAAACCAAGGTTCTCAGTCATACGGGTGCGAGCACCAGGGGCAATCGCATTTACCGTTACGCCATAGCGAGCAAGTTCTTTGGCTGCAATGATCGTGAACGATGCGATGCCAGCTTTTGCTGCGCCATAGTTGGTCTGGCCGACATTTCCATAAAGGCCTGAAGCCGAGCTTGTGTTGATGATGCGCCCATCATTGGTGCGCCCAGCCTTTGACTCTTCACGCCAATAAGCAGCGGCCCAACGAGCGGGAGCGAAGGTGCCCTTAAGGTGCACGTTGATTACGGCATCCCATTCTTGTTCGGTCATGTTGGTCAACATGCGGTCGCGCAAGATGCCAGCGTTGTTCACCAGAACATCGAGTCGTCCGAAACTTTCGACGGCAGTGTTTATTAGGCGCTGTGCGCCTTCCCAGTCGGCAACATTGTCGCCATTGGCAACGGCCTCGCCGCCCATTGCACGAATTTCTTCAACCACTTCACCTGCAGGGCCAGTTGACCCGCCTGAGCCGTCGACTTCGGCACCCAGGTCGTTGACCACAACTTTGGCACCTTGATGCGCATATTCAAGGGCATGGCCTCGGCCTATTCCTCGTCCTGCTCCGGTAACGATGACAACACGGCCGTCGCAAACTCCACTCATGGATTCCCCCTCTGGGTAAATGGTCCCTTAAATTATGGGCCTTCCCGCTAACCGTAGAAGCCAGCGGGAAAGCCAGTCAAAAGTTATTTAGTGGTAAGTCGATGTGATCAGTTGGTGTGCTTGTTAATAAAAGCTCCAACCTCCGCAATAGAGGCGTCAGCTTCAGGAACATTTCCTGCAAAGAAATGCCACACGTGAATCATCTCTTCGGCAATGTCGATGGTGACTTCAACGCCTGCTTTTTGGGCCAACTCTGCAAGGCGCGTGGCGTCATCAAGCAACACTTCGTGACTACCCACGTGTATCAACAGTGGCGGTAGGCCAGCGAGATCAGCATGCAGTGGGTTAGCCAGTGGGGTAGTGGGTGGCTGTCCGTTTAGGTAGTGGCCAGCCCACCTGAGAAGATCGACTTTGTTGACCATTGGGTCGACGTCGGCTTTTGTCTGCATCGAACCACCTTTTGCTTCCATGTCTACCCAAGGCGACAAGCAGACACTTGCGGCGGGAAGTGGATCTCCGCCATCTCGTAGTGCCACGAGGGTTGCAATGGTGAGACCTCCGCCAGCAGAGTCGCCAGCTATCACGGTACGCTCAGGAGTAGCACCATTTTGGAGTGCCCAACGATAGGCGCTGACGGCATCGTTAACAGCGGCAGGGTGAGCATGTTCAGGTGCAAGGCGGTACTCAACCGCCAGCACTCGAGCGTTGGCGGCAGCTGAAAGGTGGGTCAGCATCGATCGGTGGCTTGCTAGTGAGCCTATGACGTAACCGCCACCATGCACATAGACAACGGTGCGTCCTGTATCGACGCCTGGGGTTGTAATCCATTCACAAGGAACCCCGTCAGCATTTACTGGCTCTATGACCGCACCCGATGCCTGGGGGTTCATTCCACCCAACATGTCGTAGCCAGAACGCATCTCATCGATGACGACTTCCTGGCCTTCGGGCCGGGCCGAAATCATGGTTCGCATCATGGTGACAATGTTCTCAAGTTGCTCGCTACGCATGTGTATGTCCCCCGTTCGGTGCCCCGCCTTTCGGGACTAAAGCCTGACCCTACTCCCAAGAATCTTGGTGTGTCGCTTAACTTGTGTATGCCAAAGATTTGTTATCTCACTCAGAGACTGAAATAGCTAGAGCCTGCATCTAATTGAGAACCGCCTATGGACAGTGACAAACTACTTGCGCGGCGCTTGCATGGTTAACCTTTGTGATGTATTCACTTTCGGCCTCCGGCCGCGCAAGTAGTTTTGTCTCGGGTCCTATCGCTGATTCTCTAAGAATCTTGGCCTATCGTCCGATATGTGCATTAGGACCTAGACCCAAGAGTGGCCCTCATAAAGGAGGAGCCAAATGTCAGTAGCAACAGAAGAAGCACGAGAGGCAGCAACGGAGCTTGCTAACGCAATCCGTCGTGGAGACGAGGCTTCAATCGTTTATTGGCAGGTTCGCCTCGTGGCTATGGAACGTGGGCGACGTAACCGTCACCCTGAACACGGCTTCTAAGTAGTTCCACCCAGTTCTAGCCAGCCTCGCCCATCATGACTGTGGCGTTGCCCCCGAGAATGGCGGTCTTCTCGTCTTCGTCAAGTGGTAGGTCTAAGAAGGCATCGAGAATACGCTGCGGGTCGGCATATGGGGTATCGGTTCCAAAGAGAATTCGGTCGGCTCCATGTGAACGAATCCATCCAACCAATGTTTTGGGGTCGACCATTCCTGGAACATATGCCAGGTCGAGATAAGCCCGAGAGCCCAGTATTGGCTCGCTTCCAGCACCCCAGTTGAACATTGCGCCCATATGCGCAGCGACAAGGCGAAGCCGTGGAAACTGCTCTAACACGTCAAGCATGCGTAGCGACGCTCCGGGCTTGCCCGTGCCCACCTCGTTTGGAAAATATGTGCAACATACGACGGGGATATCCGCTCGCTCGATGGCTTGGAAGATCTCTGACATCTCATCGGATACTAGAAAGTCACTTCCTTCTTTGAGTTGCAAGGCCACATGCATTTTGACGCCACGAGCCCCAGCCGTAACCGTACGGTTTAGCTCTTCACGCCACTGCGGATCACGGGCATGGAGGCTGACGAATGGGGTGAAACGATCGTCTCGTTGAGCAGTTTCCAACACCCAGTCGTTGGTTCTGCGAACCCACTTGGGAGTGCCTGCAACGGGGAGTATCCACGAGCGGTCAACACCGATTTTGTCCATTGACACCGTAGCTTCGTCAAGGGTGACTGGGCCAGGTAGCCGCATGGCGGGAAGTGATTCGTTCGGAGGCTCTTCTTCTAGGGCGATTGGTTCTCTTGTGGCGTGACAATCGTGTCCATCGTTGTCAGGCTCTGGAGAGTTATCTGCTTCGACGGGTTGACCAGGAAGGGCGCCTTTGAAGCCGCCGGAGAAACGTCCAAGAATGACTTGTGCCAGGTCAGGGGGGTAGATGTGAGCGTGGGAGTCGACGATCATGGCGACCATCGTGACTGGCTCGTCGCTTTCGCACAAAATGAGTTGGTGTGACCTTAGTTACTTGCCTGTTTTATTTAGTCCTGCGATGGATGCGGACGATGGCGTCAAATGCTTGGGCCTTGACTGCCGTTTCGCCCAATGTAGCCAGAATACGAGCGCCTGATAACTCAATGGTTTGTTGGTGCAACAGGTAGGTTCGGGCTTCTTCGAGTACCTCGGGAATGGTGGTTCCTTCGAAGTCGAAATCGCCGCCCATGTTCAATACTTCTGGCAAAACGGCATAACCTGCATCACGGAGACGCTGCTCAATCTGCAGCGTCTCCGTGATGGCATCATCGAAATAGACCTCGGTTGAGGTCAGATCGTGTTCAGGTTCTGGTGTCACGAGGAGGCAGTGCCTGCTGCTTCGAGCTTCTCGCGAAGCGCGGCACCTAGAAGGACCTTGCCAGGTTTGACGATTTTGGATCGCCCACCAAGGGTGTGCTCGCCAGCAACGCCGCCAGACTTGGCCAACATGACATCGAGGTGTGTCTGCCATTTGCCAGCACGCTCACGAAGCTTGGGAGTACGAGCCAAGTCTTGAATCATCATCTCGCCCTCGACAAATTGCGTGTGCAGGTCGGCCAACATGAAACCGAGAATGCGCACAGTCGGGGAGTCGACAATGTCTGAAGTCACCTTTTGGTGGTAGGTGTAAGTGGCGAGCAGATGAGGCACGAGGACCCGGTACGTGCCGGTCAGCTTCTCAATGGTTAGATCGCCATCTTCAGGGCTGGTGAGTTCTTGCATGAATGCAGCGAAGTCTGCATTTGCAGGCTCAGAGCGCATGTCGTTGTTCTCACGAAGCTCGGGAAGACGGAGACGCCATAGGTCGCATGCCCAAGCGTGCTGGTAGCAATGAGGCCCGAACATGGCCTTGACATCGAGTTCGGGAATGGTCGCAACCCAACCACCGAGGGCGGCAGAGATCTGCTGCTCGGCGTACTTGTAATTGACGATACGCTCTACTGATTCTTCGACTGTCCACTCGCCAATTAAACGACGCCGATCCCAATAAGGAAACGGCTGGGCGTGACGAGCAGCGCCGTAGCCGGTTACTGCTCCGTTGCCGTTGCTACTGCCGTTGCTTGATGCTTTTGTTGTGGTCTTGGTGGTTTTGCCCGCTTCAGGCTTCTTTGTGGCCATGAGTTAAGCCTTCACAATCTTGGGGCCAGCGCCAGCAACTTCAGCGATGTCTTCATCGCTGAAACCTGCAAGTTTGCGAAACTCAACGGCTAGAGGCAAGAAGCCCTCAACGTTGGCACCATCGTATGAACCACGTAGGCCGCCGAGGCTGAATGCCCGGTCAACCTTGCGTTGGAAGTCAAGCACCTTTTTGCGACGCTTGGGGTCATTCTCGGTGAGAGCACGGCTCCACACCGATCCGAAGCGCACATGGGTTACTTCGTCAGCTGACACATAGTCAACGGAGCGCCAAATGGTCTCGTCTTCAGCTTGTTTGCCGAAGCGAATCGTGTCGTTGAACACGTCAAGAGCCAAGCCCTCGAGACAACGGTTAACGCCAACTACGCGCTCTGCGGGGTCATTAGAGCAACCGAACTCAAAGAGGAAGAGGTTTTCGGGGAACTGGCCGATACGCGAGTCAACGTGATCGAGCAGTGCTGAGTAGGTCTCGACGTGACGGGTCTCGTCCCAGCATTGACGAGCCATATCGAGTTGGAAGGCCCAAGGAAGCTCTTTGTCATCGGTAAAGTCCCAAGCACTGCGGCCAGCGGCCTCAAGAGCCTGCATTTCGCCCATGAAGATGCCGTGCATCTGGGTCTTGATGAACAGCGGTGCCTCATCGTCGGTAGGGCGGACCCGCTTGAACAAATTGCCACTGGCGGCACCCTGATCCTCCATCATTTCGCGCATTTCATTGTTGGAGAGCAGCATCTGCATGGTCTCTTCAACCTGTTCTACTGTCACCTCCTCGGCCATGAGGAAATCGAGTGGAACTGGTGTACGAGTGAACCTGTCGTCACGAGCAAGCTCTTCGGACTTCATGAATTTCTTCATGATGCATTACCCCCTTGTTGTATTGCCTATTTGGTTTGAGCGGCCAAGAGTTCTGGCCAGTTTTCGAGAACGAACGGCAAATTCGAATCGCGAATTTTTGTAGCACGTGGATCGTCCATAGGAACGATTGCATCGACGGGACATGGCTCGTAACAACGATGACATCCGGGACACTTGGCACCGTCTACGTAGATCTCAAAATCGTCACCCATGAAAATGGCATCGTAGGGACAAACCCGTACGCAAATGTTGCATTCGATGCATCCATCAATAATCACGTATGGAGCCCCGTGCCGTTTCGTAAAAGTACGTGCCACAAGCCCAATAATACACACACCCAAGTTTGTATCAAGCATCTTTGTGTCAATCGGCCGACATAGAGTCATTCATATGAGACTTGATGAGCTGAGTGATGTGACATATGAAGTGGACAATGGGCTGGCTTGGGTGACGATTGATCGCCCGGAGCGTTACAACGCTTTTAGGGCACGGACCATTGACGAGTTGATTGTGTGCTTCAAGGCCGCTTGGGCAGATCGCTCTGTTGGCGTGGTGGTTTTGACGGGTTCGGGCACGAAAGCCTTCTGTGCTGGGGGTGACCAAAAGCAGCGCCAAGAAACCGGCGATTACGGTCCGAGCGAAACGGGACTATTTGAAGTCGAGACTTTGCATCGCGTCATTCGAGATATTCCTAAGCCTGTTATTGCAGCGGTAAATGGCATTGCGATTGGTGGAGGTCATGTGTTGCATGTCCTATGCGATCTAACGATTGCAGCGGAGCATGCGACATTCGCTCAGGCGGGCCCCAGGGTCGGCTCGTTTGACGCAGGATTTGGCACTGCTTATTTGGCGGGAGTCGTGGGGGGGAAGAGGGCACGTGAGATTTGGTATTTATGTGAGCAATACGACGCGCAAACGGCGCTGCAGTGGGGCTTGGCAAATAAAGTTGTGCCCGGTGAAGATCTTGCCGGTGAGGTGCGAATTTGGGCAGACAAATTGTTGGCGAAGAGTCCAACAGCATTAAAGGTGCTCAAGCATTCCTTTAATGCTGCGAGTGAATCGATAGCGGGTATTGGAACCATGGCTTGGGACACGCTCGATCTTTTTGTGGAAAGTGACGAGGCTCGCGAAGGGGTAAGTGCTTTTAGCGAGAAGCGTGCTCCAGACTTCTCGCCATATCGTTAGGCGTTGTTGGTTGTTCAGCTGCTGGCTTTTGTGATTTCAGCTAGGAGCTCATGATTTTTGCCGCCTGGGTCGTTGGCGAGCATGCATGTTTCATCGAAGACCATCGATGGTTGCTCGGTGGCGTTGTAAGTCGGCCATGCGGGAATGCCTGAATGATTTGGGTCGCCGCTATGTGCGAACGCAGTCCAGGCATCATGGAGATTGCTAGCCAGGTTTTCCATCTCGGGCGTGATGCTTCCGCAAAAAGCTTTTACTCCGGGCTGGCGCAAGTTGTTGAATACAAAGGGTATTTCTAGGACGTGACACGAACCTAGTGATCCACCAAAGGCTGGAGTTGGCCAGGTAAAAAGATAGGTATATACAGCGCTCTGATGGTAAATGTGGCTCTTAACGAGATCGAGAGCGGGTAGGCGAAAGATGCGATCTGTCTCTATGGCAGCCCAAAGATGAGGTGCGCTGAGTTCGGGTCTATCTGTTCTGTAGCTTTCAAGAAGTGATGCCCCGGCACCAGAGTCCCATCGCTTATCGCATCGTTCGATCAACGTGTCATCGGTGAGTTGATTCGTATTTGGGTCAAAGACCGTAAAGAAACGGGCTTCATCGAGATTTGTGCCAATGAGTACTCGAACCTCTTTAGCGTTACCTTCATCAATGGCGTCGATCGGCGCTGTCAAAATCACGTTTTCATCAACAACCGGACGCCACGGCATGCCGGTTTGCAGGTGCTGCATACGAACATTGGCCTGGGCTTCTAGCAGCACATCGACTGGAAGGCTCCGTAGTTTTGCAATGACATTAGCTTCTTTACTGAGGCCAAGTTCGTCGAGGAGCTGGTGAGTTACCCGCCTTGCCTCGTCCGTACTAATGACATTGTCAGCAGCTCCACTTTGCATGATCACCTGGTGGAAAAGGCCTTTGGCGGATGGGCACGCTAGTAGTGTCCCAATGCTCATTGCACCAGCCGATTCGCCAAAGATGGTTACGTTGTCGGGGTTCCCACCGAAATTTGCGATGTTGTCTTGAACCCACTGAAGGGCAGCAACTTGATCTAGCAGGCCAACGTTTCCAGATGATGCGAGCTCGCCATCAAACTTTTCGCCAACGTTGTCTAGGTCGGCCAGATAAAGAAAGCCAAGAGGACCAAGCCTGTAGTTAATGGTGACGATGATTACGTCGCCTAATGTCGCAAAAGCCATGCCGTCATACCAGGGTGCTCGACCTGAACCTGAAAGAAACGACCCGCCGTGAATCCAGACCATGACAGGGCGCTTCGCATTGTCATGGCCGGGTGTCCATACGTTTAGCGTGAGGCAGTCTTCACTCATTTCGGGGGCTTTAGACCCAAGCATTCGATCGACGCTGGAGGCATTTTGCATCGCTACGGTCGAGAACTGAGTGGCTTCGCGAATGCCAGCCCATGGCTGTGTCGGTACTGGAGGAGAGAACCGTAATTCACCTATTGGTGCCTGGGCATAAGGAATGGCCTTGAAAACATATGCATCCCCATTTCGCCCGCCTCGTATTGTCCCGGTTGAGGTTTCAATGAGAGCACTCATATCTACATGCGCCTATGCGATAGCGGCGTAGTTGGCGAGGGCGGCTTCGATCGTGTTGGTATCTACGCCTACTTCTTGAATGACGGCATCGATCCATGGCGATCTACCACGAGCCGCCATGGTGATGGGCCGATCTAGGCCTGACATTTGAGCCGCCATCTGAGCAAAGTTGCTTGCGTAGTCAGGTGGGCGAATATCGGTGGACAATTCGATAAGCGCAAATGGATCAGGTGTTGGACTGTTTACGCCAGATGGTGGGTTAGCAACGGTGAGAATATGCGCCGAGCTTGGTCCGCTGCTGGGTCCACCAAAGAGCCCAGGTCCGTCGGTGATGACAGTGCCGCGTACTTCGGTGGCACGTGCACCTGCGATTAAGAGAGCTACATAGCCGCCAAGCCCACGGCCTAGGATGGTGACCTTTCCCAGATGAGCAATAGCGATGTCGACATCAGCCATCAACATCTCGCTGGTGTAGCCGCCACCTAGCGGAACGGTCGATTCGCCATGGCCTGTGAAGTCCAAAGCCCAAACGGGGCCGGGCCATTGTTGTGCTGATTCTGGTACAGAGGTGGGCGATTCTTCGCCAAGACCATGCAACAACAGGAGCGGCCTACCTTCTCCGGTAGTTAGTTGGTGCAACGCCAGTTGGGTCTTGTCGTGGGTGAGCATGATGGTTTCTAAAGGGCTCATCGGTCTCTCGGGTCTTTTGGGGAGGGCTAAATCGTGGGAAGGAAATCAAGGATTAATTCTGATACTTCGACTGGACGCTCTGCATGTACGAAGTGCCCAGTTTCGGCCAAGGCTTCAATACGGCCACCGGGAGGAAGGTAGGGAATGACGTCGTGAGGTTTGGTTCCCCAACTCATTGCATCGGGTTCGAGGCCGAGTACCCCCAAGAAGGGCATGCTGAGGCTGGGCATACGTTGCAGCGCCCATTCGGGTCGCCATGGCCCAAAACCTCCCAGGCGCAATGATGGGTCGATCTTCCAACGCCAGCCGTCCTCGTCCTGGCGAGCGCCTACGGTGACGAGGTACTTAAGCCACTCGATATTGAGGCGTGGGTTCATGACGGCCCGGCGTTGCGCCAGTTCGTCAATGGTTCCAGGGCGGCGTATTTTGCTGCTGGCACCTCGACGATAGTCAAGGCGAGATGCCAATTCTTCGGCAAGCATCAGTGTGCGTTCGTGGTCTGAAGTGTCTGGCGAGGGCCACTTGGAAGGAAGTCCGTCGAGGTTAATTAGGCAACTAATGCGATGTGGCTGTGCGTCGGCAAGTTGCATCATCAAGTTTCCGCCTTTGGAATGGCCGATCACAGGACAAGTCCCAATCGTTATTGAGTCAAGCACTGCTAGAGCATCACGCACATCGGCATCCCAGCTATAGAGCGTCGCATGTTCTGAGTCTCCATGGCCTCGTTGATCCCAGGCAATCACTCGCCAACCCGCATCTGCAAGAAGGGGAGCAAGCAGATGGAAAGTTCCAGAGAAGTCGAAACCACCATGAGCCATTAACACAGGCGGCGCATCGAGTTCGCCCCATTCGTGACAAGCAAGGCTCACGCCCCACGAGTTAATCATAGTGTGTCGATCTGGCCGCCGAGCGCCCGTGAAGGCCTTTGCAGCAGCGGTTTCGGCATCGTCAGGGCTATTTGTCACCCCAGGATCATAGGTGATTCTTGGTAAAAAACAGTTAAGGCACCTCTTAAGAGATGCCTTAACTGTACTGAATTTATGTACGTGATTTAGAAAACGAATCTTTGACACACATAAGGTGCGTGTATCCGCTGGTCTTAGGCCTTAACAACGGGAAGGTCTGCAGCGATGTCTTCGGGCTCACGCTTTGAGAAGGCGATGGCCCCCAACAGGATTGCCAGCGAGACACCAGCAATTGCGAAACGGCCTCCGTCATTGTCTTGCATGTTGATGACCGCAGGAAGAATCAACAGTGAGATCAGGTTCATTACCTTGATCAACGGGTTGAGTGCTGGGCCAGCAGTGTCTTTGAAGGGGTCACCCACGGTGTCGCCGATAACGGCAGCCTTGTGGGCGTCAGAACCCTTGCCACCCTCGTTGCCATCTTCGATGAACTTCTTAGCATTGTCCCAAGCTCCACCAGAGTTGGACAAGAAGTTGGCCATGAGCTGACCAGTCAGGATGACCGCTGCCAAGAATGCGCCGAGGGCGTAGTAGTTGATACCAAAGCCGATGATGACTGGCGTAAGTACTGCCAACAGTGCGGGCGTGGTCAGTTCTCGAAGTGATGCGGCTGTGCAGATATCGATTACGGGTCCGTAATCAGGACGCTTCTCTCCGCTCATGATCTTGCCATCAGCAAACTGACGGCGAACCTCTTGTACGACCACTCCAGCAGTTCGGCTTACGGCGCGAATGGCAAAGCTAGAGAACAAGAAGGCAATAGAGCCACCAATGAGCAAGCCAATGAAGGTCTTGGGGTCAGCAACGTTGATTTGAATAACGCTGAAGATGCTGTCGCCTACTGCCTCGAGGCCTTCGATCTCAGCAATGGACAAGGTCTCATTTGCGATGGTCTCAATGTACGAAGCAAAGAGCGCCACAGCGGCGATGACCGCAGAACCAATAGCGAAGCCCTTGGTTACTGCCTTGGTGGTGTTGCCTACAGCGTCGAGGCTGACCATGATGCGCTCGGCTTCACCACTGAACTCACCTGACATCTCGGCGATGCCAGCAGCGTTGTCGGAAACCGGACCAAATGTGTCTTCAGCGACGATGATGCCAGTAGTTGCCAACATGCCCATGCCAGTGAGGGCAACGAGGTAGAAGGTGAACTGAATGTTGCCTCCACCAAGTGCAATTGCTACCCCAAGAGCACCAGCAATGGCCACGATGGCCCACACGGTTGACTCAAGACCTGAACTCAGACCAGACAGGATGGTAGTTGCTGGGCCAGTTCGAGTGGCCTTGGCGATATCGCGCACCGGAGCCTTTTCTGTCGAGGTGTAGTACTCGGTAAGGCGGCTAACGACTTGAGCAAGAATAAGTCCGGTTACTACAGCACCAAACATACGCCAGCCCTCGTTGAAGTCGCTGTTCCCTACATAAGCAAATGCGACTAGAAAGGTTCCGACAACCGTTAGGAGTCCAGCGGTTAGGAAGCCTCGGTTGATGGGGGCCATTGCTGACTTGTCTTTGTCTGTTGCGCGTACGGAGAAGATGCCAGCGATAGAAGCAAGCACACCCACTCCGCGAGCAGCGACTGGGAATATGAGTCCGATTACTGGGTTGAGATCAAGAGACTTGAAAGCTGCGACTCCGAGAATAATGGAAGCAACAAGGGTGACTTCGTAGCTCTCGAAGAGGTCAGCAGCCATACCGGCACAGTCGCCGACGTTGTCGCCTACGTTGTCGGCAATCGTGGCGGGGTTGCGTGGGTCATCTTCTGGAATGCCAGCCTCAATCTTGCCAACCAGGTCGGCACCGACGTCAGCAGCTTTCGTGAAGATACCTCCACCAACTCGTAAGAATAAGGCGATTAGTGAGCCACCGAAACCGAAACCAACCAAGATCGCAGAGCTGGTGTTTTGGAAAGCGATGATGATGATCGTGGCACCCAAGAGACCAAGGCCGACGGTGAACATGCCAGCAACACCGCCAGTGTGAAAAGCCACCTTGAGGGCAGCAGGCAATGATCCTTCACGTGCAGCAGCTGCGGTACGAACGTTGCCTCGAACAGCTAGACCCATGCCTATGTAGCCCGTAAGGCCCGAGAGGAAACAGCCCGCCACGAATGCCATCGTTCTAAAGACGCCAGATTGGACAAAGCTCAATGCTTCGGTGCCATCGGGCTTGAGAACCGCAGTAGAGGTGAAAAAGACGATCACCACTAATGGAATCAAGATGACGCCGATGGTCTTGAACTGACGGCTGAGATATGCCTGCGCCCCTTCTTGAATGGCGGTAGCAATCTCAATCATCTTGGGAGTTCCCTGGTCGGCGGCGAGGACGCTACGCATCAGATAGAAACCAACTAAGAGGGCTAGGACTGCTGTGGCGGCTGAGAAGCCAAGCCACATCCATTCGGCATCACCCAAGGTGAACGCCTGGTAGCCGCCTTCGGCTCCGAGGACAGGAATCATGAACTGCTCCTTGATGAGGGTTTCTAACGAGGTAATTGACGTGCGAAAGCCACAGAGAACTGTGTTCGCAGGTGCCAAATCGTGCATTTGAAGTATCGAAATGTCAAGTTCGACCCTAGGGCGTCCGCCGGTAGGCGGTGCTGGATCAGATACAGGTCTCGTTATTCCTGCCCTTGACTGGAATAACGAATCTTTGGTGCTGCGAGGTGAACCTAGCCACTGACTCCCTTATATAATTTGGCGTTATGGGGTGGGTTGCCCTGAAGATGTAGGCTCAATCACAGGTTAGATTGGGTACTGGAAACGAGTAAGAATGAAGAAAATTGGCATTTTAGTTGTTGCCTATAATGCTGCTTCAACCCTTGAAAAGGTGCTCGATCGAATTCCTGTTGATTTCTTGCCTCGCGTCAGTGAAGTGCTGGTTTGTGATGACCATAGCGATGATGATACGTATCAAATCGGTCTTGGATACAAGGAAGCCAACCAAGCGCTTCCTCTGACGGTGGTTCGCCATCGCGAGAATCTTGGGTATGGAGGAAACCAAAAGCAGGGTTACCGCTGGGCGATTGAGAACAACCTTGACATAGTCGTGCTGTTGCACGGTGATGGGCAGTACGCGCCTGAGTGCTTGCCCGAGATGGTTGCCCCGCTTGAGGCCGATGAGGCTGATGCTGTGTTCGGGTCGAGGATGATGACTCGGGGCGAGGCGCTGAGGGGCGGCATGCCGCTTTATAAATATGTGGGTAATCGGGTTCTGACAACGTTCCAAAATGCTGTGGCGGGTCTTGAGTTGACTGAATGGCACTCGGGCTATCGGGCCTACAGCGTTGCTGCTCTTGAAGAGATTCCGTTCGAGCGGAACTCTGATGATTTTGATTTTGATACACAGATAATCATCCAGCTGCATGAGGCAGGAAAGAACATCGATGAGGTACCTATTCCCACCTACTACGGCGATGAGATTTGCTATGTAAATGGCATGACCTATGCGCGAGATGTAGTTGGCGAGGTGCTTCGTTATCGTGCGAACAAAATGGGTTTTGGGGCAGGTGATTCGGCGTTTTCCCACCAATCTTATGAGATAAAGGAAGCTAATGACAGC
>JBBSKG010000014.1:0-30512 GCA_038256565.1 Acidimicrobiales bacterium | reverse complement strand
TTGTCGACGACGATCACTTCATCGTGAAGTCCAAGGGTTGGGCGAAGGCTGTCGAGACAGGCTTGTGTCAGCTCCCATTCGTTCCAGGCGAGGATGACAATCGAGGCGGCTGGTCGTTGCATGTAGGTGGCTCCGAGATGATCGAGAGTTGAGTACCGGCTCCATCGGCATATTTAGCGAGAATTCAATTTCATTTGGCATCAAATCTGCCGATGGCTGGGGAACTTTCTCCCTCGGTCCCTAGGAGCGCACTGTTGTGAATTTGCCTAAGTGCAGCATCATCATTCCGATTTTCAACGAAGTCGCGTTAACGCAACGATGTCTTGAGGCGCTTATTGAATACACTCCCGACGACCTGTATGAGGTTGTTCTTGTGGACAATGGATCGACTGATGAGACGTCAGAGTTTCTGTCTCAACTTGAGGGTGATGTTGCCATTATTCGGAATAAAGAAAATCTTGGTTTTGCCGCCGCATGTCAGCAGGGGGCCGAAGTAGCATCAACTGATCTGTTGCTTTTTTTGAGGCGAGAGACCCCAGTATCACAAGGTTGGCTTGAGCAAATTTTTGGAAAGCTAGAGGACTCGCCCAAGGTAGGAGCTGTGCTGGGTTCGGCAACGCTGATTAGGCGGGCTGATTTGGAACAGGCGGGGTCGGTTTTCAGTAGTCAGACGAGAGATGAAACATCATCTTCAGTTTCATCAGTTCACACAAACGGTGGGGGCAGAGAGACTAAACCCAGCGCTTACATCATCTATTCGCCACCATATGCGCTATCTGGTGGAGTCCGAGCTCTGCACCGACTTTGTAATGACCTTCGGGCTCAGGGCCTACCTGCAGCAATTCATCCAATGTTTGGACCCTACAAAGCCAATCCATTTGATGCTCCAAGCATTGAAGGTCAATCAGCTGAAGTATTTCGTGATGCCTGGCATGTTTACCCCGAGATTGTGGCAGGCAACCCAAGCGGTGCTGCGCGAGTGATTCGGTGGTTGCTCGGCCCTGAGAGGCACGCCTCGGCTTCAACTGACCTCGTTTATACGTGGGATTATGCCATCACACCAGATCTGCCTCGTCTTCAAGTCCCCATTGTTGATCTCAATATTTTCTACCCAGGTAGCGGACAGCGATCGGGAATTGCCAGATGGACAGGAAAGGGTCTTCCTGGTCCCGTTCCAACTGGAACTTTTGAGATCACCCAGTCTTGGCCGCAGAATCGTTTCAAACTGGGCGAGGTCTTTAGGAGCTTGGATTACTTGATTTCGAATGATCCATTTTCTGCAATGAATCTGGAGGCGACGATGTGTGGGACTCCGGTCCTTATTGATTTTCGGGGTTGGGGTGCTGCAGCCGAGGTGGCAGCGGGAACATGGGACCAAAAACGAGCTGCCGCCTCACTGTTCAGTGATGATGGATTTGCTTGGTCGCCTGAAGAACTTGAAGAGGCTCGGAGAAGGGCTCGGAGTGTCTTCTCGCGCTATGTCGAAATGGCGTTGCCTGCCATGACCGCAGATCTTCACAGATTCATCGATGACACACGGCAGTCATAACAATTTGATTCAATTATTAGTCCAAGCGGCCGACTGTCCAAGGGTGACCGTTCTTGTTTCAGATGGCTATAGCTGGACGTCTTCACGTCCCGTGGCCAGTCATTTTGCCTTGTCTACCGTTGATCTCGATCAGGTGCTTGACGCTTCGGCAGATGACTTCAGTCGTTTTCGAAGTGGTCGTATTTTATTGACTGGCGTAACCGGGTTTATTGGTAGTTGGCTTCTTGACACCTTGCTTTACGCGGACGATCGAATGAATCTCAATATCGAGGTTGAAATTCTTGTGCGAGATGTTGCGCGGTTGGCACCGCATCTGCGTCAAGATCGGCGGATTAGGCCGCTAATAGGCGATGTCCGTACGTTCACCACAACCGGTCAGTTCGACGCAGTGATACACGCAGCAGCGTCTTCTGGTGCGCCTCGAGGATCAAAAGATGCTGAGCCGATGACGATGTCCTCGACTGTTGTTGAAGGCACTCGAAATGTTCTTGAGGCATCCATTCCCTCAGGGAGCATTCCTTTTCTTTTTTTAAGTTCTGGCGCGGTATACGGCCCACAATTAGCAGGGTCAGCTCCGATTGAAGAGACGTTCACGAGTTCAGACGCCTCTAGTCTTCCCGTGAGTTATGCCGAGGCCAAGCGCTTGGCCGAGAGCATGTGCAGTGCTGGCGTAGCTACGGGTGGACCTGCATGCGTTATGGCTCGCTGTTTCAGTTTTGTGGGTCCGCGTCTGCCCCTAGATGTACATTTCGCTGCTGGAAATTTTATTGCTGATGTGTTGATAGGTCGACCTGTCAAGGTACTTGGCGATGCAAAAACCGTTCGCTCGTATCTCTACATGGCTGATCTTGCCCTCTGGCTTTGGAGGATCCTTGCGCGTGGAGAGGCAGGGCGTGCGTACAACGTGGGCTCTGAACGCGGTATTTCAATTGGCGAACTTGCACAGATGGCCGCTGCTCTTGTCAGCCCAGACCATCCAGTCGAGATTATCGGGAGTGGCGACGATCGACCTTCTGAAAATAATTCTTGTTATGTCCCATCAACCAAACGAGCCCGCGGGGAGCTTGATTTGGAGGAGACCATTTCAGCTGAAGAGGGGTTAGGTCGCATGTTCCATTGGTACCAACCCATAGCAGGAAGTGTGTGATGGTTATCGCTGCTGACACGCTCGAATCGCATCTACGAACCTCACTTCCTCGCTCTCGCTATGCCGACATTTCAATCGGACCACATGTTGTCGGCACTCATACTCCTGCTCTCATCGTTGCTGAGATTGGGATAAATCACAATGGCAGTATCACTATGGCGAAGCAGTTGGTCGATGAGGCCCATGAGGCCCAAGCTGATTGTGCAAAGTTTCAAATGCGAGATCTTGACAGCTTGTATCGAAACCATGGTGATGCTGATGATTGTCGTGAAGACCTTGGTTCTCAGTATGTGCTTGATCTGTTGAACCGGTTCTCGCTAACAGATGCTGGGCTCTTTGAGGTCTTTGACTATTGCAAGGAACGTGGCATTACTCCACTGTGTACTCCTTGGGATCTTGCCAGCTTGAAAGCGCTGGAAAGCTACGGTATGCCTGCGTACAAAGTTGCTTCGGCAGATCTAACAAACCACCAATTACTTAAAGCATTGGCGGCAACTAAACGACCCCTGTTGGTTTCAACAGGCATGTCGTCAGAGGCTGAGATTATTGAGAGTGTTGATTTGTTGCAGTCGATGGGTGCGACTTTCGTGCTGCTCCATTGCAACTCGACTTACCCCGCCCCTTTTAAAGATGTGCAGCTGACCTATCTCGATCGTCTCGGCGATATCGGACAATGTCTTACGGGATATTCCGGTCATGAACGGGGTTACCACGTTGCTATTGCTGCTGTGGCCCGAGGCGCGAAAGTGATCGAGAAGCACCTCAGCCTTGATCGATCGTTAGAGGGCAATGACCACAAGGTCAGCCTGCTTCCTCATGAGTTTGGCGAGATGGTGACAGCCATCCGCCAAGTAGAAGAAGCGTTAGGTGACGGCGGTGAGCGTCAGGTTTCTCAAGGTGAACGCATGAATCGCTCGGTCTTGGCAAAAAGCGTGGTGATAAACCAGGCTGCTGATAAAGGTGATGTCATCCGAGAGGAAATGCTTGAGGTGAAGAGTCCAGGGCAGGGACTCCAACCAAATCGGATGCGGGATCTTGTGGGCCGACGACTTGAGCGGGACATGTCTCCCGGAGATCTTTTTTATTCGACTGATGTTGAGCCTGCGCCATTGATGAGAAGAAACTTCTCATTTCGCAGGCCATGGGGACTACCAGTCAGATATCACGATTTTCGTTCGTTGTCACGATTTGCCAATCCTGATTTTCTTGAGTTTCACATGAGCGTTAAAGACTTAGACGTGGCTCCAGATCAGATTTTTGATCGCCAACTTGATGTTGACCTTGTGGTGCACAGTCCAGATCTTTTTACGGGAGATCACATTTTGGATTTTGCTGCATCGAGTCCGTCATATCGGTCGCGTTCGATCCAAGAATTACAGCGAGTGATTTATCTCACTCGTTCTCTCCAGAAATGGTTTCCGCGTTCGGAGAAACCTCGCATCATCGTCAGTCTTGGTGGCTTTACCAATGATGCTCCGTTGGTCATCTCGAAACGCCAGGAGCTTTACGATCGGGTCTCCGATAGTTTGAGCCAGCTTGATTGCACTGGCGTCGAGTTATTGGCACAGACACTTCCGCCATTTCCCTGGTACCGGGGTGGCCAGCTTTTCTGCAATCTATTTGTCGATCCAGAAGACACTGCTCAGTTTGCTATCGAGACTGACATTGGACTTTGTCTAGATGTTGCCCATTCTCAACTCGCAGCAAATCATCGAGGAAGGCGACTTGCCGAGTGGGTTGACATCCTCGCTCCCTCGATCTCTCATTTGCATCTTGTTGATGCGACTGGAGTAGATGGCGAAGGAATCCAGATTGGCGAAGGTGACGTTGACTGGCCGTACTTGGCCCATCAGCTTGATGTTTCTTTACCACATGCTTCATTTATTCCGGAGATCTGGCAAGGTCATGTAAACGATGGTCAAGGGTTTTGGATTGGTCTGGAACGGCTTGAGCGATGGTTCTAGTGGGCGAATCTTCCTCGCTGCAAGTGACCAGATCAGCCACTCACTTGGAGCTTGAGGCAACGAGTACTGCTTGCAAACTCGTTCGGGCTTCGGACTGGATCATGGACTTTTTGGTGGAGGCTGGAGTTAGCCATGTCTTCTTGTTGACAGGCGGCGGGGCTATGCATCTCAATGATGCAGCTGGAAACCATCCATCATTAACCACCGTATGCACCTTGCATGAACAGGCGGCAGCGATTGCAGCAGAGACCTACACCAAGGCGTCAGGTGAGTTGGCTTTGTGTTTGGTTACATCTGGTCCAGGCAGCACGAATGCCATAACTGGGGTTACGGGGGCTTGGCTGGATTCCACGCCGATGATCGTCATATCTGGTCAGGTCAAGCGCTCTGATCTGGTTGGAACTACGGGCGTGCGTCAGCGTGGCGTTCAAGAGGTCGACATTGTTTCGATGGTGAAGCCAATTACCAAAGATGCGATTCTCCTTGATGATCCTTTGCTTATTCGCTTTGAGTTGGAGCGGGCTGTTTATCTCGCTCAGTCAGGAAGACCTGGACCAGTCTGGATTGATATTCCGCTGGATATCCAGGCAGCAATGATTGATCCCCATGCGCTTCCTGGTTTTGAGAAGCCTGGACCAATTTCTGATCAGGAGGATATTGAGGAGAGCCTCAGCGATATAGCTGCTGAGATCCTTGTGGCCCTTAGCGATTCGCACCGCCCACTCGTTTTGTTGGGCGCGGGTATTCGTCTCTCTGGAGCCGAGACAAGGGTGAGAACCTTGGTTGAAACCTTGGGCATTCCGGTGCTTTCCACCTGGCCTGCGCAAGGTGTGATTGGTGATGATCATCCACTTTTTGTAGGTCGTCCAGGCCCACTCGCACCTCGTGGAGCAAACTTCGCACTGCAAAATGCAGACTTTCTTCTTACCCTTGGAGCGCGGCTTGATCTTGTCACGACGGGTTACGACCCGAGTCAGTTTGGGCGCAATGCACGGAAATTTGTTGTTGACATTGATCCTGCGGAACTGGCCAAACTAGAAGGGGTAGCGGAGCGGCGTTTTTGCGTGGATGTGGCGGATTTAACCGAAACGATGCTCAAGCAACCGGGGCTTAGGCCTCATTGTGACGAAGCCAATTGGCAAGCACAGTGCCGTGTGTGGAAAGAGCGTTACCCCATCGTTCTAGACGAGCATCGTCAGCTCGGTGGGAAGGTCTCTACCTATTACTTTGCAGAGGTTGTCTCAGATTTGCTTGCTCCCGACGATGTTTTAGCAACGGGAAGTTCGGGTTTAGGTCTGGAGATTTTCCTGCTGGCTCTTCGCCTTCATACAGGTCAGCGAGTGCTGTACACCACCGCACTTGGGGCTATGGGTTATGGCCCTCCTGCCGCGATTGGAGCGTGCCTGGCATCGGGTCGAAAAAGGACGATCTGTGTTGACGGCGACGGTGGTTTGCAGCTCAACATGCAAGAGTTTGAGACGATTCGTCGCCTCAATTTACCTATCAAGCTTTTTGTTCTTGCAAATGATGGATATGCCTCGATAAGGGCCTCTCAGAGTCGGTGGTTTGGCAGAACGGTCGGAGCTGACAGGACGAGTGGCGTGACCCTCCCACCCTTACGATATGTGGCAGCCACATATCGAATTCCCTATGTATTGATCGATGGTTGTAGGCCTATCGGCCCGCAAATAAGTGCGGTATTAGAACAAGCGGGTCCGGTCATCTGCGAGGTGCCATCTCCACCTGATGAACCACGAGAGCCGGTACAGATGAGTGAAGCAACCGAAGATGGAAGTATGAGATCACGTGTTATTGAAGATCTCTCACCACTTTTGTCGCGCGAAGAGTTTGCTGAAAATCTGTTGCCCCAGTACGAGGGACACTGATTTCCATGCGGGCGCTCATTATTGGTCTCGGGGCAATTGGGCAACGCCATGCTCGTAATCTTCGGACGCTACTAGGTGATGAACTAGAGCTTTCTGCACTTCGTTCACGTCGACGTTCTCAGATTATTGGGGATTCCCTCAATCTTGTTGTTGGTGATCTTGAGGCTGACTTTGATGGCGGTGTTTTTACTGACCTTGATGTTGCTTTAAGGCAAAAGCCCGACATGGTTTTCATATGTACGCCCACTCGTCTACATGTACCCATGGCTATGGTGGCAATAAGGACAGGGTCTGCTGTTTTTCTGGAGAAGCCCGTTTCCGATGATTTAGAAGATGCCAGAGCGTTGCTATGCGCGGCAAAGGAACACCATGCATTGGTAGCAGTCGGGTGTCAGCTTCGCTTTCACCCTGCACTGATAAGACTCCATCAGCTCCTTGCCAAGGAGGCAGTGGGACAGCCCATCGCCGTGTATGTAGAACAGGGTGAGTTTTTACCGTCTTGGCATACCTATGAGGACTATCGAGATTCTTATGCGGCTCGTCGTGAATTAGGCGGTGGAGTAGTCCTTACGCAGATTCACGAGATCGATTATCTTCATTGGCTCTTCGGGTTACCTCGTCAAGCCTTTGTTCTGGGGGGAACTCTCGGGGGTTTAGGAATAGACGTTGAAGATACCGCTAGCGGTCTTCTTCATTACGCGATTAACGATAAGTCGGTGCCTATTCACCTCCATCTTGATTATTTGCAGAATCCACCTCGTCGAAGCTGTCGAGTGATTGGCACCAAGGGAACGATAGAGATTGATTTAATTGCACCCTCATTGACACATACTGATGCCACGGGCCTGGTTGTCGATCATGACGATTTTCGTGGGTTCAAACGCTCCCAGATGTTCATTGATGAGCTGATTTCCTTCATTGACAACGTTAGGAATCTCACTCCCCCGGTCGTTGGGCTTGCCCATGCAGTTGACACTTTGGAGTTCGCACTAACTCTGCGACGCTCGCTTGAGCAAGGGACGCTTGAAGAGATCGGCCGTAGGCAATGAAACGCTTCGAGCTGTGTGATCGTGTGGTTGTTGTAACTGGGGGAGCAGGTTTACTCGGTCGCCAGCATGTAGATGCAATCGCTAGTGCAGGGGGAATACCCGTAATCGTTGATCTTGATGGTGATCGGGCTATTGAGATTGCAAAGGAGTGTTCAGAGGTTCATGGCGTGTTGGCATCGGCTGTCGCTGCCGACATCACCGACGTTATGGGTGTACAGGCGTTGCTTGGTGAAGTTTTAAATCGACATGGTCGTCTTGATGGTTTGATCAATAATGCTGCTAACAATCCTAAGGTCGAGGGAGACGTGAATGCCTTCTCGCGTTTGGAGGATTTTCAACTTTCTCAGTGGGTAGCAGATGTCTCTGTAGGGCTGACAGGTTCCTTTTTGTGTAGCCAGGTTCTTGGTGGGCACCTGGCTCGTCAGGGGCATGGTGTAATTGTAAATATCTCAAGTGAATACGGCATGTTGGGGCCTGATCAACGGCTGTATAGGCAGATTGACCTGGATGAAAGCCAACAACCCATTAAGCCCATCAGCTACTCAGTCGTTAAGGCAGGCATTGATGGTATGACTCGTTGGCTTGCTACGTACTGGGCAGAGTGTGGGGTGCGGGTAAATACCTTGACGGTTGGTGGTGTGGAGAACGGCCAACCTCAAGACTTCGTTGCTCGGGCAGCATCTCGGGTTCCACTTGGTCGAATGGCTCAACCTGATGATTACCAAGGGGCGGTGCTCTTCTTGTTGTCCGACGCTTCTTCTTTTATGACCGGTGCCAATCTGGTTGTCGATGGAGGCAAGACCATATGGTGAAGATATTGGTTCCCCACGCTGGCCGGCTAGACGCTCTCTTGGCGGAATCTGTAGGTGCTGCCAAAGTTCGTGAGGCCAGACAGTTTGGTGATGTAGCCGGGGAGCGTGTTGATCGCCTCGTTCTTTTGGGTGCTGGCGGATTAGGCCGTCAAATACTTGCAGGCCTTCGAATGGAGGGCATCGAACCCATCGCATTCATTGATAACAACGAAGACCGTTGGGGTTCGGTGATTGATGGTCTCGGTGTTATCGCACCCGAAGAAGCAGCTTTTAGGTATGGCAAGGAAGCGGTTTTCGTCGTCACCATTTGGGGCGCTGGGAGTTCTCATCGTTTTGAACACTCTCTTGCCCAGCTTAGGGGGTTGGGGGTCGATGTTGTGGTGCCGTTTGCTTGGCTTGGGTGGCGGTACCCCAGGAGTCTTCTTCCTCATTACGCCATGAATTTACCTTCACGATTACTTGTTCAGGCACCGGCTATTAAAGAGGCCTTCAATTTGCTTGCAGATGAGACTTCTCAGTCTGAGTATGTGGCACAAGTTGAATGGCGTTTGGGTGGTGATACGACTTGCCTGTCTCATCCGGTAAGCGGGAGACAGTACCTAGTTGACGATGTGTACACGATTATTGATGACGAAATTGTTCTTGATTGTGGGGCCTATGACGGCGATACACTCAGAGATTGGTTGAGTGATCGCGGGCCGAATTTCGCCCGCTACATAGCCATGGAGCCTGACCCTGAGAGTCGGATCAAGTTCAATTTCTTGCTGGAGAGTCTTCCGAAAAAGGTCGCTGACAAGGTGCTCGTGCTGCCATATGCAGCTTCTGCCCAGGGTGGAACGGCCGTATTCTCGGCAACTGGGACTGCGGCGTCAGCGTTAGGAAACTCAGGTGATGGGGTGACGGTCGAATGCGCCCGTATTGACGATTTGCTTGATGAGCTTGGGGGTGTGGCTCCTACGTTCGTCAAGATGGATATAGAGGGGGCCGAGCTCAGTGCACTTGCGGGAGCGAAGAAGTTATTGAAGCAGAACAAACCCCTGATGGCCCTGTCCGCTTATCACCGTCAGGATCATCTATGGAGGGTTTTGCTGACGGTGTCTGCGATACAGCCCGATTACCAGTTCTTTCTTAGACCGCACAATGAAGAAGGATGGGATTTGGTCCTTTACGCTGTTCCACCGACAAGGCGACGGGCATGACATACACACGACGAGCCTGCCCAACTTGTGATGGATATTTAGCCGAACAGATCCATCGGTTGCGATTGAAAACTCCCGACGGGCATCCACTTGAAGATGGCTACGATGTCGTCGCCTGCTTATCTTGCGGCACTGGGTTTGCTGACGTTGAAATTGCTCAGGATTACTACGATTTGTATTACGCAAATCAAGCTAAGTACGCCAGCGAGGCAGCCACAGGGACACAGACAATCAGCGCGGCTGAACCGGCTTGGAAGGCAGAACGCTTAAAGGAGGCCGCTTCGCTGATTGCCTCAATGCTGGTGGATAAAGACTCCAGGATCCTGGACATCGGGTGCGCTAATGGCACTTTGTTGGGAGCACTTCAAGAAGTTGGATTCCTTGATGTTCGAGGTATAGATCCGTCTCCTGGCTCTGCGGCAATGGCTAAGAGCCACTACGGGGTTCAGGTAGATGTTGGTACGTTTTCTGACCTTCCTAGCGATCTTGGTATTTACGATTGTGTTTGTGTAACAGGAGTTCTCGAGCACGTCTTTGATATCAAGGCAGCAATGAGGACACTGGTAGAACTTCTTCGACCAGGGGGCATTATCTATTTAGATGTTCCTGATGCATCTCGGTATCTCCAGCCGTACATCTCTCCGTTTGAGGACTTCAGCACGGAGCACGTCAATCACTTTTCGCTCTCGACGCTAAAGACACTAGGGAATCGTTTTGGCCTTGCAACGCTTCACTTTGATCAGTTCATAACCGAGTTGGTGTTGGGTGTGCCCTGTGCGGCAATCCGTCTCGTTTGGCAGCAACGATCGCCTCATCATCATTTCAGTGGTGTCATCCGAGACGAAGAATTGGTCGCATCGCTTTATGATTTCACTTCGCGTTCTCAAGCTGAGTTTGTTGAGATAGAGCAGCAGCTCGAAGCAAGGCTTATCGATCAGGACGAGTTTGCTATTTGGGGTATAGGTGAATACACATTCAAACTTCTCGCTTCTGATCCCCTCGTGCGTCGGAAAGCAGTGGCGCTCGTTGACGGAAACTCAGCGCGCTGGGGTATGAGTGTTGGAGGAGTTCGAGTGAAATCTCCTGACTCCCTCCTTACTTTGAGCGCTAGCGTTCCTTTGATAATTGGCTCACGACTCAGTGAACAGCCCATACGTTTGGCGATTGCCAAACTCCGTCTTGAGAATCAAGTGCTCTCGACGTAATGGTTTAGGACCCGAGACAAAACTATTTGCGCGGCCGAAGGCCGAAAGTGAATACACCACAAAGGCTAAACATGTAAGCGCCGCGCAAGTAGTTTTGTCACTGGTCCTTAAATACAAACCGGACTGCTGTTTTATTTATCTAGTCTATTTACCCAGGTTGGCTAGAGGCCTGTGCGACTCGTTTGGGGATTGGGACGGGGTTTGCGTTTAGGCGATTTCGATAGTCTGAGTTGCTTGCGACGGTTGCGACATAGGCAGCTCGAGTTCGAGCGACTCGTCCAGTCGCCTGGCTCTTCTTGGGCTGAGTATCTGTATCGATGTGTTCGAGTGCTTCACGCAACAACACCAGGGCCTCAGCCCGCATTTGAGATATGCGAGACTCGGTTACACCAAGTTCATCTGCGATGTTCTGCATGGGTCGCTCATCGAAGAAATAGCCAACAACGACTACACGAAGCCGCTCAGGAAGGGCGACGATAGCGTCGGCTAGACACCCGCGGGTTTCACGGTCTTCAAGAATCTGAATAGGTCCGCCGTGTTGATCTGCTATTGCATCACTATGGTCACTTTCCAAAAAGAGAGCGTCATAATGCAAGACAGTGGCGCGATGAACATCGTCACAGAGCTTTGTCATTTCTTTAGAAGAAACACCTAGACGGGCTTCGATCTCGTTGGGATCAGGAGTCCGACCTAACTCGTTTGTTAGATTATCTGTGACCTTCTGGAGATGACGGGCATTTGAGCGAACTGAGCGGCTTGCCCAGTCGCGATCACGTAGTTCGTCAAGCAATGCACCACGAATGCGATTGCGTGCGAAGTGTTCAAAGCTAACCCCACGCTCGGCTTTATAGCTGCGAGCAGCCTGAGCCAATCCTAAAAGAGCTGCGGAAACTAACTCGTCACGGCTGATATGCCTAGGGATGCGAGCGATCATCTCGTTGACTGCATAGTGCACCAAGGGAAGATTTGTTCGCACAAGTTCGTTTTCGTCATTTATTCGGCGGTGATCAATTGACGAATCGAGTGGTGCCATGCACAAGTTCTCGACACAAATGGGGTCTAACTCGATCGTCCCTGAGGATGATTCTGACCCTTGATTTATGGCATATGCGACCGAAGGAGAAGCATAATGACGAGCACCCTTACGACGCGCCCTTCAAATCTTGTAAGCAATGACGTCACCATTTCTCGCCGTGATTATGCGGTGATAATTGACGAGTGCCCGTTATTCCGTCGTGGCATTGCTGCGGCGATGGCCGATATTGGGGTCACGATAGTTGGCGAAAGCGATCGTGGAGGCAACGGTTTGCATGTTCTCCAGCTTGAAGTGGCTGGTTTGCTCATTGTTGGTAGTCAGCTTGATGTTTCAACAACGGCAACGATTCGTCGTGCCAAGGCGATGAATCACCGACCTGTCGTCATGGTACTTTTGGCCCGCACTGACGAACAAGACTTACAGACATTGAGGGAGCTGGGCACTGAAGCTCTATTGACGCGTCAGGTGCAGGTCGCCGAATTGCAATTGGCATTTCAACATCTGAAGCGTGGTGAACGATTCGTTGCGGCGGCACCACTCGCCATGATTGTGGGAAGCGTTGGTTCAGATGACGCACGGGGAAATCATTCGTTGACAAAGCGAGAAATTGAGATTGTTCGTCGGCTTGGTGAGGGTTATTCCAATAGCCAAATTGCCGATGCCCTGGTTGTCGGTATCCCGACAGTCAAGACCCATCTGTCCCACATCTACGACAAGCTCGGTGTGCGAAATCGTCGAGATGCCGTGGCCCGAGCAATGCAGATTGGGCTCTTGGCATGAAGAAAGTGATATTTCACTCAAGTTGCGGCTCTGCTGGCCGATCGAACAACTGGACAAGCAGAAGGAGTCCCCATGGGCCTTCGTGAGGTTTCAAACATTCTTTGGCGAGAGAGGCACTTGCTCGAACTCTTGCTGTTCAAGCTTGAGGAAGAGCAGCTGCTTTTGGCGTCAGGGCGCTCACGTTGGTTGGCTCGCGCCACCAGTGAGGTGGAAATGGTGATGAGTGAAATCAAACAGGTTGAGTTGGCACGAGCCATTGAACTCGATGCAACCACTGTTCCTATGGGACTAGGCGCAGGAGTCAGTTTGAGGGAACTGTCCGAGAAATCGCCGCCACCTTGGAAAGAGCTCTTCATGGAGCATCATCGTGGGTTTCTTGAATTGACCGATGAGATTGCTTCGATTGCCAAAATAAACCGAGAGCTTCTAGCACGTGGCTTTCAGGCAACGCGCGAAACTCTTATGGAGTTTGATGAAGAACGAGTTTCGCTTTACTCGCCTACTGGCATGACGAATGACCGTGTGAATCAAGCGCTCTTGATCGACGAGGTTATGTAAGTGTCGAATTTTTCCTCCCTTCACTTGGCGCTTTCTTCTCTCAATGCCCAGCGACGCGGGCTCGATGTAACAGGTCAGAACATCGCCAATGCCAATACCGAAGGCTATTCCCGCCAGCGAGTATCAATGACTTCTGATGCTGGCCCTATTGTCCCTGCCATCCACTCTCGTTGGCGCGGTACGGGACAAGGTGTAAAAGCAGACACCGTTGCTCGGCTGAGAGACCAATTTCTAGAGAGCAGAGCAAACCAAGAACATGGTGCTAACGCTGCTGCAAGAACCCTTCAGGGAACTCTTGGCCGTATCGAATTAACTTTTGCCGAACCTAGTGAGCTTGGCATCGGGGCGCAGTTGGCCGACTTCTGGGCTGGTTGGGATGATCTTTCTAACAAGCCCGATGATTCAGCGGCTCGTTCCCAGCTTCTTGAACGGGCAAAGACGTTGGCAGCGAGTTTCAAACAAGCAGATGACACGATGGCTGGCTTGCGAACCAACATCATCGATCAGATGGGCGTGGTAATTATCAATGTCAACTCATCGGCTGCTCGAATCGCTGAGCTAAATCAGTCAATTCAGGTAGCGACCAATGCAGGGCTGACGCCGAATGATCTCATGGACCAACGTGATGTATTAATCAATCAGGTTGCCGATCAGGTGGGAGTTACCACTCGTCAAGGTCCAGGTGGAACCGTCGACGTTTTTGTAAACGGGACAGCCCTTGTCCGCGGCTCCTCTTTCGAGAAGTTGCGTGTATCGATCTCGGCGACTCCACCCCTGCCCGTAAGTGTTGTCTGGGACCGTGATGGTTATCCGGCAGGACCGGGTGGTGAAGTAAGCGGCATGATGACTTCGGTTAACGACGTCATCGTTCGTTATCGCACCGATCTGACTGCAGTCGCCCAGAAGGTTCACGACGACGTCAATGCTCTGCACTCCACGGGCTATGCCCTTGATGGTGTTACCACAGGAACAAATTTCTTTACTATGGGCATTGGTGGCCTTGAAGTAAGCCCCGCAGTATTGGCAAACGCCAACCTCATAGCTGCAAGCAGTCTTCCTGCTCCAGCGGTGCTTGACGGAGCGAATGCACAAGCCTTGGCCGACCTCACATCTCCAGATATTTTATATCGAAAACTGATTGTTGGACTTGGCGTCGAAGCACAGACTGCAAATCGCCGAGTAGAGATTCAAGGTGCGATTACCGAACAGATTGACATTGCCCGAGAGGCTGAGGCAGGGGTCAATCTTGATGAGGAAATGGTCAATATGTTGTCGTATCAACACGCCTATGCAGCATCTGCTCGCCTGATGACCGCCGTTGACGAAATGCTCTCAACGCTCATTGGCGGCACCGGCCTGGTCGGACGATAAGGGGTTCTGATGGCATCGGCATTTCGTGTAACCCAACGCACCATGAGTACTGGTGCGTTGAACAATTTGCAGCAAAATCTTTCTCGCATGCAAACCATGCAAGAACACCTTTCATCTGGCAAGGCAATCGGGAAACCTTCCGACTCGCCTACCGGCACAGTCGCGGCTTTGCGCTACCGCTCCGATATTCGTCGGTCAGGACAATATGTGCGCAATGCCCAGGATGGGCTTGGGTGGTTGGGTACCGCTGATACTGCACTGACTAAAGTCTCTGAAGTCACGCGACGCGTTCGTGATTTGTTGATGAGCAGCGTGAACGGGGCGATAGGTCCTGGAGAGCGTGATGCGATTGCGGCTGAGGTTGACGTCTTGCGCCAAGAGCTGATTTCGTTGGCTAATACGACCTATCAGGGCCGTCCGGTATTCGCTGGCAAGGTGAGCGGTACCCAGGCCTACGACGCAGCGGGCAACTATCTGGGAAGTCCGTCGCCTTCACCGGTGGAGCGTGCGGTGGCGCCGGGCATGAAGGTTCAAGTGAACATGACGGGTGAACAGATCTTTGGCCCAAATGCCACCGACCTGTTCAAGGTGGTTGCCAAGATCGCTAACGATCTGCGTACCAATCCTGGTGACCTTGCGGTCACCGACCTCACCAACCTGGATGCGGCATCCACTCAGATACTTAATTCCGTCGCTGGTATTGGCGCTCGTTATCTCCAGGTCGAAACCATGCGCGCTCGCATGGACGACGCAATTCTTGAACACACCAATGGCCTGGCCGAGGTTGAAAGTATTGATTTGCCGAAGGCCATCACGGAACTTCAAATGCAAGAGATGGCATATAAGGCAGCACTGTCTGCAACTAGTCGCACCTTGCAACCATCACTTATGGATTTCATGCGCTAGAGCCCTTGAAGCCATTTTCTTTAAGAGCCCCAGCGACTCGGTGGGGCTCCATTAGATACGGGTCCTGTTTTGCCAGGCGAAGACTGGTAAAATGAATCTTTCGCCCCGCACGAGGTCACCTATTCGCTGAACCACTAAGTAAGGTCGGAGAGATATGAGCGAGGCGGATATTCCAGAGCTGAATTTTCCAGATGGACTGATGGGCTTCCCAGACGCAAAGCGTTTTACTTTGCTGGCATGGGGAGGCGAAGGGAGTCCATTTTCATTGCTCCACAGTCTTGAAGACGAGACTCTTGAGTTTGTAGTTGTTCCGCCACTTCTCTTTTTCCCCGACTACGAGCCTGAAATTGATGATGAGTCGGCGGCTCGCCTTGAGTTGACGACTACTGATGATGCGATCACATTGGTCATCGTGACGGTCCCTGATGATCCAAAGGGCGCAACGGCCAACCTTCTCGGTCCTGTGATCGTAAATCGCCACACTCTCAAAGCTGGCCAAGTCGTATTGTCGCTGCCTGATGATTTTATACGGCGCCCATTGCTCGCGAGTTGAACAGTCCATCGCCTAGCATTGGGCACACTATCCACGGAAGGAGCCTGCGATGCTGGTCCTGACTCGTCGAGCGAACCAAAGCATCATGATTGGTTCCGATGTAGTGATAACGGTCTTAGAAGTTCATGGTGAACAAGTTCGCATCGGTATCAAGGCACCTCGTAGCATCACCGTGCATCGTGAAGAGCTGTACTACGCCATACAACAGGCCAACAAGGCCGCAGCCTCCCCTACCCCCGCTGCTCTCGAAGGCCTGGGTGCCATTCGTCCCCTGGTCCCCAAATCTCCGCCACCTTCACCAGACAATTCTCCTTCATAATGCCGCTGGACGCTTGACATGATCCAAGCGTCCATTCATATCAGGGCAAGTTGTGGGCCGCCAGGGTCTCGAACCCTGCACCTTGGGATTAAAAGTCCCCTGCTCTACCCGATGAGCTAGCGGCCCTTATTGCTCACACACGGTACCTCCCCACGGCAAAACTCAGTTGCTTCTGTCGCTCTGCCAGACGTCGAGACTAGGGTTGGGGGGGTGGAGAACCCTATTGATGAGACTCAGCTAACGCGGGTTGAGACTGAGATTGTTGACGTTGAGCGGGCTTTAGTCAGGCTTGATCAGGGTACTTATGGCATCTGTGAAGTGTGTGGTGCAAGCCTTGGGAACGAACGGCTTGGCGCAAACCCGGTCACTCGTACCTGCTCGGTGCATGGCTGAAAGTGTCAGCGCTTCCTCAAAGAAGCCACTGAGCCGATACTCTGCGAGTGATGAGTGAACATCTGCTTAGTGAACGACTTGAAGATTTAGCCAAGCGTAAGGAAGAGGCGCTCCATGCCGGTTCCGAGCGATCAGTAGAGCGTCAACATGCCAAGGGCAAACTGTTGGCTCGAGAGCGTCTTGACTATCTCCTCGATGAAGGTTCGTTTCACGAACTAGACATGCTCGCACGGCATCGAGCACACGGGTTGGGCCTCGACGACGAGCGTCCCTATACCGATGGTGTTATCACAGGTTGGGGGACGATAGATGGCCGTAAGGTCTTTGTGTTCTCTCAAGATTTCACCGTGTTTGGTGGCGCTCTTGGCGAGGTATTCGCGGAGAAGATTCATAAGGTGATGGATCTTGCCCAATCTGTTGGTGCTCCAATGATCGGGTTAAATGACGGTGCTGGCGCTCGCATTCAAGAAGGCGTGGTGTCGCTTGCCTCATACGGTGGAATCTTCCGCCGCAACGTGGCAAGTTCTGGGGTAATTCCTCAGATCAGCGTTGTGCTCGGACCTTGTGCTGGAGGGGCGGTCTACAGCCCGGCGCTTACCGATTTTATCTTTATGGTGAGCGACACCTCGCACATGTTCATCACTGGTCCTGATGTGGTTAAGACCGTTACAGGAGAAGACGTAACGCTCGAAGAACTGGGAGGAGCGATGACCCATGCCAGCAAGTCTGGCGTTGCCACCTTTGTTGCTCCTGATGAGAAGACTTGTCTTGACCAGGTGCGGCACTTGCTCGGCTTCATGCCAGCCAACAACCTTGAAGCTCCCCCCTCATTTCAGCCTGATGATGACCCCACTCGGCTTTGTCCAGAGTTGATGGATCTCATGCCCGATAGCCCTAACAAGCCCTATGACATGGTCAAGGTGATTTCGGCGGTCGTCGACGATGGCGAATTCTTTGAATATTTCCATCACTGGGCACGCAGCATTGTGTGTGGTTTCTCCCGTCTAGATGGCCATGTTGTTGGCATTGTTGGCAACCAGCCCGCTGTTTTGGCTGGCGTTCTCGATATTGAATCTGCGGAGAAGGCCGCACGATTTGTTCGCACGTGCGATGCGTTCAATATTCCGATTGTCACCTTTGTTGATGTGCCAGGGTTCCTTCCAGGTGTAGATCAGGAATATGGCGGCATCATTCGCCACGGCGCGAAATTGCTATATGCCTATTGCGAGGCGTCAGTGCCGTGCATTCAAGTCATAACCCGTAAGGCTTATGGAGGCGCTTATGTGGTTATGAGTTCCAAGTCGATTGGTGCTGACCTTGCGTTTGCTTGGCCTTCGGCTGAGCTTGCGGTTATGGGTCCATCTGGAGCTGTTGAGATTATTTATCGACGTGAACTGCTTGAATCGCCTAACCCAGCGGCCCGGCGTACCGAGCTGATCGAGGAGTACACAGAGCATTACGCAAACCCGTACGTAGCCGCAGAGCGTGGGTATGTCGATGATGTGATTGACCCAGCAGAGACACGGGTGAAGCTCATTGCTGGCTTGGACATGCTGCGTTCGAAGCGTGAAGAGTTGCCTAAACGCAAGCATGGAAACGTTCCGCTGTGAGCGAGATGGATATCGCCACAGTCCGTTCTCCTAGCGGCCGAGTGTCTGCAACGCCTGAAGAGACGGCGGCGATTGTTGCAGCAGTTGAGGTTTTGTGGCCTCAAGTTTCCGGAAATGAAGCCCAAGCACAAGATCAGGCTGAGCTTGGAACATCTTGGCGATTCTCTGGTCGTTGGTGGGCTAAGCCAGTGGCAAGTAGGCGGGTTCGACCCTGGTGAGTGTCGCCCATGAGTCTCTCGCTGCCGAGCTGACCACTGTTTCTGATGATGAGGCTGTGCTCTTTGCCGGAAGCGACGTTCGTCATTATGTCGATCTCACACCCGATACCAAGTACGTCCTTGATGGGGTCGATGTTCACACGTTGCCTCGGCCCCCTGGCGAGCTGTTGTCAGTTCTCGCCACGGTCAACGATGTGCATTTTGGAGAAACCGAATGTGGCGTTATCGAGGGTGCTGATATTGGCCCGATCCTCTCAGTAGAAGAAGGGGAAGCTCCTTATCCAGAGACTATGAACAGGGCAGCGCTTGCCGAGATTGTTGCATTACGAGACGGGGCAGGCCCCGATGCCGTAGTCGCTAAGGGAGACCTGACCGCTAAAGGTACAAACGAGGAGTACCAGCAGTTTCTCGACTGTTACCAAGCTGGATTGGGTGACCGTTTGCACCATGTGCGTGGAAATCATGATGCATATCACGGAGAAACCTTTGCCTCTGAGGCACCGCTTGAGATAACACTTCCTGGGGTGGTTCTCGCTGTTATAGATACCACTCGTCCCGGTCATCCAAATGGGCAAGTGACTGCCGCAGACCTTGACTGGCTTGATGAATTGGCTGTGCGAGCAACTCGGCCAGTGCTTGTCTTTGGTCACCATCACGTGTGGAGCCCGTTATCCAAACGCCGTGAGCCTGGATATTTCGGAATTGTGCCTGATGATTCAGAAGCCCTCATTGAGGTAGTCGCAAGACGTAAGGCCCTGGTCGGGTATTTCGCAGGTCATACTCACCGCAATCGAGTACGACGCTTTCCTGCCACGGGTGAGTTTCCGTGGGTCGAAGTGGGTTCCACCAAGGATTACCCAGGTGCCTGGGCTGAATATCGAGTTTATGAGGGCGGAATTCTTCAGATCATGCGGCGCATCTCGGCCCCCGAGGCCATTAATTGGACCGATCGAACCCGTGCAATGTTTGGTGGCATGTACTCCTCTTACTCGTTTGGGTCACTTGAAGAACGCTGCTTTCCCATTTGGGCCCGAGATGAAACAACTCGCGCGGCCGGAGGCCGAATTGTGATACCTACCAAGGAGAACTTTTAGAGTGCCGCGCAAGTTGTTTCATTGCGGGTCCTTTGGCCTAGGCCCTAACTAATGACTGGCCCACTCGCCGATCTGAGGGTTATAGATTGTTCGACGGTCGTAGCTGGTCCTGGTACAGCCCGTTATTTGGCTGACTATGGAGCCGACGTGATCAAAGTGGAACGTCCAGGCGACGGCGATACCACTAGGGGAATGGGCTGGCGAGACCCTCGAGATGACGTGACGCTCTGGTGGAAGTTGGCCGGTCGGGGCAAACGTACGATTGTGCTTGACCTTAAATCTTCCGAAGGTCTTGAGGCCATGTTGGCGTTGTGTGATAGCGCCCAAGTTCTCATCGAAAACTTTCGCCCGGGAGTGCTTGAGCGATTGGGTCTTGCCCCAGAGGTTTTATTGGCTAGAAACCCGAGTTTGGTGATTACCCGAGTTAGTGGGTTCGGACAAGACGGGCCCTATGCCGATCGGCCTGGCTTTGCGACCCTTGCCGAGGCTATGTCTGGGTTTGCTGCCATAAATGGTGAACCTGATGGGCCACCTCTACTCCCACCTATTGCATTGACTGATGAGGTCACAGCATTGGTTGGAGCGTTCGCCACGATGGTTGCGGTTCATTCGGGACAAGGTCAGGTGGTTGATGTAAGTTTGCTCGAATCGCTTTTTCAGCTGATGGGCCCGCTTCCGTCGGCCTATCACCTTTTGGGTTATGAGCAGCCTCGTTTGGGTTCAGGCATTCCTTATACGGTGCCTCGCGGTACCTATAGAACTTCTGATGGGCGTTGGGTTGCAATCTCGACTTCAGCTGAATCGGTGGCTGAACGAGTCATGTCTTTGGTTGGCGCAGGAGATGATTCACGTTTCGCTACTTTTGAAGGTCGAGTTGAACATCGCGACGAAGTCGAAGCACTGGTGGTTGACTGGGTGGCGAAGCGCACTCTCGACCAAGTTCTGCAAGCTTTTGATGAAGCGCAAGCTGCAGTTGCGCCGGTTATGACTATGGCCGACATCGCCAAAGACCCGCACTACTTAGCCAGGGGTTCAGTGGTCGAGGTAGACGGTGTTCCCATGCAAGGCCCAATTGCTCGGCTTTCTGCAACCCCTGGTTTCATTCGCTGGGCAGGGCGCCCCCTCGGTGCTGATAACGACGAGGTTCTTGGTGAACTACTCGGGGACCGCAACCTCGATACGTGATTGTGCCCATTCAAGGGCTTGAGCCATGGCCTGTTGGGCCTTGAGCATCAGCTCATTGGCTTCGAGTGCGTGTGCTGGATACGCCGCAATGCCAGCCCAAATGGTGAGATCTATACCTTGATTGACAAGTAGACGTCGAAGCCTTTCGATGGTCCAGACCGCTCCGTTTTCAGGCGTGTCTTCAAGGATTAGACCAAAGCCACCATCTTCGAGGCGACAAGGAATATCTGATTCTCGCAGGGTACGTAACAACGTTTCTGCGATGATTCGTGCTTCTTCGGGTTGGCAACGCGTGGGATGAGCAGATGAATCGCCAGTCGTTAATAACACGACAGACAGTGGCCGCAGCAAGCGACGAGCAGTCGCCACCCGATTGGGGACGCTGGCGCGAAAATAATCGCCGTTTAGGAGTCCGCTCTCGGGATCGTTTAACACAGGGGTCACCTCATTACTGTCGGCGATTTTTGGAAGTCAGTGAGGTTATTTCATCCATGATTCTGGTCAGTTCAAAGTCTTTTGGTGTGTAAACCGCCGCTACTCCGTTAGCGAGAAGTTTGGGTCGATCATCTTCGGGGATGATTCCCCCCACGATAACCTGTGCATCAACGCTATAGTCACGTAGAAGTTTGACTACCAGCGGCACGAGTTCCAAGTGTGATCCAGAAAGAATCGATAGGCCGACCACGTCAACATCTTCGTCACGCGCGACCGAAGCAATTTGTTCGGGGGTAAGACGAATTCCTTGATATATAACTTCCATGCCTGCGTCTCGTGCAGCAACAGCAATTTGCTCAGCTCCATTGGAATGACCATCTAGACCCGGTTTTGCTACGAGTAATCGAGGTGGACCCCCGGGCAGTGCTTTTGCTCGCTCTGCAACGGCTGCAAGTGAGTTGCCACGACGACCTACCGCTGCTGACACTCCTGTTGGTGCTCGGTATTCACCGAACTCTTCTCGCAGCACGTCTGCCCATTCGCCCGTAGTTCCCCCTGCATGAGCAAGAGCGATGGTTGCGTCCATGATGTTTTCACTTGAGCGAGCAACCCTACGTAGTTCTTCAAGCGAGTTTTTGACCAAGTCGTTATCTCGTGCTGCGCGCCATTCGCGGACATCGGTAATTAGTTGCTCTTGAGTAGTGGGGTCGACTTTAAGAATGCTTTCTTCGCCCCCCAACGGTGAGGTAGCGGTCTCTGTAAACACATTTACGCCGACAACTTGTAGATCTCCCGATTCAAGCCTGCGCATGCGCTCTGTATGGGATGCAACAAGTCGACCCTTTAGTTCTTCGATGGCCTCGAAGGCACCACCGAGTTCTAGAACCTCCTCAAGCTCTGCCCATGCAGCATCGCGAAGCTCTGCAGTTTTGTTCTCTATCACTGTGGATCCATCGAAGATGTCGTCATATTCCAATAGGTCAGTTTCAAGTGCCAGTACTTGTTGGATTCGCAGTGACCACTGTTGATCCCATGGACGCGGAAGGCCTAGTGCCTCATTCCAGGCAGGAAGTTGCAGTGACCTAGCTCGTGCATTCTTTGAAAGGGTGACGCCGAGCGCTTCCAAAACTATTCGCTGCACATTGTTTTCTGGCTGAGCTTCGGTAAGGCCAAGCGAATTTACTTGGACGCCATAACGAAAACGTCGCATCTTGGGGTCTTGAACTCCATAACGCTCTAGGCATATGCGGTCCCATAGTTCGGTGAACGCCCGCATCTTGCAGGTTTCCTCGATGAAACGAATACCGGCGTTGACGAAGAACGAGATACTTCCGACCATATTTCCAAAGTCTTTTTCATCAACTTGGCCAGACTCACGTACTGCATCAAGTACTCCAATGGCAGTTGCTAGCGCGTAGGCAATCTCTTGCACTGGCGTCGCCCCAGCCTCTTGAAGGTGATAACTGCACACGTTCACGGGGTTCCACTTGGGTATGTGCTTTGAGCAATAAGCAACCATGTCGACGATTAATCGTCTGCTAGCTGCCGGAGGAAATATGTAGGTTCCCCTGCTGAGGTATTCCTTGATGATGTCGTTTTGGGTCGTTCCCCGTAGTTGGGTGGACTCGACTCCTTGGTCCTGAGCATTGGCAACGTAGAGCCCCAGCAGCCAAGCAGCAGTGGCATTTATGGTCATCGAGGTGTTCATCTCACCAGGAGGTATGCCGTCTAGAAGCTGGTTCATATGCCTAAGGTGCACAACGGGGACACCTACCTTGCCAACCTCACCGTTGGCCAGCAGATGGTCGGGGTCATAACCGGTTTGAGTCGGCAAGTCGAAGGCTATGGAAAGTCCAGTTTGGCCCTTTGCAAGGTTATTTCGGTAAAGCTCATTTGAGGCCTTGGCCGTGGAATGGCCCGAATAGGTTCGCATGACCCATGGACGTTCGCGCTCTGCCATCTCTCCATCGTGGCTGCACCGAGTCTTTGAGGCAACCCCAGGTGTGGGTCCTTAGGACCAGTGACAAAACTACTTGCGCGGCGCTCACATGTTTAACCTTTGTGGTGTATTCACTTTCGGCCTTCGGCCGCGCAAGTAGTTTTGTCTCGGGTCCTTAGGAAAATGCAGTCGGAAGCGGTTCATCAAGCGCTCTGGCTAAAAGCTTGAGGTACTCCAAACGATCAATTTCGATGGCGCCGAGTGAGCTCAGATGAGGTGTGACCCACTGAACGTCGATGAGAGAGCGAGGGCTGGCCTCGCGCATGTAAGACGTCAATTCAACCAGGGCGACCTTTGATGCGTCTCGGGCAAGATGAAACATAGATTCACCTGCAAAAAGTCCACCGATCGAAACTCCGTAGAGGCCTCCAACCATCATGTTCGTGTTGGGGTCCCAAGTCTCAAAACTGTGGGCCCAGCCAAGATGATGAAGTGCGAGGTAAGCCTCTTGAATGGCGGGGTTGATCCATCCACCTGGACGGGATGGGTCACCACAGGACTTGATGACTTCAGCAAAGGCAGTATCTACTCGTACTTCGAACCGTCGACATGACTGTCGTAATGAGCGGCTCATTCGGAGGCCATTCATGGGGAGAATGCCTCTTGGGTGAGGCGACCACCAACCTAAAACTTCGGTTTTACTAGGCCCCTGTACTGGCATGGGAAAGATGCCATGACGATAGGCAGCGAGCAGGGTAGATGGATCTAGATCGGCACCCATCCCAACCACGCCGTTTGCATCTGGGAGATCTGTTGTGTGGAACTCCCAGATGCTTGGGGGTGGTTCAATAGGCAATGACCTAGGCACTGCCAGATTTAGCGCTTGGCGTAGTCATAGAAGCCAGCGCCTGACTTACGGCCAAGCAGACCGGCGCTGACCATGCGGCGAAGTAGCGGAGCCGCTGCATAGTTGGGGTCACGGAACTCTGTGTAAAGAGCGTCGAGGATTGCCACAGAGGTGTCGAGGCCAACGAGGTCGAGCAGTGCGAGAGGTCCCATTGGGAAGTTGCACCCACCTTGCATGGCGGCGTCGATCGCCTCTTTTGTGGCCGTTCTGTTTTCCAACATGCGTACGGCATTGTTGAGGTAAGGGAAGAGCAGTGCATTGACGATGAAGCCAGCCCGATCTTCAACCTCTACGGGCGACTTGCCACAACCTTCGGCAAAAGCATGTGCAGCTGCCATGGTTTCGTTTGATGCGGTGAGCGGGCGAATGATTTCGACCAAGCTCATCATCGGCGCTGGGTTGAAGAAGTGAATACCGCAAACCTTGTCTGCACGAGAGGTGGCCACAGCCATCTCGACGACTGGAAGCGTTGAAGTATTGGTGGCGATGATTGCCTCGGGCTTGCAGAGACGATCAAGTTCTGCAAATAGGTCACGCTTGATGGCGAGGTCTTCGACGACTGACTCGATGACTAAGTCACAATCACTGAGGTCGCTTAGAGAAGAAGTCGCGGAAACTCGAGCGGCGATCGCATCACGATCGCTTTGTTCGAGTTTGCCTTTCTCAACCTGTTTATCGAGAGATTTTTGAAGGCGGGTGACCATATCGTCAGCGGTTTCCTGCTTGCGTGAACGCAGGATGACCTGGTGACCAGCCTTGGCCGCCACTTCCGCTATACCTGACCCCATGATGCCTGAACCGATGATGCCAACTTTGTCGATGCTCATGGTCAGCTACGTTAACCGGGGTGGGTGACGTGCAGCTAGCCATAATGGCCAAGAGGGGCGACGCACTAAGAAGCAAAGCCTTGGAAGGTCAGCCAACCACCTTCGTTCTTGAGACTATCAACCTCATTATGAAGAGAGGTGATGATTCCATGACGGGTTCCGTCGGATCGGTGATTTCGGTTGGCGAGTTGAGTGTGCTTGACAATGATGACCTTTCTGAGGTGTTAGCAAAGGTTCGTGCGGCGTTGGTTCCTAACGGCAAGTTTTGGTTTGTAGATCATGGGGGATGCACCCGTGGGTTCGGGGGTATCGTCGCATCTCATATAAGAAGCGGAACCTTGACGGGAGGTTTCCATCCTGGGCGAAGCCTTCCTGAACGGATTCGCCAGGCTGGCTTTATCATCACTGATATCGAAAGGTTTGATATGCCAACTAAGAACCCCATCCTTCGTCCCTGGGTTCAGGGCGTGGCAATAGTGGAATCACGATCAACCACCCATTCTTCATGAGCGGTGTACTTGCTTTGATTGGTGGTGGGGCATGGGGGTCGGGTTGCAACTTTGATGAAAAATTGCTGGCGGCCAGTGGCGGCACTGAGGTCATTGTTTTAGCTACTGCGGCGGCCTACGAATATCCAGCCCGTGTGGTTGCTGGCGCTACTGCTTATTTTGCCGAGCTAGGCGCTCAGGTGGTCGGCCTTGATGTGTTTCAGCGTCGCGATGCTTTGGTGTCAAGCAACGTAGACGTTATTAGCGGGGCCCGTTTTATCTATCTCGCAGATGGTTCTCCATTGCATTTGCGTTCGGTGTTGAAGTCGACTCCCTTGTGGGATGCCCTAGTTGCTGCTTGGCAAGAAGGTGCAGTCGTCGCGGGTTCAGGTGCGGGCGCAATGGTTGTTGGCGACCCAATGGTTGACCCACGAGGTGGAGCGTTCACTGTGGGTTTGGGATTGATTTCGGGTGTAGCGGTTTATCCCAATGCCGATGATCGATTCGCAACTTCGCATCAGCGCACTCTTGCTTTAGCAGACCCCGGCCTTCGTCTTGCTGCCATTTCTGAACAAACGGCACTGATTCGTTCAACCGAAGAAGTTTGGACGGTAGAAGGCGCAGGCTCAGTGACCATTTACGTAGATGGCAAAGTGAGCACCCTCGACGTACTTCCATAGATAGCTGCGACCTGAGTGCGCTGGAAGTTTTAAGCACCAGATGGCGTTGACCTTCTAGAGGACTGAAGTGAGCTTCGGGCATTGGATATGGCTGCATCGTAGCTATTGAATCGGAGGTATTGATATGTATTTTCACCAGTACGAGCTTGGGTGTTTGTCAGTTTTTAGCTACCTGATTGGCGATAGAACAACAGGAAGGGCCGTTGTTGTTGACCCCCAGCGTGACATTTCTGGTTACCTCGCTGATGCTAAGGACAGTGGGCTCCACATTGAACAGGTGATCGAAACTCATGTGCATGCAGACTTTCTTTCTGGTCATCTCGAGCTAGCTAAAGCCACTGGAGCCACGATCTCGTATGGGTTAGGGGCTCAGACTGACTTTCCGATACAGGAACTGGTGCACGGTGAACGGATTGTTCTCGGTGAGGTGGTTATCGAGGTGCGGGCGACTCCGGGTCATACTCCTGAATCGATTTCATTGGTGGTGTGGGAACACACTGATGACGTTGAACCATGGGCTGTGCTAACCGGGGACGCCCTCTTCATCGGTGATGTTGGAAGGCCCGACCTATTGGCATCAGCGGGCCATAGCCCAGATGATCTTGGGAGGCAGCTCTACCGTTCATTACGCGAACAAATCCTTACTCTTCCAGACCACACACGGGTCTATCCCGCTCATGGTGCAGGTTCCGCATGCGGAAAGCAGCTTTCGACAGCTACTGAATCAACGATTGGTCAACAGCGCGAGACGAACTACGCGCTTGCTCCTATGAGTGAAGATGATTTCGTGGCCGTAGTTACTGAGGGCCAGTCGGTCGCTCCTGCTTATTTTGGTTTTGCTGCTGACGCCAACCGTAGAGCCAGGGGTTTGCTCGATGACGAGGCACCAACCAAAGAAGTGACTCTAGATGAGGCACAGTTGATCGTAGATACAGGTGGTGTGGTGCTCGACACCCGCAGTCCTGAAACTTTTGCCTCTGGGCACCTAGTTCATTCGATCAACGTTGGTCTTGACGGACGATTTGCTGAATATGCGGGTGATGTAATTAGTCCTAAACAACCCATCGTGCTTGTAACTGATCCTGGTCGCGAGACGGAAGCAAGGGTCCGGCTTGCTCGCATCGGCTTCGACAAGGTTGCTGGTTATCTTCCTGTGGTCGAACAAATTTTGATTGATCGACCCAATCTTGCTGGCCAGGCTCGACGTATTTCAGCAAGCGATTTAGCAACATGGATAAATGACCAACCTGACCTGCAAGTTATTGATGTTCGCACCAGCGCCGAACAAGGCAATGGCGTTATTCCAGGAGCCCATTGTTTGGCGCTATCTGGTTTGTTGGCAGGTATAATTGAATTGGGCCTGAACCCCGAAGCGTCGACGGTCGTTTATTGCGCCGGGGGTTACCGATCTTCAATTGCTGCATCGACCCTGCGCCAAAAGGGCTTTACGACGGTGGCTGACCTACTTGGTGGGTTTCAGGCTTGGGCTGGGGATGAACTTGTTGTTGACGCCAAGGAAACCACGGCTTCAAGTGGTGAAGTCGGTAAAGCGGTTTGAGGGTTTTTCTAGCGTCGCCTCTTGGCTTCCTCATTGGCTTATCGCTTGGAGCACTTGGTGGTGGAGGGTCAATCCTTGCGGTGCCGATGCTGATATATGGGGCAGGTCAAGAGCCAAAGGCGGCTACCGCAACCAGTTTGTTTCTCGTTGGAACGGCATCAATGGTTGGTTTGTTTGGTCATTGGCGTAGTGGACGGGTACGTGTTGGAACGGGTGTTACCTTTGGTTTGGTAGGTATTGGAGGATCATTTCTGGGCTCGGCGCTTAACCGAAGTCTTGACCCCGATGTGTTGCTCCTTGGCTTTAGCGTTCTTGTAGTCATTGCTGCATGGCGAATGCTGACTGCCTGTCCAACCTGTACCCGTGTGGGTGAGCAACTCACCTTGGCCGATTCATTGGGCACCGACGGCCGTACACCTGTTGCGACGATCCAAGCAGCCCGAGCGGTCACGATTGTTATTGCGGGGACTGCAGTGGGTTTCTTAACAGGGCTTTTTGGTGTTGGTGGTGGGTTCGTGGTTGTTCCTGCCCTGACACTTTTGTTATTTCTCCCCATGCCTGAGGCGATTGGGACGTCGTTGCTAGTGGTTGCAATCAACGCTTCAGTTGCTCTTATGACTCGTTTTGCAACTGACGCGACGATTGAGTGGAAGGTGACCATTCCTTTCACGATTGCGGCGGTTGCTGGGGTGCTCAGCGGCGCAAAAGTCGCAGACCGTATCGAGTCCGAGAAGAGTCTCAGGTGGTTTGCCGCCCTGCTTGTGGCCGTTGCCGTATATACGGCCACACGCGCCGTCCAAGGCGTGATGCTCCACTTTTAGATACAGGTCGAATCGTTCTACGCCCACAAGGTGAACTTATCCGCTTAACCTCTAAGAATGTTCCTATGACTCGGTGATGGTGACTGATTTGATTGTCACGGGCTTAGATGGCGGGCCGTCACCGTTAGATAGTTCCATAATTGCCTTGACGGTCTCTATGCCCATGGTGACTTTTCCGAAATGGGAAAAGTTGGGCCCAAGGGGGTTTGGGCCTGTATAGATAAAGAATTGGCTGCCGTTTGTATTTGCTCCCGAGTTGGCCATGGCTAGTGAGCCTTCAACGTATGGGTTATCTGGGGTAGGTAGTTCGTCGTCGAAGGCATAGCCAGGGCCGCCCGTGCCTTGTGGTTCTCCGACCGGGTCGCCGCCTTGAATAACAAAGTCTTTGACTACTCTGTGAAAGTCATCGCCGTCGTAGTAGCCATAACGGGCAAGAGTTACGAAGTTGTTGACAGCACCAGGGGCGACAATCTCGTCTAGGTCAACGGTAATATCTCCCTTTGATGTGACAATCACAGCGCCATAATTCTTGTCATCTTCTATGCATTTCTTAGGTGCAGCGGTGAAGACGCGTACCGGCTTATTGGGCTTTTCTGGCGGTGCACATTCACCCGTTCCGTAGGTGAAGAGAGTAACCGGCATGGTCGTGGAGGGCAGGGTGGTCGTGGCAGTAGTGTCATCTTTGTCATCTTTGTCATCTTTGCCGAAAGTTGAAATGGCGAAAACACCCAAAGTGGTGGCGACCATAATGACGGCAAGGCGAATGATTTGAGTTTTGCGACGGGCTCGGAGGTCGGCCTTTTGGTTAGCGGCTAGGCGATTCGCCCGACCCTCCTTCTGTCGTTGACGCTTTTCTGTTCCCATCGCTCAGACCTTAATAGAGGTATCGGTTGGTGGTGACAACCTAAGATGTTTGAAGAAACGGAAAAAACTCCTAAATGGGGAGGAATCAGACACCTTGCGTGTCGAAAGTAATAGGGGACCCTTTGGGGGGTCACTCTGTTCGCGACCTGGAGGACAAACTCAGCATGCCCGAAGACCAATCATCTACGGGGGGGGCCACAGAAGTCGAAACCGATACTGAGGCAGGCCTTGCTTTTACGCTGGAAGTGGGTCGCCGCTTACGTTCAGTCCGTCGTCAACATGGTCTTTCTTTGCAGCAGGTCGGCAAACTCTCTGGAGGCCGTTGGAGCGCGTCGACAATTGGGGCTTACGAACGAGGCTTTCGAGTATTGAATCTGCCAGGACTTCATGAGTTGGCTGCTTTTTACAACGTACCCATCACGGTGTTGTTAGGCAAGGGAGAGTCGCCAGCTCAGACAGTGAAGACTCATCGAGTTGTTATTGATCTTGTAGCACTTGAGGGTGCCAAAGAGGCACCGGCGATTGCGGGTTATCTTCGTCATATAGCTCACAGTCGGGGTGACTGGAACGGTGCAGTACTTTCGATCCGCGATTCTGACATGTGGGCCCTTGCTGCCTTGTTGGCAACTGACCAAGCTGCCTTAGTTAATGATCTCACTGTTCAGGGCGTATTGGTCTCCTCTTAGCGCTGGTAGCGTTCTTGAGCCATGGCTTTCGTCGTCCAAAAGTTCGGTGGTACCTCGCTCGCAACCCCTGAGCGTATTCGTGAGGTAGCAGACCACATTGCTCGCACCCGTCGTCGGGGCGATGACGTCGTGGTTGTGGTCAGCGCAATGGGTAAGGAAACTGACGAATTACTGCATCTCGCTAGCCAGGTTTCAAAGACCCGTCCTGGCCGAGAGATGGACATGCTCATAACTGCTGGCGAGCGTAAGGCCACGGCATTGTTATGCATGGCCCTTCATGACGTTGGTGTTGAGGCTGACAGTTTCACTGGAAGCCAAGCAGGTTTTCTTACCGATGCCATTCACACCAACGCTAGAATTCTAGAGGTCAAAGCCGATCGTTTACGTCACGCTTTAGAGGCAGGGCGAGTGCCTGTGGTGGGAGGCGCTCAGGGAATGAGCCCTGGTCGTGACGTGACCTTCTTGGGACGCGG
>JBBSKG010000013.1:0-31020 GCA_038256565.1 Acidimicrobiales bacterium | reverse complement strand
TCGCCTCAGTGCCATTCACCCGGGCCTGGCATGGGCTTCTTATGTGGCTTTTGGTGTCGCCGCGCTGGCGAGCGCAGCATGGCTTTGGCCCCGTACTCAAGATCGTCGTTGGGACCAACTTGGCGGTGCATCTATGGAAGTAGCTGTGCTGTTTACGGCACTGACTTTAATTACGGGCTCGATCTGGGGGCGTCCTACCTGGGGTGTTTGGTGGACATGGGATGCCCGCCTCACGTTATCTGCTTTGATGTTCATGCTTGAGCTTGGGTATTTGGCTCTTCGCCGTGTACCAGCAGATGTCGAGGTCACGGCCAACCGTTCGGCCATTACGGCCTTGTTGACTGTTGTGGTGGTGCCTATCAATCACTTCGCGGTCGAATGGTGGCGCACATTGCACCAAGGACGCTCCATCATGCAGCTCAACCCCCAGCGCGAACTTGACGGTGAGTTTATAGGGGCGATGCTGGTTGGCTTTATTGCGATGACACTGATCTATGCCTGGCTGGTGATTCACCGAACAAGGGTGGCCCGTCTTGAGGCATCGGAAGACGATTTGGTATTAGCCCGAGCACTCGACGAGCGTCGATCTGAGGAAGTGGTTATCTGATGGATGGATATGTCGTTGCCGGATACGGCACAACCTTGTTGGGTCTTGCGGGATACAGCCTTTGGGTCCTGCGCTTAGGGCGAAGGTTCGCCCTAAGCGCACAAGGTCGGGACGCACAATGCGGGAACGTAAAGTGAGTTCGGACGCAGTGAACCCATCGGACCCGTCTGACCCAGCGGACCCAGCGGAGGCCGCGGGTAAACCCCAAAGGAGTTTTCAGCGAGGAAGGCTTCGCTTAGGGCTTCTGATTGCTGTGGTTTGTGGTTCTTTGGTCTATTTGGTTTTTCAGGGACTTGGAAACGCTACGACATATTTTCGCAATGCAGACGAGGCGTTGGCCGACCGTTCTGAGCTTGGAACCCATCGTTTCCGTTTGCAGGGAACGGTGATGAACAAGCCTTCACAACAGGGCGATTCCACAGTCTTCACGGTCGTGTATCACTGCGCCGAGGTCAAGGTGAGCCATCGAGGTGACCCTCCCGAGCTTTTTAGACAGGGCATTCCCGTTGTGCTCGAAGGGTCATTCTCTAAGGGAGACGACGAGTTTCACAGCGACCTCATAAGAGTGCGACACACTTCCGAATACCGCACGAAGGGTGCCGATCGCATCGAGTTGGCCGAGAAAGAAGCATGTCCTTGAATGCTGCTATTGGCACAGCGGGTCTAGCACTTGGCATGGCCGGGTCGGTGTTGGGAGCGGTCACGATGATCGTTGGTCAATACCGAGGTCGTTCTTCATTGCTCAGGATTGGCCGTTCTTATGCTTGGTTGGTTTTTGGTGGTGCGGTGCTTGCCACAATCGCGATGCAGTCCGCCCTGATTGGTCATGATTTCTCACTGGCATATGTGGCAAGAAACGGCAGCCGCTCGACGCCACTTTTTTACACAGTCGCTTCAATGTGGGGAGCGCTTGAGGGTTCAATAATTTTATGGGCACTTGTGCTTGCTGGCTATCTAGTGGCAGTTGTACGGCGTTTCCGTGATCGACTCGACGATCCTTTGGTGGGCTGGGCTCTAATGGTGATATTTGCAGTGTCGGCCTTTTTCTTTCTATTGATGCTGGGCCCCGCAAATCCTTTCACTGTCGTGTCTGGAGTGGTTCCTCTTGATGGACCGGGCCCTAACCCGTTGTTGCAAAATCACATTCTCATGGCGATTCACCCACCGTTTTTGTATCTCGGTTATGTGGGATTCACCGTTCCCTTTGCTTTTGCAATAGCAGCGTTAATAACCGGACGCTTGGGGGAAGGCTGGTTAGAGGCGACTCGCAGATGGACCTTGTTGGCTTGGGGCTGCCTCACGGTTGGCATCATTCTCGGTTCGTGGTGGTCTTATGAGGTCTTGGGCTGGGGTGGTTACTGGGCTTGGGATCCTGTTGAGAATGCATCGTTTCTTCCCTGGCTAACTGGAACCGCCTTCTTGCATTCGGTGATCATTCAAGAACGCCGCGGCATGTTGCGGGTATGGAATCTCTCGCTGCTGGTGGCCACGTTCTCTCTCACAATTCTGGGTACCTTCTTGACTCGTTCGGGGGTACTCGATTCGGTGCATTCTTTTACGGAGTCTCCGATTGGCCCTTGGCTGCTCGTCCTATTTGCGATCGTTGTTGTTGTAAGTGTGGGTTTGATTGGCTGGCGTGGCGATCAGCTGCGTTCGTCAGGCAGTATTGACTCACCATTGTCTCGTGAAGGCTTCTTTTTGGCCAACAACATTGCCTTTTCGGCCTTTGCTTTTGTCGTCTTGTTGGGGACGGTGTTTCCCCTCGTTTATGAATCTTTGCGAGATGAACAGATCTCGGTCGGAAGCCCTTACTTCAATCGCATGACCATGCCTATTGGTATGACATTGCTGTTCTTGATGGCGGTTGCGCCAGTGTTGCCGTGGCGCAAGGCATCTGGTGAGTTGTTGCGAGACCGTTTGTTTTGGCCTTCAGCTGCGGGCACTGTTTGCGTTGTAATTCCCGTGTTGCTTGGTGCTCGTGGTCTTGCACCGGTTCTAGCGTTTGGCCTCGGCGGTTTCGCTGCCGGAGCGGCATTGCGCCACATCGTTCTTTCCGCTCGTGTATTGCGCCGTGAAGAACGCCCGGTGTTATTGGCTCTTGTGGGACGTTCTAATGGGGGCATGGTCGTCCACCTCGGAGTCATTGTTTTGGCCACTGCATTTGCTGCGTCTTCGTCTTACACATCAAGTGGTCAGTTCCGTTTAGAAGAGGGGCAATCGGCATCGGTGGCTGGTCACGAGGTGACCTACCTGGGCATGGCCGAGCCCCGTGTTACTCCGCAGAAAACCGTAACGAGTGCAAGGGTCAAAATTGATGGAAAGCAGGTCTACAAGCCAGCGCTGAACCAGTTTCCAAATGCCACACAGACCATCGCAACGCCATCGGTGCGAAGCCGATTGATTGACGATGTGTATCTCATTCTTGTTGCTCCCCCCATCAAGGAGGGTGGCTCAGCAGTAATCAAAGTGATCGTTGGTCCACTGGTAATGTGGCTTTGGATCGGCGGGGGCATCATGGCCGTTGGGTCTCTGTTGGCTGGGTGGCCCACTTCCCGCCGCCGCTTTGAACCAACAGGCTTTGATTCACCGAGTGGCACTCATCCAGGTGATGAAGCGCCAGACTTAACGTCGTCTTCTGATTCTGATTCTGATCTTCCTGAAACATTGGTAGCGCAGTGACTGACCAGCCTGGCCTCGAGCCGGTTGATGCTCGGGTTGCAGATGACCATGAGCCCGCCAATGACACTGGGTTTTCTGGTGGGACGAGGCGACCACGTGGCCGCGGCATCTTGATCACGGCCGTGGTAATTGGGTCTTTGCTAGCGGGATTTGTGGGCATCTTGGCGACACGTGATTCATCGACTGCTCGTCTTGCGCAGAGCCCATTGCTTGGCAAACTTGCCCCTGAGTTGAAGGGGCTGTCATTGCTTGATGGGGCGACTTTTGATCTTGCAGATGTGGGCGAGCGATTTGTATTGGTCAATGTTTTTGCAACCTGGTGTGTGCCTTGCCAAGAGGAACAGCCTGAGTTGGTCGCCTTTGATGCGCGCCATACCCAGATTGGTGACGTACGGGTAGTGAGCGTGGTGTTTAGCGATGAGGCAGATGCCGTGAAGCGGTTCTTTGCCGAACGGGGAGGGTCATGGCCTGTGCTCGATGACCCCGACGGTCGTGTTGCGCTCGATTGGGGAGTGTCAGGCGTTCCAGAGTCTTACCTGGTCAGCCCCGACGGCATCGTTCGGGCCAAGATCGTTGGCGGAGTAACTGAAAAGAAACTTGATGAATTGTTGGCCCAACTTGTTTCCGGGGGTCAATCAAGATGAGGCGATGGCTTGTTTGGTTAGCGATGGCAATGGTTGTGGGGGCTTCGCTGCTGGTTGCTGGCGTGGGCGACCGATCACCCCAGACCGAAGCTGAGCGTATTGATGCGGTGAGTTCAGTGGTGCGTTGTCCAACATGTCGTGGACAGTCAGTTCGCGAGTCGAATGCACCGGCCGCTCAAGCAATTCGTGCAGAGATCGCCAGACGAGTGCGTGCTGGCGAAGATGACGAGGCAATCCGTGCGTACCTCGTGAGTCGTTATGGAGAGAAGATATTACTCAACCCTCCACGATCGGGAGCCGGAGCGCTTGTCTGGGCAATACCGGCTGCGGCCGTAGTGATCGCCACCGCAGGTCTAGCAGCGGCCTTTTGGAAGTGGCGTAACTCGCCTTCGCTCGATGAACCCTCGTCGGAGACATCTTCGTCTGATGAGTCAAGGGTTACTGGTAGCGGGTCGGTTACTGGCTTGAGGCAGCGTCGATTGCGTACAGCTGGTGTGATTGCCGTTGTTGGGTTGCTTGCGGCGGGGGCTGGAATTGCTGCAGCCGTTTCGTCAGGTACTCGACGACCTGGCGAGGTTGCAACGGGAGGTTCGGTTAACAAACAAGCCGAGCGCATGCAACGGGCTGTGAAACTGGCCAACGATGACAAGCAGCTTGAAGCACTGAAGCTTTACGACGCCATCCTTGCAGACGAACCCGACCACGTGGCCGCCTTAACCGAACGAGGTCTACTTCTTGCTCTTGTAGGTCGTTCTGCCGAACGCAATGGCCTTATTGAACAGGGCCGTAGTTCACTTGACGAAGCCCTAACGCTCAGGCCAAACGATCCACGAGCCTTGTTCTATAAGGGTTTGGTGCTTCGCTTTCTAGGAGACGACCCTGCTGCCCTCGACTCATTCCGTGCCGCCCTCAATGCGAACCCTTCCCCTGCTCTTCGTGCCTCTATCGAAGGCTTCTTGTCGACTGCAGGCATTGGCGATCCTTCCGCCCCCGCTCCTACACCCGCCCCCGCCCCTACGCCCTAGTCGGCGAAGATTGCTGGAGGCATGTAAGAAGCGCTGACGAAGTCGCCGTTATTGTCCGTTTTGATTGTCCAAGTAGAGCCCTTCTTGCAGTCACGTTCTGAGGTTTCAAGTGGGACACCTCGACGGTGCATTCGATCAATTACAGGGCCAATGAGGTTGCCATGAGTACAGACCACTACGTCCTTTTGATTACGAGTGAGTTCTTCAAGCAAGGCCCATAGCTCTTCAAGGTCTGCGGTCTCAAGCAGGGCGGCGTGTTCCTCAATGGCTAAACCAAGTTTTTGTGCCAGGGGTTCGACTGTCTGGCGACACCGAAGATACGGACTCGATAACACTCGGGTAACGGGAAAGCCGGTGAGTTGATCAACAAGCGAGCGAGCCTGCTGCTCGCCTTTGTCGGTAAGTGGTCGCAGATCATCGGGCTCATCTGGTCCCAAATGAGCGCCCGCCCGTGCATGACGAACAAGGTGCACGGCCATCCGCTCATCGTATGACTCGCTGCACCTGATGTCGCTATTTGTCAGAGAATGATCCCTTTCGATATTTCGGTAAACTGTGATCAGGTTCTTCTGACGAGGAGCCATTCGAGACTCGTTGGCGACGCGATCGGAAGACGGCAACTTACGATGAGCCCAGCGCTCGGAGGCGTTCGAGAACGGTTGGTAAGGCTTGGCAAAAGGCGTCCACATCCTCAACCCTGCTCGACCAGCCGACTGATATTCGTAGCGAGCGAGATGCATCCACGCCCATTGCTTCCAGAACCGGCGAGGGCTCAAGTAGTTCTGAAGAACAGGAACTTCCCGAATGTACGGCGACCCCAGATTGATCTAGACCCAAAAGAACAGGCTCAGCCTCTACACCATGGATGCCAAGGCACAACATATGAGGAAGGCGTCCACTGGGTTGAGGGTCGCCGAGCATCTCAATGCCCGGGCCAAGCGAACCGTCTGCAGCCGCAGCCACAACTAAGTCGATCAACCGCTCAGAACGAGCGACCTCTTCAATAAGTCCACCCTCCGCCAGCAAGCGTGCCAGTTCACCAAAGCCCATAATGGCGGGCACATTTTCGTAGCCAGCTCGGCGAGCCCGTTCTTGTGCTCCGCCAACTAATAGCGGTCGAAGTCGCAGCCCTCGCCGCACGAGCAAAGCCCCGATACCCGGAGGCCCCCCCATCTTGTGTGCAGAAATGCTCATTAAGTCTGCGCCGAGTGCAGCAAAGTTAATTGGAACATGGCCAGCGGCGGCAGCCGCATCAACATGGGTCAATACTCCCCGTTCACGACAACGGGCTATGACCTCGTCGACCGGCTGCAAGGTTCCCACCTCATGATTTCCCCATTGCAGGTGGACGAGCGCCGTGTCATCTCGTACCGCTGCCATCACCTCATCTGGCGATACACGCCCAAGACGATCTAAACCCACTGTGGTCACTTCATGGCGAGCAGCCGACTCCCTAACACTTGAATGTTCCCCCTGGCTGACCACCACATGAGGTCCACGTTCGGTCGCCATCCAGGTTGCTGTTACGCAGCTTTCGGTGGCACCACTCGTGAAGATGACTTCTCGAGAACGAGCGCCGAATAGCTCGGCCACTTGGGCCCGGGCTTGTTCAATGGATGCTCGAACGACGTGGCCTTCGTGATGAATGCGGCCAGGGTCACCAGCCACTCCAAACCAGGGGACCATTGCCGCCATAACCATAGGACGACACGGCGAGGTTGATGCGTGATCAAGATAGTGACGCTCGCTCATAAACGAGACCTCACAGACAAGTTCTCAAAGAAAGAAACTTTAAGAAAAGATTGACGTGACGCAGCTTGAATCACCTTGGGCCCGAGAACTTGACGTTTCGGTAGTCGACTCCCCGTAGAGGGCACTGAGCATGCCTCGCACCATGCCTCGGTCTACGGCGCAGATAACGGGTGACGATACGGCGGTGGCTCCAAAGGGGCAGTGTTCGGAAATAATTGCCAGTGAATTGCCACGTTTTTCGGTATGGGCAGCAAATCCATGTGCGGTAAGGGCATCAGCTACGGCATGCAGAGCAGTACGAAAGGAGCGCTGTCCTTCATCAGGAGATAGGGACTCAGCCATCACTTGGCCGTATTCGTAACCAACCTCTTCGGCCATGGCTTCGGCCACATCGTGGGGTAGCAATGCCAGCGCTCGGCCTAACAGCGTGATGACCATGTCGTCTTGGCGTAAGGGAAAATCAACAGCCATAGTGCGCTCAGCAGCGCCATAGCGTTTGGATGGACGACCAGCGCCCCCGTTGCCTGCACGTTCGGTGTGTACTTCTAAGTAACTGCCAGCAGCCAGTTTGTCTAGGTGGTGGCGAGCAACGTTTGTGTGCAATTCGAAGTGCTCGGCCACTTCTGAAGCAGTGACACCCTCGGGATGTTCGTGGGCGAAAAGGTAGATCTGGCGCCGGGTCGGGTCACCGAATGCTGAGGTGATGGCCGTTACTACTGACGAGAATTCATCAGGGGTCAACGGACCTGAGGCAAGGGGATCGCTCGGCACACCGGTATTGTACTAAGAGCGTCCGCCGAAAGGCGGTGCTCAATCAGATGCGGGTCCTTTTGTATGCCAGACGAAGACTGGAATAACGAATCTTTGGCATACAAGGTGGACCTATTCACTGAGCCTTTAGAGGTTCACAAGACGCCGGAGGCAATCATGTCGGTCACTGAAACCCAAGTCATTGAGGCACTACGCCCAGTCGAAGATCCCGAGCTTCACAAGAGCATCGTTGATCTCGGCATGGTTCGTCGTGTTACCATCAATGAGACCTCGGTTGATGTGTTGGTTGCATTGACGGTGGCAGGCTGCCCACTGAAAAACGAGATAACCAACCGAGTCACGGGTGCGGTTCAGGCCCTCGATGGCGTTGATGCCGTTTCACTTGAGTTCACCACGATGACACCTGAAGAATTGACTGCACTACGCACGAGCTTGCACGGCGACCCAGCTTCGACGGCCGGTTCCACCCAAGCCCACGGCCATGCTGAGGGCAGGGCGATTCCATTTTCTGACCCCTCCAGTAAGACCCGAGTCCTTCTCATTGCTTCAGGCAAAGGTGGCGTTGGCAAGTCTACGGTGACGGTCAATTTGGCCATTGCGCTCGCAAGGCAGTCCAAGCGCGTGGCTCTTGTAGATGCTGATGTTTGGGGCTTTTCGGTTCCAGCCATGCTCGGCATTGATCGTCCTCCCACTGTGTTGGACGACAAGATGATTCTCCCCCCTGAAGCCCATGGCGTTACGTGCGCGTCGATCGGATTCTTCGTGCGTGAAGACCAGCCTGTGGTTTGGCGTGGACCCATGTTGCATAAGGCTTTGGAGCAGTTTCTCACTGACTTCTATTGGGGCGACCCCGATTATCTTGTTGTCGATATGCCCCCAGGTACTGGCGACATCGCCTTATCATTGGCGAGCTTCTTACCCAAGTCTGAAGCGTTTATCGTGACGACTCCCCAGCCCGCAGCCCAGCGTGTGGCGCAGCGCGCAGGGCTTATGTTCAAGAGTGATCACATCAATATTCCGGTTCGTGGCGTGATTGAAAACATGAGCTGGTTCGTCGGGGACGATTCCAAGCGTTACGAATTGTTCGGAAAAGGTGGCGGTCAAGCGCTGGCCGAAAGACTTGAGGTTCCCTTGCTAGGTCAGATTCCTCTGGTTCCCGAGCTACGTGAAGGTGGAGACACTGGGGTTCCCATCACGATTAGCGACCCCGATAGTGAAGCTGCACAGACCTTTACGAACTTGGCAAAACAAATTGATGGCGAACTTGCTCCCCGCCGCCGTTACAACTCCGAACTTAAAATCATCTGAAAGCGTCAGGGCTTAGAGCCGGCGCTCTATGCTGACAAGCGTTCGGTAAAGGCTCAGTGGATGGGCGTACCTTGCGTGTGTCAAAGATTTGCTATGCCAGACAAACTGACATAGCAGGGCCCGTATTTAATTGAGCGCCGCCTATCGGTGGACGCTCTTAGCAGAGGAGATCGTGTCGTGGATGTACGTATAGGGGTCACGTATTCGCCGAAGGAAATCGACATCGAACTCGATGACAAAACGGATGCCAAGAAGCTTCGTGCTGAGATAGAGAAAGTGTTGACATCTGGCACGGGGGTGCTGTGGTTGACCGATCGTAAAGAACGACAGGTCGGCATACCGGCCGATAAGGTCGCTTATGTTGAGATTGGCAGTCCAAACAGCGATCGCCATATCGGTTTCGGAATCTCCTAAGGCTTACCGAACACCATGGGGGAGGCTGCGGACGACATTTTGAGTCGTCGCTTGCTGTTCGTTACCGGCAAGGGCGGGGTTGGAAAGTCAGCCATTGCTGCCGGACTTGCCATGCTTGGTGCCCAACAAGGCAAGCGAACACTGGCTTGTGAGGTAGACGCAAAAGGAAACTTGGCTGATTTCTTTGAGGTTGCCGATGTCGGTTTTCAGCCCCGTGAGGTGCAGCCCAGATTGCACCTAATGTCGATGAACACCGAAGAATCTCTCAAGGAATACCTGAGTCTCCAGCTCAAATTGCCCCTTGTTGCTCGTGTTGGCCCATTGGCGCGCACCTTCGATTTCATTGCCAACGCAGCTCCTGGGGTCAAAGAGATTCTTACGATCGGAAAGCTCGCTCATGAGGTTCGGGAGCGGAACTACGACTTGGTGGTGGTTGATGCCGTCGCTACTGGCCACATTGTTGGACAGCTTCGAGCGCCGCAGGCCATCAACGAGTTGGTTTCTGTAGGGCTCATTCGAGACCAGACTGATTGGATGCTTGACCTCCTTGGCGATGCGGCCACCACTGGCGTGGTGGTGGTGACTTCACCCGAAGAGATGCCGGTGACCGAATCGTTGGAACTGCTCGATGCATTGGGTGACACCAACGTTGATGTAGCTGCCGTTGTCGTAAATCGCGTGTTGCCTGAACTCTTTGGACGCGGTGAAGAAGAGATCTTCGATGCGTTGAGAGAGCCAGCACTGGTTGGCGCATTGCGTGAAACCGCAGGAGCGAAGGTTGACATGGTGCTTGAAGCTGCGCATCTGGCGGTGAGCTTGCGGCGCACCCGATCGCGACACCTTGCTCGTTTACGCGAGGGAATCGACCCCACCTTGCCGGTTTTTTACATTCCCGAGTTGTTCACCCGAGCCGATGGCTTGCGGGCGACGAACCAGTTGGCCCAAGCACTTGGCGAAGAGATTGGGTACTGATGGCTGATTCCACATCGCTTGAACAACTCCTGGCGGCTAAAGAGATTGTTGTCACCTGCGGGTCTGGGGGAGTGGGAAAAACCACCACTGCGGCGACTCTTGGGACCATGGCGGCGATTCACCTGGGTGGCAAGGTCTTGGTTCTTACCGTTGACCCGGCACGACGCCTAGCTAATGCAATGGGTTTGGAGAGTTTTGGAAATGTCGAGACCCGCGTTGATCCTTCTGCGCTAGCCGCAAGTGGCGTAGAACCACGTGGCGAGTTGTGGGCAGCGATGCTTGACACCAAACAGAGCTGGGACGACCTCATTGTTCGTCACGCTCCCGATGTCGCCACCAGAGACGCAATCCTGGCTAACCCCATGTACAAAAATGTGACTGGCCGGTTCGTGCAAAGCCACGATTACATTGCGATGGAGAGGCTCTACGAGCTGCACTCATCTGGCAAGTACGACCTGATAGTGGTTGACACGCCACCAACTCGCAATGCTCTCGACTTTCTTGAAGCCCCTGCCCGTATGGCCGATTTCTTCTCTAGTCGTTTGTTGCGTTGGCTTCTTGTGCCATATCGCAGCCGCATTGTAAGTGTGGCGTCTAAGCCCTTTTATCAAATTGCCGATCGCATTTTGGGGTCAGCTTTTTTGCAGGATATTGCCGAGTTCTTCATGTTGTTCCAGTCAATGCATGACGGTTTCGTCGAGCGGGCGCAGGCAGTTGAGCGAGTACTAGGAGACCGACGTACGACATTCATCGTGGTTTCTACCCTTGAGCCCTCACCATTGCGAGAGGCCGAGTTCTTTATAAAAGCCTTACAACAGAAGGGTTTGCATCTAGGTGGACTCATATTAAATAAAGTCCTACCTAGTTATTTACTCGACCCAGATGTCGCCGCAGCCGCTGAGAAGTTGCTCAGCGGACCAAAGGACGTGCTTGCCAGTTTGAACGCTGAGCAGTTGTCCAAACTTGGTGATGAATCGACAGTCGCACGTGTGCTTAGCGAAGTGGGCATGAGTTTTCGTAATTTCCAACTCGTTGGCAAACGTGAAGCTGAACAGCGAGCTGAGCTTTCAGCGGCCCCTGATGTGATGGTCTCGGTACCCTTCTTTGAAGACGATATTTATGACATCGCAGGTCTTGCGCGTATGGGCGAACAAATCTGGCGCTGAGAGTTGGCTTCCTTCTCCTAACATGGGCGGGTGCTCGACTATCACCTTCACCTCTGGGAGCACGGACCTGGTTCGCTTGACGCAACGATCGAACAGGTGGCCTTGTACTGTGAACGAGCGACAAAGGCTGGCGTCACAGAGGTGGCGCTGACTGAGCATTTCTATCGGTTCAATCAGGCCGATGCGCTTGCAGGTTTTTGGGACGATGACCCCAACCCAGCACTTGCGGGCCGCATGGCAGAAAAGTGGACAGAAGAACAAGGTGCGGATCTCGATCACTACGTAGAGGTAGTTCTTGGCGCAAAGGCAGCGGGGCTGCCCGTGGTACTTGGCCTCGAAGTCGATCACTACGCTGGCCGCATGGACAAGGTCGCCGACATTCTTGACGGCTATCCCTTTGACGTTCTCCTGGGCTCGGTGCACTGGATTGGCGCCTGGGGTTTCGACAATCTTTCCGTTCCTGAATTCGCCGCCGAGTGGGACTCTCGAACGATCGAATCGATCTGGCACAACTACACGTTGGCCCTCGAAGAACTAGCCGACTCGGGAGTATGTGACGTGCTCGCACACCCCGATCTGTGCGCGATCACAGGTCGCATGCCTGATGTGCCAGATGAGTTCTACGACCGCATGGCCGAGGTGGCGGCAAGCTCAGGCATGGCTGCTGAAGTCAATGCCGCAGGGTGGAGAAAACCTATAGCTGCGGCTTATCCAGCCCCGCCCCTCCTTGCCCGTTTCGCAGCACGCAATGTACCCGTTACTACCGCTTCAGATGCTCATAACCACGATCGAGTCGCCGAGCGCGGTGATGACTTGCGTTCGCTTCTAGCCGCCGCTGGCTATGACAGTCTGGCTGCATTCAATGATCGCCGCCGCCATATGGTCCCTATTGAACCTGACCTGAGAAAGCCCCAGGGACATGGCCAGTCTCACTGAACTTATTCGTGAGAACACGAGCCTTGGTACCACTCAGACGGTTCATCTTCAGCGTCTTGTCGCTTCCTGGGGCCTTCTTGCTGATCTTTCGTTTGCAGACCTCCTTCTGTTTGTACCTCTTGATACGAACGAGGTGGAAAACAAGTTCCTCGTCATTGCTCAAATTCGTCCAACAACGAATCAGACGGTTTACCGACATGACTTTGTAGGACAAGTTGTCGATGAAATTGAACGTCCCTTCGTGGCTCGTGCGGAAAGGACAGGCCAGATGGTCGAGGGTGAGATCAATTTCAATTTTATCCCGGGTGTCGAGGTTGAACGCGCCCGGGTGATGTGCATTCCAGTGCGCTGTGACGGCGATATCGTGGCCATTTGTAGCCGTGAGTCTCGACCCGCGCTTGGTCGCCAAACCGGTGAGTTAGAACGTTTTTACAACAACGCCTCCGCTCGTTTCGCCAATATGATGGCGACTGGAACCTTCCCCTTTCCGGTTGATGATGCCGAAAGTGAAGAGGCCCCTCGGGTGGGCGATGGCGTGGTTGTTCTCGATGGGGCCGGTCGTGTTGAGTACGCGTCGCCAAATGCTGTCTCGGCTTTGCACCGAGTTGGTGTGCATGCAAACGCGGAAGGGCTACGTCTAGGAGAGCTTGGTCTGGAAGAGGCAGTGATTCTTACGTCTTTAAGCACAGCTTCGCCCAAGACTGAAGAAATTGAGCGTGGCCAAGATGTCACCATTTTGCTGCGCTGTCTTCCATTGCTTGAAGCGGGCAAAGCTACTGGCGCATTGGTTTTATTACGTGACATTTCTGAGTTGCGTAGCCGTGATCGCATGCTTGTCTCGATGGATGCGACAATCCGAGAGATTCATCACCGAGTAAAAAACAACTTGCAGACAATCTCATCACTTCTTGCTCTTCAGGGCCGACGCCTAACATCACCCGAAGCAAAAGTGGCGATTGAAGAGTCGGTGCGCCGGATTCGTTCGATTGCTCTTGTACACGAGATTCTTTCGCGAGCCACCGGAGATGAGGTGCCATTCAACGAGATCGTTCGGCCTCTCGTGCGTATGGTTGAAGAGAGCGTTTCATCGCCCGAGCGTCCGGTTCGTTTCGTGGTCGAAGGTGACTCGGGAACGTTGGCCGACCGAGTGGCAACGCCGCTTGCGGTTGTACTTACAGAGCTGTTGCAAAACTCCGTCGACCATGCATTTCCTGAACTCGCCGAAGACAGCGAGGAGGTGATGGCCGAGGGTCACGTTTTGGTGAGTTTGAGCAATGACGGTGACGAGCTTGTGGTGCAGGTCATCGACGATGGAGTTGGACTCCCCTCGACCTTCGTGCTTGAAGAGTCCAACGGTCTCGGCTTGTCGATTGTGCGCAGTCTTGTCGTGAGTCAGCTTGGCGGTGAGATCGTCATGCGTGGACGAGCGGAGTCTCACGGCACGGTCGCCGAGGTCCGTGTCCCACTTGACGCACCCCAACATCTGGAGCGATGACGTAAGAGCCCCAGCGGATAGGTGGGGCTCCATTAGATACAGGTCCTGTTTTGTCAGGCGAAGACTGGCAAAACGAATCGTTCTACGCCCACAAGGTTAACCCATCCGCTGAACCTCTAGGGGGGTCTTTAGCTCTTGGTCGTCACGTGTATTTTTAGGGAGCGTTGACGACGAATCACCCGGCGATCTTCTTCAGAGGTGCCACCCCAAACGCCAGCATCTTGATTGGTCGCCATTGCATATTCCAGGCACATCGATTCGCCCGGACATGTGTGACAAACGGCTTTTGCCGACTCAATTTGAGCTATGGCCATTCCGGTGGTGCCAATAGGGAAAAAAAGTTCAGGATCAGTGTTGCGACATGCCGCGTCGTCACGCCAATCATCGGCGTTCCAAGGCTCGACATGGGACCAGGTGAGTGCCATGACATTCTCAACTTTCGGGGGATAATGACTTCGCTTGATGGTCGGGGCACTCGCATAAATGCATGTGTCCCCGCACGAAATCGCTACTACCGAACGGTAACCCCATTTAGTTGTTGTTGGCAAGCAATTTCTTTTTGCTACTCAGGGTAGGGCTTTATGGTGTTGTTGAAATTGGGAAAACAAGGTTCATGGCGTCGGGCTGATGACAGATTTCCAGCTCGTTCGTTTTACCCATAAAGTCGCCGTCTACTTGGTATGGAAAAGGGCCATAGCCCACTATTCGCAACCGGGTTAGGTCATGGCGGTAGTCGACTAGAGGGTGGCTGCGTAAGAACTTTCCCGATCCTAAAGCAGAGCCGACCAGTGTCATTGTTGTGGCAAAGCTAAGAGTACGGAGAGTGACCAAAGCCAAAGCCCGATCGAGGGTGGCCTCAGGTGCAACGTTGAACGGCCGGTTGCCGAGGTAGGTGTAGGGGTTGGTGTTTAGACAAAGGCCAAAGTAGCCATCGTCAATGACCGTGCCGTCTTCGTGGTGCACGGCGAAACGGGGCCGATCACGTTCGTAGTGTCGTATCCAAGTAGCAAATGCGGCATATACGAACAAGGGGTGTCCGGCGTAACGCTTGAGTCCGGCCCGCCGCTCGACTTGTTCGACGACGGCGGCGTCAAAGCCAATGCCGGCATGGAATAAAAACGATCGACCATTTGCCGAACCCAGTCCTACGGGGGCGATCGAATTGTTTGCTAGAGATTCCAAAAGCACCGCAGTTGCTTCGATTGGGTCATTTGGTAAACCGATGGAACGGGCAAAGACATTGGTTGAACCGCCGGGTAGAACGCCCAAAGCACAATCGGTTCCTACCAGTCCGTTGGCGGCTTCGTTAAGCGTGCCGTCACCGCCGAGCACTGCGACCACCTCGGTGCCAGTCGCCGCAGCGCCTAGCGCCAGCTTGGTCGCATGATCGCGGCGGTTAGTCGTGGTCACCGTTACCTCATGGTCGGCGGCCAACGCTTTGTGAATTACCACCTGACTGCGGGCGGTGACCGATGAGGCCGATGCGTTGACTAACAGCATCACTTTCAGGGTGGAGAACCATATCAGTGGGGCGAGGCTCTTGCTCTGATTTGGTTCTTTGGCGAATATGCGGCCACGATTACGCCATGAACGTGGTCGTATGCGTAAAGCAGATTCCTGACCCGGCGATACCCGGGCAGCTGGATCCTCAAACAAACTTCCTCAAGCGTGAGGGCAAACTCATCTTGGATGACTCCGATGCTTATGGCGTCGAGATGGCCCTTCAGTTGGTGGACGCAGCAGGCGGAGGCGAGGTCACCTTGGTGTCAATGGCTCCCAATAACGAGGCAAGCGGACTTCGCACAGCTCTCGCTATGGGTGCAGCCAAGGCAGTCTTGGTTTCTGACCCAGCATTAGCTGGTGCTGATGCTCTAACAACAGCCAAGGTGCTAGCCGGTGCCATTGATCGGGTGAAGCCCGATCTGGTTCTTACCGCTACCGAGGCCACCGATGGCTACACGGGAACCTTGCCTGAACAGATCGCCGGCCTGCTTAACTTTCCCTCGATTACCTTCGCCAAGAAGATTGAGATTTCTGGCACCACAGTCAAGGTCGATCGCCAAACTGAAGCTGGTTATGACGAGGTCGAGGCACCTATGCCCGCCGTTGTCTCTGTCACCGCTGGCGTTGTTGAGCCTCGGTATCCGTCGTTCAAGGGCATCATGGCCGCTAAGTCAAAGCCTGTTGATGAACTTACTGCTGCCGATCTTGGCATAACGCCCGGAACTGGACAGCAGATTGTCTCGGTCATTGCTGCCGAGGCCCGCCAAGCTGGCGAGATCATCGAGGACGATGGCGAGGGTTACCTCAAGATCATTGAGTTTCTCGAACAGCAGAAGGTTCTCTAGGGAGGCGATGGAAAATGTCATTAGATAAAATTTGGGTATTCGCTGAAGATGCTGGCGACAAGGTATCTACTGGAACCCTTGAGTTGGTTACAAAGGCCCGTTCACTCGGTGGCGTTGTCGAGGCGTTTTACGCAGGAACAAACGCCTCAGCTGTTGCCGCTGAATTGGGTAACTTCGGTGTGAGCAAGCTCTACACAGTTGATGCTGGTGGTTCGTTGCTTGGTGTTCCGGTTGCTTCGGCCATGGCTGGACAGATCGAGGGCGGCAATAAGCCTGACGCCATCATGTTCGCAACGTCTTATGACGGGCGTGATGTGCTTGGGCGTCTTTCAGTCAAGCTCGACCGTTCAGTTCTGACCAACAACATTGACATCAGTGTCGATGGTGGTCAGGTAAAGGTTGACGAGGCAATCTTTGGTGGTGCCACACTCGTAACTTCTACTTTCACGGGTGATGCTCCTCATTTAGTGAGCTTTAGGCCCAAGTCATTTACTGCTGAGGCTGGCGGATCAACCACTGCCGAAGTGATCGCTGCTTCAGTTTCTGAAGCGGGACAAGCCAAGATTGTCGCTCGTCACGTTGAAGAGCGTGAGGGGCCTGTGCTCGATGAAGCCGCCCTGGTGGTTTCGGGCGGACGTGGTCTTGGTGATGCTGACAAGTATTCGATGATTGAAGACCTGGCCAAGCTCCTAAACGGTGCTCCTGGTGCAAGTCGAGCCATTGTCGATGCTGGTTGGGTGCCTTACTCCTACCAGGTGGGACAAACCGGCAAGGTGGTCAAACCCGACATCTACATCGCTGCCGGTATCTCCGGTGCGACCCAACACATGGTGGGCATGAAGGGCTCAAAGACCATCATCGCCATTAATAAAGATGCTGAAGCACCGATTTTCTCAATCGCCGATCTCGGCATCGTTGGAGATGTTCACAAGGTGTTGCCACAACTGATCGACGCCATCAAGGGTCGCTAGTACAGGTCCTTTGAATTATGACAACAGCCCCGGTTATCTGCCGGGGCTGTTGTCATTTTTGGACTTGTTGACGGGCGTCCCGGCTCCTGGGTAAGATTCTAATAAGAATGAGAATCATTCTCAAGGAGCCGGATTAAAATGAGAAGTTGGGATCGGGTGAGCGCAGGTCGTTTAGTCGCCTGCGCACTAGCGATGGCTCTGGTGGCGGTTGGCTGTGGTGACGACGGGCCTGGTGGTGGCAGTGACCGAGGCGCAAAAGTTTCGGTGGTGGCGAGTGTTTTTCCACTTGCCGAAGCAGCCAGGGCAGTCGGCGGCAGCCTCGTGAACGTGATGGATCTCACGCCGGCGGGCGTGGAGCCTCACGATCTCGAGCTGACCACTGATCAGGTTGACATGGTGTACGACGCTCGCCTGGTGTTGGTGATGGGGAATGCTTTTCAGCCGGGGCTGGAGGAGGTGGCCAGGAAGCGGAAGGGACCCACAAGCGTGTTGCTCGAAAGTCCGGCCGTGAGCAAAAACGAGGTTGAGGGAGGGGCCGGCGAGGCTTTGGCCGACGATCCCCATGTGTGGCTTGACCCTGTCCGCATGGGGGCCATTGTGGGTGAGATTGCCGAAGCGCTTGGCAATGTCGACCCTGACAATGAAGCTGCCTACGCATCCAATGGGAAGCGTTGGGTCGCCGAGCTTCAGGCTCTCGACGCTCGCTTTGTCCGAGCCTTGGCGACATGTGTCCGGCGCACGATCGTGGTGGCGCACGAGGCGTTCGGATGGTTGGCATTGCGTTACGGATTCACCCAACTCTCACTCGCAGGGATCTCCCCCGAAGCGGAACCAGACCCTCGCCGGACGGCCGATCTAGCGGAACGCATGAAAGCCGAGGGAATCACGACAGTGTTCACCGAACCGCTTGCTCCCGTCGGGGTGGCCGAATTGTTGGCGGGCGAGGCGGGGGCGAAGGTAGCCACCCTTGATCCTCTTGAGGTATTGAACGAGGAGCAAGAGAAGCAGGGTGCCACGTATCGTTCGGTCATGGAGGCCAACTTGATGGCGCTCAGCACAGCTTTGGACTGTCGAGCGTCATGAGCGAGCCGTTGCTCGTATGTGAGCACGTCTCGTTTTCCTACCGGCATCAATCGGTGCTGCGTGATGTGTCTTTTAAGGTCGATCCGGGTGAGATGGTTGCACTTGTCGGCCCAAACGGGTCGGGGAAGTCGACGTTGTTGCACATTGCGGTGGGTTTAGTTGAACCCCAGGAGGGCACGGCGAAGCTCTTTGGCAAGATTTCTGGAAAGGCTCGACATCATGGGCGCTTGGGCTATGTACCCCAGCGCCCCAACCTGGGTGACGGTTTGGCGGCAACAGTGCAGGACATTGTTGCATCGGGACGCCTGACAAGGACTGGCTGGTGGCGAGGGCGCGGGGCGGACCCATCTAGGGCGGCTATTGAGCGTGCGTTGGAAGCGGTGGACTTGGTCGACTTGCGTAACGAACGGGTGAGTCGTCTCTCTGGCGGTCAACAACAGAGGGCATTTATTGCGCGTGCCTTGGCTGGCGAACCTGAGTTGTTGGTGCTCGATGAACCGGTGGCCGGGGTAGACGTCGAGTCACAGCAAGGGTTTCGTGCCGCATTGGTAGATCTGGTGCGAGAGCGAGGCGGAACAGTGCTGCTGGTTTCTCATGAGCTGAGTGCGGTAGCTGCTGACCTTGACCGTGTGATCGTATTAAAGGAACGAGTTCGCTTTGACGGCCCCCCGGCTGGTCTCGCAGCCGACGAAGGTATCCACCTTGGTGTTCACGAAGCCGACCTCCCCTTCTGGCTGGAGCGGATTATCTGATGCCGTGGCCTTTTGATCGTGAGTATATGCAACTTGCCCTGCTTGTAGGTTTGGTGGTGGGTGCGTGCGCCCCGCTTATTGGCACTTTCCTCGTCCAGCGCCGTATGTCGCTTATGGGCGATGGCATTGGACATCTTGCTTTTGCGGGTGTTGCCGCAGGCTTACTCATGGGGACGAGCCCTACGTGGACAGCATTGGTCGTCGCAGGTTTGGGCGCTGTGTTGGTAGAGCGTTTGCGTAGCCGTAGTGGGGCTCAGGGAGATGTTGCGCTTGCAGTCATGTTTTATGGGGGAATTGCAGCGGGGGTCGTGCTTATGAGTCGCTCAGGGGCAGGTTCCGCAAGTGTCATGTCATATTTGTTTGGTTCGATTCTGACAGTCGAACGAGGCGAGGTGGTCCTTGTTATGGGCCTTGGTTGGGTGATCGTGTTGGTCATTGGAGTTAGCCAACGTGGGCTCTTTGCCATGGCAGTCGATGAGGAATGGGCACGGGTGGCAGGGTTGCCGGTAGGCCTACTCGACACTGTGTTTGCGGTGTTGACTGCGGTGACTGTTGTGACCGCCATGAGGGTTGTGGGGGTCTTGCTGGTGGCTGCATTGATGGTTCTTCCGGTTGCATCGGCTCAGGTTTTAGTGGGCTCACAGAGGGGCATACTCGTCGTCTCCGCTGGGGTTGGCATGGTGTCGGTAACCGTTGGGTTGGCCGTTGCTCGTTGGTTGGGTTTGGCACCAGGTGGAACGATCGTCTTGGTGGCGGTTGGCATCTTCATCGTCGTCACGATCGTGGGCTGGTCGCTCTCTTCGCGTCAGACGCACTCACCTGGCCACGGCCAGGGTCACGAAAATAGGCAGTCTGATCGCTCGATATTCTCGAAGGGCCACCGAGTATGACCAACTCTCTTGCCAAGATCTTAAACAAGATTCCTGCCAAGGACTTAAGCAAGGTTCCAGACAAAATTCAAGAGACGGTGGCTCATCGTCTTGAACAACTCGGGCAGCGCTATACGTCCAATCGCAAGATTCTTGTAGCGATTCTTTGGGCTCAGGGCCAACCAGTCACACTTCCCGAAATGCTCAATGCAGAATCTTCGTTGGCGCAGAGTTCGGCATACCGAAATCTCGTTGTGCTAGAAGAGGCGCAGGTCGTTATGCGTTTAGTCACGACAGGCCAATTCGCTCGTTACGAGTTGGCAGAAGACTTAACTGGCCATCATCATCACTTGATCTGTCGTTTATGCGGGGGAGTCGAAGACTTCACCGCCCCATCTGACCTCGAACGCCTGTTAGGTAAAGTAGTCGTTCAAGCCAGCACGACAGCAGGTTTCCTAGCCGAAGAACACCGTCTCGACCTAATCGGAACCTGCACCGACTGCCGTTGAATCCAGGGGATGCTTTCAGATGTCGAGCGTGATACGCAGCGCAGCGTTGACCTCTTGCATTTCATCGTGAGATAGATAGCCAGCGAAGTCAGCCAGGCGGTACAATCACCCCACAGCCTTTCTCGGCAAGCCAGTCACATGTGGTCAGTGGCGGTGAAGGCCCAGGCGAGGCCTTCTTCGGGGTCTTCTGCTGCTAGGTGGAGGTTCCAGCCTGTTTGGGGACCCGATGGGGTCCAGAGCATCCAGCGAAGTTCGACGGCAGCTTCACCGAGTTCGTCAGGGTCTAGTGGTTCGTCGTCTGGAAGGCCACCGAGCGCTCGAAGCACCCACCATGCGCCGAAGCGTCCAAGGCCAGCACCTCGGCGACGCCCATGCGCTCCTCCACTGGCACCTGCCCAGGCAAGGTGACGCAATGCTTCGACGGTGGTCACCTCTGCGAGACCAATAGTGAGGTCACCAGCCAGAGAGGCCACCGCAGATTCGGCACTGCCTTTGACGCCAACAAACTTTGCTGACCCATTTGACTCGACAATCCATGGCTCAACCAGTGATCGAAGAGCTGCTTCGGAGTCATTGTCTTCGACCCCTTGTCCAGCAGATGGCAAGGTTGTCGTGGGCATCGTTGGTTGCGCTGGCCCGGCGCTCTCGATTCGATCGGGGTGATAGGTCGCAACGCAATATTCCGGTTCCCATGGCTTAAGTTCGAGAGGAAGATCGACCACGTTTAACGTGGCTAATTCAGCTGCTAATGGGTTGTCGGTCAGGACTTCGCCTCGAATCACACACTCATGTGCGAATAATGAAGCGGTTGGCCCAGGTTGCAAGTAAGGGGCGATTTCTTCCCATGTGTGAGTTGAGGCCGCCACCTCGGTCAGCGGCCCCAAGGCGAATCTTCCCCCTCCATCATGTATGGCAGACGCTGCCCATTGTCCGGGTGCTTGGAGCGCAAGACGATATGAAGCATGGTTCGCAGCGGGCCAGAGTTGGTGACCCGTGTGTGCAAATGCCCCTTGGCAGCGAGTTGCCAATTGAGTTAATAATTCCCAGTCTTTGGCATCACAGAGCCGATCAACCCATCGCAACAATTCGTCGATGTCGCCAATGGCGATCGCCTCATTGATACTGGTGGTCAAACGAGCGGCCAGGGGTAACAGCGCCCATCGGGGTCAGCTTCGGGGAATACAGCCCGTTGAAGGAGAAATTGCCCACGCCGTCGCACTCCGTCTATCTCTTCTTCAGTTAGATCTTGACTTAGGGCACCTGGAAGTTCGGGTAGTAAACGTTCGATGTCACTCAGCAATTCCGCCGGAATCGGCTCGCCGCCAAATTCCCATATCACGGTGCGAATCTTGGGATCAGGATGAAAGCACAAGCCGTTGTCGATTCCATAAATATGCTGATCGCGATTTAAGAGGCAATGCCCTGATTTACGGTCGGTGTTATTGATCAGAAGATCAAAGGTGCACATTGCTCGCAGCGCCTGATGATGTTTCGGGTCTTCGTACAAAGTGAAGTAGTGCTGTTCAAAGTCGGCATCAACAAATCGTTGCACTGAACCTTCGCCGTGGGGCCCATCACGCCTGACTGTCTCAGGCACTAGTCCCCAGCCCAACATTTCAGAGAGCTTCCAAGCCGCAATTTCTCGTCGGTAGAGACCATCTGGAAAATCCCAGAGTGGCCGTTCACCTCGACCAGGTTTGTACACACCATGCATGCTGGTTTCATTAGGTTCGTTTTCGTTTACCCCGTCTCCCGTAGTCGTAATTTTGACCAGAAAAGTGGCGTTAGAACTCCATGGCATCTGGCCCATGATTTCTATCTCGCCCGTTGTTAACAAAAAAAGGTCCAAGGGTTTCAGTGGGGTTTGTGTCCGTTCGTTTTGATACATACATGTCCCTCGGGGTCGATCGGACGTCCACACAACATGCAAGGAGGGCGTCCCGCTGCGACTTCCATACTGGCTTGGTAAATAAACGCCGCTACTTGCTCTGGCGTGAGTCGAAACGAGGCCGTTGCTCCGTCGAAGTCATCTGGGTCGACCACTTCGTCGTCGCTTAACTCAGGCATCTCTTCAGCAATAACAACAATTTGCTTGGCGATCTCGTCATAGGTGACATTGATTTGGCCTATGACCCATTCGGGGACCACTGGTTGGATCAGCTCGATGTTGTCTGTGGTCTTGATCTCGGTCAGGTCCGACACGTTGGTTACATCACCAATAATTGCTGCCAGGTATTGAGCAAGTGCTGCTACCTGGAGTTTTTCGAGACGCAATGTGAAAACTTGATTGTTTGCGACGGCCTGGAGATAAAAGACCCGTGCTCCGGGTTCGCCGACGGTGCCGGTGATGAAGTGGTCAAGATTGGGGAGGTCAAATGACGTGCTCATGATGGACCCAGACTAGACAGCGAGCCGGTAATCGAGTTGACCGTTAAAACGGTTGGGCCATGACTACCGAGACTGATGGCAGTAATTGAACAAGGCGAAATGACGATGCGTTGGAAGAGGTCAAGGTGCGTTCCGAGGAAATGTGCGACGGCGGCCTTGATGGGGTCCGCATGCGAAACGGCCACTACGACGCCGCCTCGGTGACGTTCGACAAGTTTGTCTAGTGCAGTCGTGGTGCGAGTTTGCATCTCGATGAATGACTCGCCTTTTGGGAACCGAAACCCACTTGGGTGACGCTGAACCCTTGTCCACTCGGGAAGTTTCATTAGCGTGGGCAGAGACTTTCCAGTCCATTCGCCAAAGTCGCACTCAATGAGCCCTCGTTCGATGGCAACCCGCTGAGAGGCCGTTTTTCCAATCGGCTTCGCCGTTTCTCGAGTGCGTTCGAGGGGCGAGGCATAGACAGCATCTATACGTTTCAGCTCACCAAGACGATTGGCAACAGCTTGAGCTTGAGCCTGGCCGTGATCAGAAAGATGGAGTCCGGGCGCTCGCCCAGGCAACGTCGTACCCGTCGTGGGCGTGATGCCATGACGAACGAGCAACAACAAAGTGTTGGACCCGTGTGTTTTGGAGACGTGTGTTTTAGGGACGGGCGTTTTTGAGGCCTTCGTTTTCGAGGCAGGCGTCTTTGTGGTTCGGGAACGTGCGGTTGATGTAGCGATTATGCAAACCTACCGTGTGGACAAGCTTGAACTTCAACAGGTGCATGATGAGATAGTCGCATGTCGGGCGTGTCCCCGACTCGTTTCATGGCGAGAGCAGGTAGCGGTTGAACGACGGGCCTCGTTTGCTGGCGAGGTTTATTGGGGAAAACCACTACCTGGTTTCGGCGACCCGGCAGCCTCGTTGTTAGTGGTTGGCCTTGCCCCTGCTGCGCATGGAGGAAACCGAACGGGTCGAATCTTCACAGGCGATCGGTCAGGAGATTGGTTGTTTCGAGCTATGCATAAAGCAGGCTTTGCTAATCAGCCCACAAGTATTGGTCGAGATGATGGACTGGTTTTAGAGGGCGCTTACGTGTGCGCAGCGGTGCGTTGTGCGCCTCCTGCAAACAAGCCGACACCCGAAGAGTTGGCGACATGCCTTCCGTATCTTGAGCGGGAATGGACGGCGCTCGATCAGGTGCGCGTAGTTGTTGTGCTGGGTGGTTTCGCATACAAGGCAGTTACTTCAATGGTTGGACTCAAACCTCGACCAAGTTTTGGTCACGGGGTTGAGGTCCAGTTGCTCGATGGACGACTACTCATCTGTTCGTATCACCCAAGTCAACAAAACACCTTTACTGGCAGGCTTACTGAACCAATGATCGATGCCGTCTTCAGTCGAGCCAGAGAATTGATTTAGGACCAGTGAGAAGTCGCTCAGTTTGTAGTGAGTGCAACGAGTTCACCCACGCCATAAGCAATAGCTATAAGGCCGAGGAAGAGAGCGACAATACGCCGCAAGTGATCATCGGTTGCACGAAGGGCAAGAGCAGAGCCCAATCTGGCACTCGGAACGACAGTCAACGTCAAGAAAGCGGCTACTCGCCAATCAATGTGGTCCAACAGAGCGTGGGTGATTGTGCCTGGTATGGCAAAGAACGCAACGCATGCAAGTGAAGTGCCGATCGCCGACTTTATTGATAGGCCAGCTATCTGGTGAAAGGCGGGAACTATGAGAAGACCGCCGCCAACACCGAGCAAGCCACTCATCCCTCCGGCAATGACGCCAACACCTGAAAGACGAACCTTGGTTCGCAGGCTAGAGGTTTCAACGTCACTTTCTTCAGCAGGAGTATTAGGTGAGCCGCTCATACGCAATGCGGTGATTCCCAACAAAAGCGCTGTGGTGAGCATCAAGATATGGCCATCTCCTGGGACAACTTCGCTCAAAAAGCTGCCACCAATCGATGCCAGTATTCCGGTTGGAACTGTGAACATGACGGCATCCCAACTTATGAGACCTTCCGCACGGTAACGATGAGCGCCAGCGATGGCAGTTGGCAGAATCGAGGGCAGGGTCGTTCCCACCGCTACCAATGCAGGGACGCCCAGTAAACGGATGCCCGGCGTGGAAATCACCGCCCCTCCCACGCCGAATGCCCCAGAAAGCATGCCTGTGGCGATACCCACGACAGCGGTTAGCAGATCGCGCAGCGGCCCAACGTCCATGTAAAGCAGTCGTCCTAAACCGATGCGGGTGCGGGCTCAGGGGGAGGGAGCACGCCTGGGGCCGCCACTGCGGTAGCGGGCCAACGTTTGCGGCTCTTCGCAGAGAGTTTGCGCATTAGGGCAATGGCACCTGGGTCATCGTCGCCAGGGCGCACCTGAATGGTTCCGTCGGCGACCATTGCCTCCATGATTTCTCGCCCTGTGTCGGTGCGCACGATTGTCAGAGTCCAATCGTTGAAGGCCCCGATGCCACCTGTGGAGATGTCGGCATGTTCCGCGGCGAAATCAGGGCATGCATTGCAGCCCTCGCGAGTCCACGCATGACATTCCTTAAGTGGAACCTCGTGGTAATCGCCATTGCGCATCCAAATCTGGAAGACGCCTTTGATGTTCATCTTCACAATGTCGGCGCGCATGAGGCCGTACTTGGCCTCAAATAGCTCAGGAAAAATGGCGTCATCAAAGGTCTTTGAACACAACAGGCCGATGTTGAGCGCAAATCGTCGTGCCGATTTACCAGTTTTCCGACTCTTCATGATCGGGGGAATCGAGCTTTGACAGCTCATTCCAACCATCGCCAAGCGTTCATGGCCTGCCTCAATTGCGTCACGGTAGGCCAAGGTGTTGGCCGAGTACGTATAACGACTTCCTGCGGCAGCGAGGACTTCTTCGCGGGTGCTGGCAACGCCGGGTATTGCTTTCCAGGTCGTGCCGTCGCCTTCTAGATATGAGACCAGACCAGCATCGATGATGTCGTGCTCCAAGGCCCAAATGAGAATGGCCGAAACCAGCCCTCCGTCTTGGCCAAGTTGATGAATGTGGTCGTCGCTCGCCCTGGCCAACACGATGTCTTTGGTGACCCCAGCAACTTCGTGCGCCTCACGGGGGCGATCGAACAACAAGGTGTCGGCTTCCAATTCCCACGCACGAAAGCGGGGACACGCACGGGTGCAAAGAGTGCACCCCTTATCGCCATGCCCACAACCTTCTGGGCCTCCCTCTTCTTCGAGATGGAACGGCTTGTAGTGACCCTCGCCATCGTCATAACCCAAGACGTCATGGGGGCATGCGATAACGCACCCAGCGCACCCAGTGCAAAGTCCCGAGGTGACGACTTCTTCAAAGAGGTGGGTCCAATGAGGCTTCTCAACGGCTGGTTTATCAGATGCCATGGCGGGAATGCTATCGGCGATTTACGAATGACTTCGGGTCCTTAGGACTGATTCGCAACCATCACGACTGATATGTCCGATTCGTATCAATTGTCCCGCGTCAATACGGACATTTTTCGCGAAATGTGTCTCTTTCACTCAAGACGACATGGTCACGTGCCGTAGTAATTCATGTCCGGGCTTAACGGTTCGGGGACAACTTCCTTCATCACTCCACATCGTCATAGCAACAGGGAGACATCCTAAATGCGTTCCAAGCCCGCCCTCATTGCCGTTGCCGTTCTCACTGCTCTCACGGCAGTGACTACTTTCGACTCTGTTGAAAACGCTACTTATGGCGAGAGTCTTGACGGCATTCCCGTCGCCGTTTTGGTTGATTCCAATGGTGCGGCTCCGGGGGGACTAGGGCTCGAAACGGTCATGGTCGATTCGAAGCGTGATGCACAAAAGATGATTGACCGTGTTGAAGACCAGCCCGGAGTTATAGGCGCGAGCACGCCTAAGAAGGTTTCGATGATGGAGGTGACTGGGGCGCTTGCTTCTAATGATCAACACCGACCTTCACAATGGAGTCTGAATCGACTCAATATCGAACAGGCATGGAGGATTAGCCGAGGAGCGGGTGTCATCGTTGCCGTGATCGACACGGGCGTTATGACAAATCACCCCGATTTGGCTGGCCGTATTGCTCGCTCAAATGGCGCAGTGCTTGGCGCTAATTTCGTGGGTTGGCAAGGAGCGCACCCAGGGTCATCGATTCCACTCGACGGCTCACCCGTTGGTCCGATGTCAACTTCTGAAGGCGCATTTGGTGACGGCCAAGGCCATGGCACTCATGTTGCTGGCATTGTCGCCGCTGCAGCCGACAACGTCGAGGGGGGTGCTGGTGTGGCTCCTGATGCGATGATCATGCCCGTCAAAGTTCTCGGAGACGACGGCTCGGGAGACACTCGCGATGTGGCTGCTGGAATTGTGTGGGCAGTGCAAAACGGAGCGCAGATCATAAACCTTTCCTTGGGTGGCACTGGTGAAGATGTAGCGATGACTGGTGCAATTCAATATGCGGTCAATCATGGCGTCAGCGTGTTTGCAGCTGCTGGAAACTGTGGAAGTGGGGGCGGAGGTTGTCCAGGCGTGAGCCCTCCGCTGTATCCAGCAGCGAGTCTTCCGTCAACGGGTGCAATGGCAGTGGCCGCTACCGGCTCTTCTGATGAGCGGGCTTCGTTCTCGAATGAGGGTGCTTATGTAGACATTGCTGCGCCAGGAACTTCAATTCTCTCGACTTGTAATCCGTCCTCGGCTATTGGTTCTCTAACTGGCTCGGCTCTCTATTGCTGGTTGCAGGGAACCTCGATGTCTACGCCAGCGGTAGCTGGTGTCGCTGCACTCTTGAAGTCACAAGCTCCGTCTCGTTCTGCTACTGATATCACCAGCCTGTTGGCTCAAAGCGCCACTGACATTGGCGTTCCAGGTCATGACACAAGTTTCGGGGCCGGTCTGGTTAACCCTGTTGCAGCACTTTCGGTTGGGTTCACAGTCACAGTTCCAAATCCCCCTCTGATCACAGGCGCTCAGCTAGATGTCGGGCGCATTGCAATTGAGTTTGTGAGCACTGGTGATGGCGGTAGCCCCATCACTAACTATATAGTTGCGGCTGAACCCGGTGGCATCTTAGTGCTTGGTTCGGGCCCATCGATTTGGGTCGAAGGGCTAATCAGCGGGGTTATGTACACATTTCGAGTAGCTGCATTCAACGCTGTTGGCCCAGGCGGTCCATCTGGTGTCTCGGTCCCACTCATCACATTGCCTCCAGGCCCAGTGCAGCTCCATGGCGATGAGGTTTGGATTGACTTTGACGAGAGTGTCGCCAAAAAGAAAGTCACCGTGCAGGCATTGGTTGAGGTCCGCCGAGGTAAGCGTGTCCGACACGTTTGGCGTGCTGTTGCTTCAGCTCGCCTTGATGCGGCAGGCAATGGCGGGGCCGGTCTGAAGTTTGGAATTGACTCAGGCACTGAGGTTCGCACCCTCGTAGGCCGCCGGGTGATCGATCAATTCGTGAGGCCATAGCCCACTAGAGGTCCGCCGATTCGTTAAGCCATCTACTTGTGTTAGGCATGCTGTACATATAGAGTGAAGGAATGTTCTCTAACTTCCTCATCGGTCTTCGCGAAGGACTTGAAGCAAGTTTGGTGGTCGGCATTCTCGTCGCCTATCTCGTTAAGACTGGAAACCGTCACCGGCTTGGTCCGATCTGGTTGGGCGTTGGCCTAGCCGTTGGTATCAGTCTTGGGTTTGGCGCAATGCTCCAGTTCACATCCCAGAGCCTCTCGTTCAAAGCGCAGGAGACCTTCGGTGGGGTTATGTCGATGGTTGCTGTTGCCCTGGTCACCACCATGGTCTTTTGGATGAGGCGCACCTCGCATCGAATGTCGGCTGAATTAGGCGGCAAACTTGATGCAGCACTCGCCGTTGGCCCATGGGCACTAGCGGTTACTGCATGCATAGCGGTTGGGCGAGAAGGCTTAGAGACCGCTCTATTTTTGTGGGCGAATGTCGACGCCGCCGAGCGCACGATGACCCCTCTTATTGGTGGCTTCAGCGGCATCGGGGTTGCCGTGACATTGGGTTGGCTCATCTACCAGCGGGCCGTCAAGATCAATCTCGTTGTTTTTTTCCGCTGGACGGGGGCCGCTCTGGTTGTCATCGCCGCAGGTGTTCTTGCATACGGGGTCCACGATCTCCAGGAGGCGGGCATCATCGGCGGGTTGAACACAGCGGCCTACGACATGACCGCCTGGTACGACGTGTCGGCCTGGTATGGAGCGCTCCTCAAGGGAGTGTTCAATTTCTCGCCGAAACCCAGCGTTGCCGAGTCATTGGCGTACATCACATATCTGGTGCCGGTGCTGTTTCTGTTCCTTCGTCCAGCTGACCGCCCTGTTCATCGTGGATCGCCTGATCCCGTCGACCTCGCTGAGCCAGCCAGCAGTTCCCTTTCGTCTGTCTAATCCGCAGTTCCCTCTCATTCATCTAACCTATAGGAGTCTCAATCATGTCTATTCCTCTCTTTCGTCGTGCCTCAACCTCGATGGTGGTCGGCGTTGTCCTTGTCGCCATGACCGGCGCGGCCTGCTCCTCGGGGTCCAGCACGACCAGTTCTTCTCTTGCTGTGACGGCAACCGATACGAGCTGTGAGCTTGATGAGAAGACGTTCAAGGCGGGCGAACTGAGCATCGAGGTGATGAACGAGGGCGACAAGGTCACCGAGGTCTACGTCTATGGCGCTGATGATCGAGTGATGGGAGAGGTCGAGAACATTGGGCCTGACACCTCACGAGATTTCACGGTAAAGCTCGGGGCGGGTTCCTACGAGGTTGCCTGCAAGCCGGGTCAAACGGGCGATGGTGTTCGTGCGTCAATCAAGGTGACAGGCAAGGCTGATGAACAAAGTGCCGACAGGTCCGTGTCCTTTGAATCAGTTGAGTACGCATTCGAAGAGTTGGACGGCTTTTCAGTGAAGGCTGGCGAGACCATCGAATTTCGCATGCACAACGAGGGGAGCGATGAGCATGAGTTCGAAGTGCTTGATGCGGACGGGTCAAGGGTCGGCGAGATCGGTCCTACGGGGTCCGATGAGACTGGAGTAGCGACCATGAGCTTTGACAAGCCAGGCACTTACAAGTACATCTGTGATCTAAACGATCATCGAAGCCGAGGCATGGAGGGCAGCTTCATTGTCAAATGAAGCATCGAGTTCGAGAGTTTGTCGTGGCTGACGTGAAGAGCCCGTCCACCCTTAAGTGATCACAGATCGGAAAGCTGGATTGCCCAGACTTGATACCGGGTGGGGATGCAGGTAAGCTATATACGATTTTTTGTTTAAGCTATCCGCCTAGATCCCGCGGCCGACGAAGTATGTGGTTGGAGGCAGGGTGTCGCGTGAGGAGCAGCTTTCGGATGTGCTGAGCGAGTTCGCTCGCACGATGGTGACCGACTTCCCGATCCAGGGCATCCTCGATCGTCTCGTCGAGCGGATCGTGGAGATTCTGCCGATCACCGGTGCGGGGGTGACGCTCATCACGCCCGGTGCCGATCCCCGCTATGTGGCAGCGTCGGACGAGTCGGCGCTGAGTTTCGAGAAGTTGCAGACCGAGCTGGGCGAGGGGCCCTGCCTGCTGGCCTATACCTCGGGTGAAGCGGTCGCCGTGGCCGACCTGAGAAATGAAGACCGCTTCCCGAGGTTCACGAGCCGAGCGCTCGAGGCGGGGCTGGGGGCGGTATTCACCTTCCCGTTGCGCAGCGGTACCGACCGGCTCGGCGCTCTCGACCTGTACCGGAATAAACCTGGCCGACTGGAGGAAGAGACGATGGCGGCAGCCCAGACGCTCGCCGATGTAGCTGCCGCCTATCTCCTCAACGCTCAGGCCCGAGCAGACCTGTCTGAAGTCTCTGAACGGTCGCGTTACAGCTCGCTACACGACGCACTCACGGGGCTGCCCAACCGGGTACTCCTCACCGAGCTCATCGTATGCGCCGTACTGCGGGCAATGCGATCGGGAAAGACCACGGCAGTTCTCTTCGCCGATCTCGACCAGTTCAAGGCGGTCAACGACATCTACAGTCACCGCGTCGGCGACGAGTTGTTGATCGCCGTAGCCGATCGTCTGGCCCACCTCCGCCGTCCGAGCGATGCCCTGGGACGGCTCTCCGGCGACGAGTTCGTCATGGTGTGCGAAGACCTCGAGAACCCATCACAGGTTGATGCGATCGCTGCTCGCATCTCGGCAGCGCTGTGTATGCCGTTCGACTTGTCATGCGGCCAGGTGAACATGACGGCCAGCGTGGGAATCGCCTTCGCTAATCAAGGCGACAGCGCCGAGGACGTTCTCCACCGGGCCGACATGGCGATGTACCAGGCGAAGACCAAAGGCGGTGGGCACCAC
>JBBSKG010000012.1:0-31485 GCA_038256565.1 Acidimicrobiales bacterium | reverse complement strand
TCTTGGCTTGGTTGATCTTCAAACCACCGAAACAAACCTAACTGGACTAGCCGAGGCAACTTTGCATGCAGCCCTCGAAGCGACCGCTCCCAAGATTCCATTCTCAATAGTGGCCATGGGTCGATTTGGAGGAGCCGAGCTCTCATATGCAAGCGATCTCGATGTATTGTTTGTTTACGAAGGCACCACGCCCTCTGACTTAGTCGAAGCCGAAAGAGTCGCTACCTCATTGCTTAGATTTGTCAGTGGTGATACCCCCGTTGAACGTATCTGGTCACTCGATCTCAACCTCCGGCCCGAGGGTCGCCAAGGCCCATTAGCCAGAAGCCTCGAAGGGTTCGCTACCTACTTCCAGCGATGGGCAGCGGTATGGGAACGCCAAGCCATGGCGCGAGCACGACCGGTCGCTGGAAATCAGGCTCTTGGCGAAAAATTCATGGCATTGGTTCACCATCATGTTTGGCAGCTCCCCTTTACCGAAGAGGACGTACGCGAAATCCGCCGCATCAAAGCAAGGGTTGAACGCGAACGACTACCAACTGGTGACGACCCACAGTTTCACCTCAAGCTCGGGCGAGGTGCCCTCGTCGACATCGAATTTTGCGTGCAACTGCTTCAACTTCAACATCTTGTACGTTCTCCAGGAACAATGACCGCACTTCATATGCTCGCCAACGAAAACAAAATGGATCAAGCCGATATGGAGATATTGAGTGAGGCCTACCTACTTTGTGAAAATACCCGAAACCGCCTCTTTCTTCTTCGCGGAATCCCCGATGATTCCCTACCTCAAGATCCTCAACAACTCACCACTTTGGCCCGATCTCTCGATACCACTCCATCAGAACTTCGTGAGCACTACCGTCGAGTTACGCGTCGTGCCAGACAAGTAATCGAACACCTCTTTTACGGACAGACCCAAGAGAGCACATGAACAACTCAGCCACTGTTCGCTCGTTCTTCTTTTCCCTCACCTTGTTGACCCTCACCTTGTTGACCATCTTGGTTCTTGGAACAAACTCTCTTGTTCATGCTCAAGAAGTCCCTCCAAGCACAGATCCAACGACCCCTCCAACAAACCCAACAACAACTCCTATTGAAACCACCACCACAGTGGCAGCTACCTCGCCAACCGAAGCGCCATCAACATCTGCGACTCCTAAAGAAACAACACCTCCCAAGCGCCGTGAACCAGCCCCCACAACAAAACCGCCATTTGTTCCACCTGCTGGCGTACCTGATGTTAATGCCCCAAAACCACCGGGTTCAGGTCCACTAAATGACGCAGGAACTCGTTACATTCCGCTTATGGTTTTCCTCTCTCTGGGAGGATTAGCTACCACCGCAGCCATCATGGCCTTCCAGTACTACCGAACTCGCCCAGACCGTTAGGCCCGCTATAACAGCAACTGCCGACCCACGATTGGTAGGTCGGCAGTTGCAATAAACGAAAGAACTCGGCTTACAAGTCGTAATAAAGCATGAACTCCCAAGGATGGGGACGAAGACGAATAGCGTCGACCTCGAACTCACGCTTGTAGGAAATCCAGGTTTCAATCACGTCATCAGTGAAGACACCACCAGCTTTGAGGAATGCGTTGTCAGCCTCAAGAGCATCGAGCGCCTCTGGCAACGAACCAGGGACTTGAGGAACCTTGGCCAACTCTTCCGGCGGCAGATCGTAAAGATCTTTGTCCACGGGTGGAGGGGGCTCGATGCGGTTCTGAATGCCGTCTAGGCCAGCCATCATCATGGCCGCAAATGCCAAGTAGGGGTTTGCGCTTGGATCGGGACAACGGAACTCGATGCGCTTGGCCTTTGGGCTCTTTGACGCCAAAGGAATTCGCACGGAAGCAGAACGGTTGCGCTGGCTGTAGACCAAGTTGACTGGGGCCTCATAGCCCGGCACCAAACGCTTGTAGCTGTTAGTTGTGGGTGCTGCGAAGGCCAGAACTGCTGAAGCGTGCTTGAGCAAACCACCGATGTACCAACGGGCGATGTCGGAAAGCCCGGCATAGCCAGCTTCATCGAAGAACAATGGCTCGCCGCCTTTCCACAACGACTGGTGACAGTGCATGCCCGAACCGTTGTCTTGAAAGAGGGGCTTGGGCATGAAGGTAGCTGACTTACCAGCCGCCCACGCAGTATTCTTTACAATGTACTTGAACAACATGAGACGGTCAGCCTGATTCAACAAAGTACTGAACTTCATACCTATTTCAGACTGGCCACCCGTTGCGACCTCATGGTGGTGAAGCTCACATTCTAGCCCGACTTTGGCCATATTGAGCGCCATCTCAGAACGAAGGTCGGTGTAATGATCCATAGGTGGGACAGGGAAATAACCCTGCTTTGAACGAGGCTTATAGCCAAGGTTGGGGCCTTCATCGCGGCCCGTATTCCACGTTCCTTCAATTGAATCAACCTGGTAGAACGCCGAATTGGTGTTCTGACCAAAACGCACGTCATCGAAAATAAAGAACTCGGCCTCGGGGCCAAAGAAACAAGTGTCAGCAATGCCTGTCGAGGCAAGATACTGCTCGGCCTTGCGGGCGATGTAACGAGGATCACGAGAGTAAGGCTCACCGGTTACCGGGTCATGCACATAACAGTTGATGATGAGAGTCTTGTGCTGACGAAAGGGGTCAATAACGGCGGTGTCGGGGTCAGGAAAGAGCACCATGTCGGACTCTTGAATCTCTTGGAAACCCCGAATCGATGAGCCATCAAAGGCAAAACCTTCGGCAATTGCATCTTCATCAAAACGATATGCGGGAACAGTGAAATGTTGCATGAGACCGGGTAGGTCACAAAAACGAAAATCGATGAACTCGATTCCCTCACTTTTGACCATATTGACTACTTCGGCCGCCGTACGTTCCTGCACCGATTCCTCCTTAAACTTTCTCCGTAGTTTGATGACTTCGTTGCGAAGCTTGCCGCCCAGTCTTGCCGCGTGCAACTTCGGACAGGTTTCAAGATTGTGAACGGTCTGTGAACCCGTCAATGAATAATCAGGAATCAGTTGAGATAGTGCGAAGATGGAGAAGTTATTGAACTACTTGGAGGCACCATGGAACGTCAGCAAGATTATGTATTGCGAACAGTAGAAGAGCGAGGCGTTCGCTTCGTACAACTGTGGTTCACCGATGTCTTAGGAACACCAAAAGCAGTGAGCATCACGCCAGCGGAACTCGAAAATGCTCTCGAAGAAGGCATGACCTTTGACGGATCAGCCATCGACGGTTTCAGTCGTGTGCAAGAGAGCGACATGCTTGCCAAACCCGACCCCAAAACCTTTCAAATTCTTCCAACGGCGGAACACAACGCTCCTGTTGCTCGGGTCTTTTGCGACATAGTCAATCTCGACAACACGCCATTTGCTGGCGACCCGCGTAACGTGTTGCGCCGAGCACTCGAGCGTGCTCGCGAACAAGGATTCTCCTTTTATGCTGCACCAGAAGTCGAATACTTCTACTTTGCCGACGACGACCCGTCACACCCGCCAACGCTTCTTGACCAGGGTTCGTATTTTGAGCTGACCGTGTCAGATCTGGCCAGTGACCTTCGAAAGCAAACTGTGCTCACCCTCGAAGAAATGGGGGTTCCAGTCGAGTACTCATTGCACGAAGACAGCCCGAGCCAACATGAAATCGATCTGCGTCACACCGATGCACTCACCATGGCCGACACCGTCATGACGCTTCGCCTCTTGGCCAAAGAGATTGCACAAGATCACGGCGTATACGCCAGCTTCATGCCCAAGCCCATTGCCGGGGTTCAGGGGTCAGGAATGCATACCCACTTCTCGCTTTTCGAAGGTGACACCAATGCGTTCTATGACCCAGATGACGCCGATGGCTTGTCAAAGGTGGCGAAAGGGTTCATTGCAGGACTTCTGAGACATGCACCAGAGATCACTGCTGTTACCAACCAATGGGTCAACTCTTACAAGCGTTTAGTGGTTGGTTATGAGGCACCTGTCTATGTGGCTTGGGCTCGTAACAACCGCTCAGCAGTCATCAACGTTCCTCATGCAAAGCGCAACAAAGCGGAATCGACGCGTGTCGAATATCGAGCACTCGACCCTGCTTGTAACCCATATCTTGCCTTTGCCGTTGTGCTTGCGGCGGGTCTTAAGGGAATTGAGGAGGGTTATGAGTTGCCACCGGAAACACAAGGAAATCTTTACGAACTCACCCCTGAAGAACTAATAGCCGAGAACATCGGTGCACTACCAGGCAGCTTGCATGAGGCCATCACCATAATGAAACGCTCTGAATTAGTGGCAGAAACGCTAGGAGAACACGTCTTCGAATGGTTCATACGCAACAAACAATCTGAGTGGGCCGACTACAAGACACAGGTCAGCCAGTTCGAACTTGACCGCTACCTACGCAGGCTTTGAGGTGGGTTCGTGGAACCACTAATGCTTTTTCCCGACCCACCCGCTCCTGAGTTAGCCCAGGCACTCGACCTCGGAGGCTATCCATGGAAGGCGGTAAGTAGCATCGAGATAGCTACACGCCTTGAGCCAGAAGATGGTTGGTCAGGGGCGATCATTTGTGCCGACGAAGACCCTGACTCGGCCTTCACTCTTTGTAGGACATTGCGCAAACGTGACATTCCATTCGACCCTGTACTCCTGCTCATCAACCCAACACAGCTCACAGACCTCTCGCTACGAGAAGACCTTTTCGATGACTTCTGCCTGACTCCAACTCGTCCAGCAGAACTAGCAGCGCGACTCAAGCACCTTTTTTGGCGTACTGGCCGAGGCACCCGCCCCGAACTCATCGAATATGGCCCGCTCATGCTCAACCTTGAGACCTACCAGGCTGCCATTTCTGGAAAGCCGCTCGACCTCACCTATATGGAATACGAGCTATTGAAATTCTTGGCGTCACACCCTGGCAAAGTATTTACCCGCGAGACGTTGCTAAGCCGAGTCTGGGGGTACGACTATTACGGAGGGGCACGAACTGTTGACGTTCATGTACGTCGGTTACGAGCCAAACTCAGCGAGGAGCATGCGCCTCTCATTCAAACCGTGCGCTCGGTCGGCTATCGATTCGGCGAGTCGCGCTGGTCGCTCTCGTAAGAGAGTCCGCCGATAAGTGCTAGCTCAGGTGTTGAGGTCTATGAGTTCGCTATCTGGGTAACGGTCGTCGGCATCGATCTTAAGAAGGAAGCCCAATAAAGCTGCCATTGCTCCACCGCCCATGATGACCATGGGAGGGAAGACGACCAATAGGAACACGACTAAAATAATTGCTCCAAGCACGGCTTTAGTCTGCACCATTTGATGAGTCTTTGCCTACATACGCCCATGATTCGATTTCTACAGTGGCCCCAAAAGGAAGTGCCGCCACGCCTATAGACGAACGTGCTGGTCGATGATCACCAAAGCCAATGAGATAGGCCTCGTTCATTTCGGCGAAGTCAGCCATATCGCACAAGAAGACTGTGTTCTTCACAACATCGCTTAACACTGCGCCCTCGCTTTTGAGCAGGGCTTGGAGGTTCTCGATCGCAACACGTACTTGGACACCAACACCGCCGTCGACGAGCTGGCCATCAACGATGCCGAGCTGGCCCGACACAATCAACCAATCACCCGCACGCACAATTGGGGAATAAGGACCAACAGGTTTGCTCATGGGTTCTCCTTGAGTTCTTGATGTCAGGTTCTTGATGTCAGGTTCTTGATGTTGGCCACGATGGCGATCGCCCACAGGCTATCCAAGCAGCTGCGGCGACTGCAGCAAAGACCGCTTCTGAACCTGGAATGGCTGGGGTGTCCTCGTGAACGATCTCAATCTCGATCGCAGGAGTGTCCAGAGCACGTAGAACTCCGAACGAGCGAATGGTGAGATCGTGCACTTTCCCCTCTTCATCAACGGCAATGCCTTCACTGCGAACCCAACCAAGTGCCATGTGTGCAGCACCAATGCAATAAGAACGGAGCACCACTTCGTCAAGAGGGTTACCGCAAGCAACCTTGACCTGCACTTGGCCATCAGGGTCGATCATTGCCGTAGCCGTTGCGCCTGCAGGCGAACGAACAGTCACTGGTTGTTTATTAGTAAGGCCCGCAAGCAAAACTGACGCCTCAACCCATCCACCACCTCGTAGATCGATAGAGGTTGGCGGACCCGGAACATCAACTTCTTCAACATTCAGACCCGGAGCAACTGACTGAATGGCCTCAACAATTCCCTGCGTGCGAGCTACACGAACTATTCCCGTCCCATCGAAACGCACACCTGCCGCCATTGGTGGACGCTTAGGACCAAGGCGAACGGTGTCTTCTCTCGACAAGACGACTCGGATTGTCTGCTGGTGCTCATTGGCAAGGCGACGCGCCACCTCAGGCGCAACTGAGGTGGTTTTTCCACCAAAGGCACCTCCGTTAGCCAACGGGGTTGACGGCTCTCCGCCAGGAGCACACCAAGAAGCATCGGTTTCGAGATAAGCGGGCTCAACCCAGGTTGTACGCAGCGTCAAGGCCCAATTGCCTTCAGGTACTTCGATCGGGTGGCGAATATCAAGTGTGCTGCGACGTCCTTGAACCTTGCCGGCAAGTGCCCGCGCTTGGGTGAGAGTCTCTCCAAAAGTCCAACCACCCTCATCGTTTGGCACCGCGACAAGAGCACCTTCAGGACAACTGTCTTCAGAAAACCCACCTCGTCCAAGCGCAATGTCAGTTGAAACACGTTGTGGCGTCCCTCCTTCAATCGTTGCCCTCTGCGAGGCTGCGTCAAGATCACGCATTTCATCAACGATCACAGTCGTTGGCGAGTGCATGAGGTCCCAAGCGTCAATAATGGTGCGCCAGCCTGTACACCTACAGAGATGTGCACTAAGTGCCCTTTCCACTGAAGCATCGGCGTCTAGACAAGAGAGACGCGTGATGATGCCAGGAGTACAGAACCCACATTGGCTGGCACCAGTTGCCACAAACGCCTCGGCCCACCGTTGTCGATCGTCTGGAGGGAGGCCATCGAGCGTGGTTATCTTGCGCCCTGCAATACGCCTAGCGGGCGTAACACAAGCAACGCGAGGAACGCCATCGACCAAGACCGTGCAACAGCCACACTGACCTTGTGGGCTGCATCCGTCCTTGGGGGCACGACAACCAAGCTGCGCTCTAAGCACCTCAAGCAACGACGAGCCATCGTCCTCAACCTCAACTGGCTCATTGTCTACCTCGAAGGCGATGCGCATACTCACGCACGTCACGATAGGTTCAAGAACTGATGACACATGAACCAGCCATCTCTCGTCGCCAACTTTTGACTGCAGGAACAGGAGCGTTAGCACTCGCTCTCGCTGCTTGTTCTTCGAACTCAAACAACAAAAAAACAGCAATGAGTTCAATGACGAGTTCGGCAAAAAATTCTGCAAAGGAGGGCACGCTCACCCTCGGACAAATATTTGATCCTCGAGTTCCAGCAGCTACCCCTCTACGGCTGCCTTTGGGTCTGCTCGACCACGAAGGTGTGTTTGCAAAAAACCCACCTACCACCATCTCGGCTCGCGTTGGGCCAAAGGATGGCGACCTTGGCTCACCCGTCGAGATTGCGCGTCATGACAATGGATTGGAACGCGCTTATTACCCACTCTTTACGACATTGGCTACTGCTGGGACATGGCGCTTGGTGGTGAACGCTAATGATCAAGAACTTGAAACAACCCTGTCTTCTCTCGAATCAGCGGAGTTGCCGGGGCGAGTGGTACGGCCTGGTGAGAAGCTTCCCAGCATCGCCACCCCCACAAGTGCTGCTCCCCTGGGCGTTAACCCGGTCTGTACGGCAAAGCCACCCTGCCCGTTGCACGAAGTAAGCCTCGACCAAGCATTGAAGACTGGAAATCCCATTGCGTTAATGGTGTCAACCCCGGCCTTTTGCCAAACCGCCATCTGTGGGCCCGTACTTGATCTTTTTCTAGACCAGCGTGAGACGTTTGGTCAGTCAATAACGATGATCCATCTTGAGGTTTATACAGATGACACAGCTAAGAAAACCACTGACATTGTTGAGGCGCTCGGGCTCACCTACGAACCATCGCTGTTTTTGGCTGCACCAGACGGAACGCTCAGCGAACGTCTTGACTACATCTTTGACGTAACAGAACTCGGCGAATCTTTATCTCGCCTCACCGCCTAAGGACCAGTTACGAGTTAAGAGAACGAGTTGCCACAACCGCAGGTGCGCTGCGCGTTGGGGTTGTTGATCGAAAACCCAGTCTCTTGAAGACCGTCCTTGTACTCCAGCGTTGCACCAGTCAAAAGCTGAGCACTAGAAGGGTCTACAACGACTCGAACGCCATTGAACTCTTGTGTCATATCTTCGCCTGAAATATCGCCATCAAAGAACATCTCGTAGCTAAACCCTGAGCATCCACCAGGGCGAACCGCAACACGCAAAGCCAAAGACGTATCGCCTTCTGTCTCGAGCAGTTCCTTCACCTTCGATGCAGCTGTTTCGGTGATGGTGATCATTGGTTGCTCCTTTATCGCGGTTTACAAACAGGACTGGTCACAAGTGTAGCGAACCTAAGAGCGTCCACACCATGGGCCGGTAGAATCAGCGGATATGGCAGAACCCACCAAACCTGCGCCAACTGATGAAGACCTCATCGCCATTCTGCGCGGGGTTATTGACCCCGAACTTGGCAGCGACATCGTGGAGTTGGGCATGGTCCGTTCTGCCACCATCAACTCAGGCGGAATCGTTGCTATCACGATCGCCTTGACCACTGCTGGGTGCCCGCTTAAAGGGCAGATCAAGAAAGACGTGGAAGCTCGAGTTGGGTCGCTTCCAGGTGTCACTAAAACCACCATCACCTGGGAAGAAATGACGGCGGAAGAAAAAACAGCGTGCATGGCAAAGGCCCGGTGGAATGCCCGAGGCACTTTGTCGACCACGATCTCGCCTTCCACCAAAGTCGTAGCAATCGCTTCGGGCAAAGGTGGAGTCGGAAAGTCGTCTCTCACGGTCAATCTGGCAGCTGCCCTCACACAAAGAGGCATGACGATCGGCGTACTAGACGCTGACATCGGGGGGTTCTCCATTCCTCGCATGCTCAACATGGATGGCCCACTTGCTGCAGCCGATAACCAAGACGGAAAGCGCCAGATCATTCCGCATCGAAAGTCGATTGGGTCGGGCACGCTCGAAGTTGTGTCAATGGGCTTTCTCGTAGAAGACGAAGACAGCGCCCTGTTGTGGCGAGGCCAGATGCTCAATCGAGCGGTTCAGCACTTCCTCGAAGACGTCCGTTGGGGAGAGCTTGATTATCTGTTCATCGACCTTCCACCAGGCACGGGTGACATCCAGATGGGCATCGCTCGCATTCTTCCCCAAACCGAGATGATCATTGTCACCACCCCCCCGGTTGCTGCTCAAAAAATTGCGGCCAGAGCTGGAGACCTTGCTCGAAAGACTTATCTACGAATAGCTGGCGTAATCGAAAACATGTCGGCTTTCACCTGTGAACATGGCACCAGTTACGCGCTATTTGGCTCGGGTGGTGGCGAGGCCTTGGCGAGCGAGCTTGGAGTTCCCCTACTTGGACAGGTCCCCTTGGAAGCTTCAGTAGCGGCGGCTGGCGATGCCGGCTTGCCTGTGGTTCTCGGTGATGACGGACCCGCTGCACAAGCCTATAAATTAATCGCCGAGCGCATATTCACCGAAGCAATTCCTCCAGTAGAACTAGCGAGTTGCACGGCACACATGTTGGAGCACCTCGAAGCCGCCCTCGGCCCTGTGAACTAATTTGAGTTCGGTGGCCAAGTCACCTATCACAATTAGTCCCCGTGAGTCTGCGCATATTCCTCATAAGTTGAACCAACCAAGCCACTTGCTAGTCCCGCCCCATAAGCAATCTTCTGCAATGCAGCGACAGTCGCTGCTTTTCCTCTGATCGGGCTTACAGCGAGAAAAAATCCCCCGCTTAGAACTTCTACGATGGCTGCCACCACACGTTTGGCCCTACGTTGCCATGAATCTTGAAGATCTCGTAAGCACAAACTCAAGGTGTTGCCCCGGCTATACGCGCGGTTCAAGAGCCAACGCACAGAAATGCGCGAAATGGGCACCGTCTCTCGCACCACAGCTTCGTCAGCCCAAAAAATAAAAGCTCCACCAAGACGGACCCGCATGAAAAAGTGAGTATCTTCGCCTCCCGTAATGCCATAGCGCTCATCAAAGGGCGGCCAAGGGTCTCTCAACAGGTGAGCTGCGATCAAGACGTTGCTAGTGCGTGCATAAGTCAATCTTGTCCCGGTCGCAAAGCGTGGACGGTCATAAAACTTTCCCTGCTCAACCCATGAAGGTGGGGTTTCGCTGAATACTGGAATCACAGGACCCGTCACAACATCGGCGTTCTCTGAGGCCTGCACCTTGAGTAACTCGATTAACCAGTTGTCATCAGGCATTTCGTCATCGTCGATAAATGCGACGAAATCAGGCTGCAAAGTCAGAGCCGTTGCCACAGCGGCATTTCTGGCCTGCGCAATACCCCGACGCGGCTCAATGACATAGTGAAGCGACAAACTGGACACCAAGCACGCCTTTTCGACAATCGGTTCGCCCGAACCAAGTTCGTCATTGTCGACCACCACCACCGACACCGTGACGTTGTCATTGGGAATATGAACTTGGCTCAATGCACCAAGCAGTGAGGCCAGACCTTCGGGCCTATGAAAGGTCAATGCGCATATGACGACATGCATGGGCTGCTCGAGTACCATTTCGCTCGTGAGGACGTGGCATTGAGCATAAAGGCGAGTGTTGTGATCTGCACGTTCAACCGAGTTGATCACGTACAACTTGCAGTTGAAAGTCTCACTTCTCAGACAATTTCAACCAATGATTTTGAGATCATTGTTATTGATAATGCCTCAAGCGATAAGACCCCAGAAGCGATAAAGAGCCTGCTTCCATCAATACCAAATCTTCGCTATATCCGTGAAGATAAATTAGGACTTTCACACGCTCGCAATCGAGGAACTCAGGAATCTGAAGGTAAAATAATCATCTTTTTAGACGATGATGCGATGGCAGAACCTGAGTTTATCGAAGCACACCTACACGCTTTCAATCAACAGTCACAACCCGTAGCTACTGGTGGAAGAATTTATCTTCGCTGGCCTACCGAACGCCCTAATTGGGTTCATGCGAGTCAAGAAAGTTTTTATTCAGGTCTTGATTTGGGTGATGAATCTAAGTTATTAACTTTCCCTAAATACCCTTATGGTGCCAACATGGCAATCGATCGAAAGACCCTTATAGGAGTTGGTGGTTTTTCGGTTGAATTAGGCCGCCGTGGACGAAGTTTGATTTCGGGAGAAGAAAGAGATCTGTTCTTACGGATCAGCGAATTAGGCGGGAAGGTCACATATGTTCCTGACGCCGTGGTCCATCACTATGTTCTTGAAGAACGAACTGAACGGAAGTGGCTTCTGAAACGTTCTCTTGCGCAAGGTCGTTCAGACATTGCCATGAGTGCTATAGCTGCGGGCCGACCTTCAACGTCTCGCCTAGTGGCTCGTACTTTGTTACATTGGGCCCGCTCGGGAAAGCATCTGATCAATCTTCTTAAAGCAATTATCCTTCGTCATAACTCTGACGAAATCATGCGCTGCGCCTGTGTGACCCTCCATTGGGTGGGTGCCGGGTACGAAGGAACCCGCATGCTCGTTCGACTCAAACTTTAAGGCAAGCGTTCGATTGAGACGCCCGTAACCTCAGGGGTCCATCGAAATGAAGCGGTCAAAAGCTTGACCTGATACTGCAAGTAGCGGCCGGTTATGCCCAACGGTTTGCCTGATGCTCCTGGCCAGACCCATTCTGACCATGAGTCATCTGGCTGTTGGGCATCACCTGCACGAACGGCAAGTTTTACCCCTGTCATCGTTAGGGCAGGAGAGCTAATCGTTGCATGACCCCACGTGCTTGTAATGCCTGAATCAATTACCTTGGAAATGAAAGTTCCAGACAACGGGAAATCAGATGTTCTGAGCCAAGAAACCTTTGCGACTTGTGTTCCAACTGGGCCGCCAATAATTGGTCGAAGCGACTCACGAAGCTGCATGCGATGTTCAGCAATCGTTCGTCCGTCGACAGCAAACAGAGTCAGGCCAGAGTCCCAGTCGATACGAAAACGATGTGGCTGGTCGTACCAAGTACCTGGAATTGGGGTAATAAGACGACTTCCTGCAGAGGAATTAACGGCCGTGAGCGTTCCTGAAGAATCGATGGCAAAGACGATCGAGGTTTCTAAGTCGGCTCCTTTAGTCAAGCCAACGCATTGACCAGGAGAACCCAAAAACATCACTTCGGCCTCAAGGGAACTGCCAGCAGTAATGCTCTCCGCAGACATCGTCGCTGCCTCGGAGACTACTTCCCACTCAGTAGAAGGAGTGCCAATTTCAAGGTCGAGCAAGATGCCCGGAGACAGAATCACTGAGCCTCCTCGCACGCTGCTCAGTGTCGTGCCATCATGCGTTCCTCCGAGAAAATCGTCAATGACAAGCGGGTCTCCCGTTTGATGAACGGGTTGGTAGCCAACCTTCACCACTGCTGACTCTGTCGAGCAGTGAAGCTCATAACTACCAGAACGTGCTGAAAAGCCGACGTGAATAGAGCCCCAAAGTTCCTCAAAGCTAAAAGAGATCACTTCACCATCACATGTCACCGAACTGACACTGTTGAAACCCTTTGGCAGGGGAAGCAAAGCCGATAAACCCGAGATATCACCCGGAGTCGTAATAGAAAAACGGAGAACATCACCGTTTAGTTCAATTCCACTGAATGATGAAGCCGAGCGCGAATCTAACCAGGTAAGCAATTGACGAGCACTGATAACCGGAACGCCACGCCGCCGAGCCTCTGCGACAATCGCATCAGACCCACTCGATGCGCCCAGATCGGTATGCATGTTGGCCGTAAGCACGGTTGCTCGACATCGATAGGCCAAAGCCTGATCTAGAGCTGCAGAAATGGTTTCGGGAAAAACTTGATTGGTCTCGTCAGTTAACTGAGTAGCCGCTTGGTAGCAATCAATGACCTCACCTTTTGTTGAAGCGAAACGCATGGGGAAGCCCGAACCAGTGAAAAGTCCAATACGCCCATCAACCCATGGAGCTGGGTAAAAGTAGTAGTTGGTATCGAGACGAATACCGTATGCTCGCTCGACTTCAGCCTGGGTTGACCAATCGCTCCAAACAACACAGTGGGTGCGGTGGGTACTTGGGGGGTGAACGCTTGGATAGCGAGTGCGAAAGAGCTTGAGTTGCTTTCGATATGTTCGGCTCAAGGACCCAAGGTCGTATTCGGTTCCCTTAGTCGTTAGGTGCAACGAGATTTCAAAGCCTTGTTGTTCAAGGGCTTTGGCCTCTACATCGGTCATTGGACTATGCGCATATACATAAGACGTGCCCCGAACTTGGCCCCAATCATCAACGCTGTCATCGATTGAATCAAGTGCCGCATAGTCATGGAATCGTTCAGCCGTGCCGTTGAGCGCGTGATCGTCCCCTGTCATTACAATCGCTGCCACGTAACGATGCGGAAGATACCAAAACCGTGGAAGAACCGTTTCGTTCGCACACAAATACTGAAGAAGATTTACCATCAGCCGCTGTTGTTCATCGGCTTGAGGAACATCTAGTAACTCCGGATCAACCCAATCGCGCTGAACATCACCCTCTGCAGCGCCAAAGAAGAGGTCATCAGAACGATTGAGAAGATCACCATCTCGGTTCTGTCCAACCCAATTCGGATTTCCCTGTCGCGTATAAACAACCGAGCGCGCCAAATCATAAGTAAACGCAGCTGCCTGGCCTCCAGCCTCACCGACAGTTCGCGTTATAACCCCAGGAAAATTTGAAGGTGATGTGCTGTCGGTAAAGAACTCTGCAACAACCGTTGAGTCAAGCACGCGATAGCAATCTGCTTGGCCATGAAACTGCATAATGCGATCGGTAATGCCCGTTCCTGGTGCCCGAGTTGTATCTACTTTTAGATACCCCTCAAGCAGTGTGCGATCGACGGGTTCGAGACCAAACAATGAGGCAAGTAACCGATCGGGTCGCATGGCAAGCAACTTGCCGCCACGTTCGACCCAGCCAGTTAAAAGCTCGGCGTTTTGCGGTGACAAAGGCATGCAGCCAAGAAGGACCGCTTTATGGTCTTTAAGGACTTCAGGGGTCAAACGCGTGAGTGGAACCACCCGAAAACAATTCAGTCCCTCCGCTCGAAGAATCTCAATTAGATAGCGACTGAAATCATCGTGGTCACTAACGACCACTAGCAATGGTCCACCGGGGCCATCATCTTTAATCAATAATTTTGGCCGTATACGTTGATGGCGCATTGCCGACATGCGACGATCGGCCTTACCAACAAAACGAGCTGCAGCTCCCCGAGCCTTGCGATAAACCTTCATTGGCCCTAAGTGCCGTCAGTCTCGGTCCACTGAGCGGTGACATAAACCGGCGAGAGTCGCACCACCGCTTGGGGCGCTGGGTCAAGGAAATTTCCAGTCACATCTACTGGGGTGGCAGGGTGCCATGGGATGAGGTCTTCGTTGTTCTTGTCTGTAACGCTCATCCAGAGGTAGTAGCGACCATGAGGCAAGGGAAGCTGTGGGGTCGTGCAGGTAATTGTGGTCTCACCTACTCCTAAGTTTATCTCGTGACGGAGAACAAAAATTGGTGTGGCAGCACCCTCGCTGAGTCCAAAGTAAACGGCGCTCTGTGCCTCTGCCTCTTGAACTTCAAGGCGTAGCGTGATGTTCAGTAGCTCATTCGTACGAGCACTGCCTCCATCTGGACCTGCTGTCTTGATTTCATGAACATGAGCTCGCTCATTTTCATGAAAATTCGTGCCAGCAGTCTCTTCTATCGACCTACGATATGCCCCAAGGAGAGGCCGAATTGGACCTTCCAACTCGACTACGCCTTCACGCAACCAGATCGCCCTAGTACAGGTGGCCTCCATCGCTGCGAGATCGTGTGAAACAAATACCAAAGTCGTGCCGTCATGGAGAACAGTCCGCATTCGTTCTAGGCACTTCTGTTGAAATGCAGCATCACCCACCGCAAGGACTTCATCGACCAATAACACGTCGGGTTCAAGAAATGCAGCAACGGAAAACCCCAACCGCATTTTCATACCACTCGAATAAAACTTGACCTGGCGATCGATTGCCGAACCTACCTCTGAGAACTCGACGATGTCATCAAAGCGCTTAGCAATATCTTGTCGGCTAAGTCCAAGCAACGTTCCGTAAAGGAACGCATTCTCACGACCCGACAAATCAGGATGGATGCCAGCCACAACCTCAATGAGCGCCCCTACCCGACCTGCAACCTCAAGGGAGCCGGAATGTGGCTGCATCACACGACACAAAACCTTTAACAACGTTGATTTTCCGGAGCCGTTTGATCCAAGGAAACCAATGGCTTCACCTGGAGAAACTTCAAGGTCGACGTCCTTAAGAGCCCAACGCCAATCACCATCTGACGCACCACGTAAACGAGCTTGAAGATGCTTCATCTCATAACGCAGCTGAGAAAAACGCCGGTCGGCCCGAAACCGCTTCCATAGATGCGAGGCTTTAATTGTCCCGTCAGGCAACATCGGCAATGCCACCTTCCAAGCGCTTAAAGAGCCAATATCCGAATACAAGGACAGTCAATGACGTAGCAGAGCTAATAGCGAAGTAGTCCCAGTTTGGAGCTTCGTCAAACAACACGGTTTGACGTAAACCGTCGATCACTGTCACCAGCGGATTCACTGCAACATAGAGCGTTCGTAGATTCTCTGGCACCGAATTGATGCTGTAAGCAATTGGGGTAGCAAAAAGCCCAAGCTGCAACGCCAAGGGGAGAGTGGTGCGCAGATCACGAAGGTAAACCATGACAGACGACATGATCAGAACTGTTCCAACCGTGAAAGCAAACAACATGGGCAAATAGAGAGGAGCGTAAACCGCAGAGCCCTTAGGGGCGGTTCCCTCAATGAGAAAAAGAACGATGAGTGCACTAAAGGCAATCGTGGTGTCCACAACCGCAAGCACAATACTGCCCAGCGGAAAGACCTCTCTTGGGCAATAGACCTTGTTGAGAAGTGGGACATTAGCGATGAGACTGACGCTGCCCTGAGACACGCTTGTTGAAAAGAAACTCCAGGGCATAAGTCCGAGATAGGCAAAGAGTGGGTAGGCAACTCCCTGCGTATCTACACGCATTGCACGCTTGAAGAACAGTGTGAAGACGATCATCAATAGGAATGGTGTAATAACCGCCCAGGCAATGCCAAGAAACGTTTGCTTATAGCGGGCTCTCATCTCACGCTCGGCAAGACTGCGAATCATGTGCCGGTCATGCCACAACTCTCGAAGCGCCACGACCAAATTCCGCTTTGGGCGATACCGCAGCTCTGGCGGAGGAGTGTCCGCTGGCCGAACGGTGCGGGTCCAAACCCCTTCTACGACACTTCCAGATTGATTTACGGCATCTGTCACGGGGCCAGAGTAGTGGCTTTCAGGGGCCTTGATTGACACAGGGAGGATTAATGAAATAAATCGCCAATGAATACCTATGCCCCAGTTAACGTCGCAGCCTGCTTCACGCTCTTTTCAATTTATGGATTGTAGAAGGCCTATTTTGGGTTTAGCGTTCCTCTCCATGGGAACCTTTTTGCGTAGTACGCGCTGCTTAATCGCCGCTATCGCCACCATCTCTGGCTTGCTGGTATTCCAGCCAACCGCACAAGCGGTAGGACCGTGTGATGCACCTATACAAAGTGTCATTCAGTGTGAGAACTCCAAGGCCGGTGCCCCTAAGAGTCAATGGGACGTAAGCGGTACCGGGTCTTCAAACATCGTGGGTTTTGCCAACGAGATGAGCTATGCGCCGGGGACTGTCGTTAACTTCCGTGTCAAGACCACATCTAACAACTATCGCCTCGATATCTATCGCATGGGTTATTACGGCGGTTCTGGCGCTCGTAAAATCAAAATAGTCCAACCATCAGCGGCACTCCCTCAAACCCAACCTGGCTGCTTAAGCCAAGCTGCAACCGGCCTCGTCGACTGTGGCAACTGGGGAGTTTCTGCCTCGTGGACAATCCCTGCCTCCGCCGTTTCGGGCATCTATTTCGCAAAGCTCGTTCGTGAAGATGGCACGGCTGGTAACAACCACGTGGTGTTCATAGTCCGTAACGACACCAGCAAGTCAAAGTTGTTGTTCCAAACCTCAGACACAACCTGGCAGGCGTACAACAAGTTTGGGGGCAGCAGCCTCTATTCTGGGCCGAACAGCCAAGCCGGTCAGACTCGGGTGCCCACTAACTCAGATGGCCGGGCTTACAAGGTCAGCTACAACCGTCCGTTTACTGTTCGCTCTACCAGTCCTCAAGACTGGGTCTTCAACTCCGAGTACCCAATGGTGCGTTGGCTTGAAGCCAACGGTTACGACGTCAGCTATACCTCTGGTATCGACACCGCTCGTCTTGGCGCCGAGTTACTTGAACACAAGGTCTTCCTTTCTGTTGGCCACGACGAATACTGGTCTGGCCCACAACGCGCCAACGTCGAAGCTGCCCGCAATGCTGGGGTGAACCTTGCCTTCTTCAGCGGCAATGAAGTCTTTTGGAAAACTCGCTGGGAAAACAGCATCAGCCCGTCTGCAACCTCCCATCGCACGCTCGTCTCTTACAAAGAGTCAAAGAACAACGCCAAGATTGACCCTGATGCAGCATGGACAGGAACCTGGCGTGACAACCGATTCAGCCCACCGTCTGATGGTGGACGACCTGAGAACGCACTTACCGGAACTCTTTTCACTGTTAACGGCCCTCAAGCAGAGTCAATAACTGTTCCTCAAGCCGATGGACTCCTGCGTCTGTGGCGTAACACTTCTGTAGCCACCCTGGCAGCCGGTGAAGTGGCGACCTTTCCTAAAGGAACGCTTGGCTACGAATGGGACGAAGACATCGATAACGGTTTTCGCCCCGCTGGGCTCGTTCCACTTTCGACCACCACAGTCAATGTTCAAACACGTATTCAAGATCTCTGCTGCACCTATGGACCCGGAATCGCTACTCATCGCATGACCATGTACCGACACGCCAGTGGCGCGCTCGTCTTTGGTGCTGGAACTATCCAGTGGTCATGGGGCCTCGATGCCAACCATGATCGCAGCGGTCCAGTGGTCGATCAACGCATGCAACAAGCGACGGTCAACCTGTTCGCCGACATGGGCGTGCAGCCAGCTTCCCTACTTGCACCGCTCACAGCGGCAACCGCATCAACAGACACCGTTGCACCTACTTCGGCGGTTTCCTCACCTACAGCTGGTGCAACCATTCCCGTGAACACCCCTGTCACGATTGCCGGAACAGCAACTGATTCTGGAGGCGGACAAGTTGGTGCGGTTGAAGTATCAACCGACAACGGAACAACTTGGCACCCAGCCATTGGACGCCAGGCCTGGACATACTCTTGGACGCCAACCGCTCCAGGCACTGCAAACCTGAAGGCGCGTTCCGCTGACGACTCCGCCAATCTTGGCGCAGCTGTTTCGCTCGCAGTAACGGTGAGTTCTGGAACTCCAGACTCAACACCCCCCACCGTTACCTCACAAACACCAGCGCCTGGTGCCACTGGCATTGCTCATGGCACCAACGTCATCGCTGTATTCACTGAATCAATGCAGGCTGCAAGTATCGACCTGCAACTCAAAGACCCCAGCAATGTTGTAGTACCTGCAACATTGAGCCACGATGCTGCAACCAATACGACCACGCTGAACCCCACGACAAACCTGGCTCCAAACACGCTATACACAGCTTCAATCACCAATGCTCTAGACATGGCGGGCAACAACCTCGCCGCCCCAGTGAGTTGGTCGTTTACAACCACAGCCTGTCCTTGCAGCATCTGGTCTCCAAGCAGTGTTCCAGGGGCAATCGAAACTGGCGACACCTCTGCAGTTGAAATCGGTTTGAAGTTCCGATCGGATGTCGCTGGTTTCATCTCTGGTGTTCGTTACTACCGGGGGGCAAACGTTGCTGGAACACGCACAGGCAGCCTCTGGAAGAAAAACGGAACGCTGCTCGCCCAAGCCACATTTACAGGCGAGACCGCCACTGGCTGGCAGCAGGTGATGTTCTCATCACCGGTAGCTATAGCAGCGAACACCACCTACATCGTCTCGTACCACACCACAACAGGTGCCTACGCAGCTGACCTGAATGCATTTACGACTGCAGGCGTTGACAGCCCCCCACTTCACGCTTTGAAGTCAGGGGTAGATGGTGGCAACGGTGTGTACGTGTACAACGCGACGCCTAAGTTTCCAGCCACTGCCTCTCCCAAACAAACCAACTACTGGGTAGACGTAGTCTTCACCACCTCGTAAAGCGTCTCAGTTCCTAAGTGCGTCAACTGCAACAACAAGCGCCGCTGCAATTTCACGACAATCGTCTTCTGTAATGCCACCGTGAAGCGGTAGGGCAATCGACGTGTCACTTGCCATTTCCGATTTAGGAAGTGGGTCAAAGGCTTGTCCATGGGTATAGGCGAGTTCTCGATGAGAAGTCATAACTCCTGACCGCGTAGCTATGCCATCTTGCAAAAGTGTGCGCATAACCGAGTCACGACGAGTTACATCAAACCCCATAAGACGAACGGTGTAGGTCTGGACATTCCATTTCACTTCTGGTGGAACAACGGGTACACGAATCACCTTGTGCTGTTCAAGAGCTTGATCATAAGAAGTCGCAAGCTGACGACGTCTTGCCACAATCCCTGGCAAACGGCGCAACTGCTCGATCCCTATTGCTGCTTGCACGTCGGTGAGTCGGTAGTTATAACCAACCTCGTCATAAGTCTCACGAACAATGTCGGTCGCCTCATGACGATCAAGATCAGAAACAGTCATGCCATGGTGGCGAAGGCGGCGTAAGCGCTGCGCATGTTCACTCGATGAGGTCAAGATCATGCCCCCATCACCTGTTGTGACGAGCTTGCGAGGGTGAAATGAGAAACACACGAAGTCACTGTGCGAACCAATTGGAGCACCGCGATAAGAACTGCCGATTGCACAAGCAGCATCTTCGATAAAGCTCAACTGATGCTTGGAACAAAGTGCGTTGAAACCATCAATATCAACTGGAAGACCAAGCTGATGAGCAGCCATGATGGCTCGTGTTTTAGGGGTTATTCGAGCTTCGGTATCAGCAAGGTCGAGGTTGTAAGTGTCAGAGTCAACTTCGGCAAAAACGGGCGTTGCTCCAGCGTGAACCACCGCATTAGCGGTAGCAATGAACGACATCGACGGCACGATTACCTCGTCGCCTGGACCAACCCCTGCACACACAAGCGAAAGGTGAAGGGCAGCCGTACACGACGAGACGGCTACAGCGTGTTCGGCCCCACAGAAGTCAGCAACTGCACGCTCGAACTCGACGACCTTAGGGCCCTGCGTTACCCAACCAGATTCGATGACGGCACGCACAGCTTGCCACTCGGCTTCGCCCAACTCTGGACGAGCAATTGAGAAACGAGGCGTCATGAGGTTGGTTTTTCCCAATTACGTTCGCGATCTTCAGCGAGCAATACTTCCCAATCGGTCCCCTGCTCTTGGTGCCAAGCCAACAACTTGGAAATACCAGTCTTCAGATCAACCGTTGGCCGCCAATCAAGTAACTCGACAGCAAGGCTTGAATCGGCAAGAAGGCGAAGAATGTCACCTGGGCGTTCTGGACGATGTTCGGGTTTAACGTCAGTACGTCCGGTTGCTTCAAGTACAAAATCTGCAAGCTCGCTAACCGGTATCTCCAGACCACTACCGAGGTTAATTGTTGCCCCAATTGCCTCTTGAGATGTAGCTGCAGCCGCAATACCTCTAGCGGTATCTTCGACATAGGTGAAGTCACGCGTCTGAGTTCCATCGCCGAAGATCAAGGGGGATAGCCCGTTCATGGCGCGCAGAATGAACTTTGGAATTACCTCGCCACTGTCACCCTCGTGATGCGATCTAGGCCCATATGCATTAAAGGGTCTGAGCACCACCGTGGGCATGCCATAGGTGCAGTGGTATGCCCGTACGTAAGCCTCGCCCGCCAACTTGGAACCTCCGTAGACGGTATGAGGCAGCGTCGGATGAACCTCGGGCATCGGCACTGAAGTTGCGGTGCCATAAACCTCACTGGTGCTGGTGTAAACAAAGCGCGAGATATTTGCTGCACGGGCAGCCTCTAGCAACTGCAATGTTCCAGTTGCATTGACATCGTGATTGAGCTCTGGAGAATGAATGGAATGACGAACGCCAAGACAAGCAAGGTGAAAAACAACGTCAATGCCTTTGAATGTCTCGGCAACAAGCGCACGATCGAGCAGGGAGCCAACCACCAGCTCAGCGTTGGCAACGCCTTCAACATTGACAGCCTTGCCAGTCGACATGTCGTCGAGCACGCGTACCTTATGACTGGTTGCTAGCTCACGAACTAGGGCTGACCCAATAAAACCAGCCCCTCCTACAACCAACAGATCTGCACTCATAAGGTTGCCTCCACTGCGTCCACGAGTTCTTCGACCACGCGTTCTTGTTGAGCTTCGGTGATGCCAGGAAACATGGGCAACGACAGACACTCAGCGGCAAAACGCTCGGCTACAGGAAAGTCGCCCAACTTGTGCCCAAGCCAGCCATACGCTGGTTGCAAGTGGACGGGCGTTGGGTAATGGAACCTCACATCGATTCCATTGGCTTGCATGCGACTTGCCACAGTTGAACGCTCCGCAACCCGCACGACATAGAGATGCCAATTCGGATCGGCACCAGGGGTAACAAACGGCTGCGTTACCCCTGGCACCCCACTCAAAAGCTCGGCGTAACGAGCGGCTGCCTCACGACGTTGATTATTCCAGCCATCAAGAAATGACAACTTGGCACCAAGAACAGCCCCTTGAAGACCTTCCATGCGGTAGTTGTAACCAATCTCCAAATGTTCATGTGCTCCAGCCTGGGCATGATTACGCAAACGACGCATCCGAGTTGCCGCATCGAGGTCGTCGGTGACAATCGCACCACCCTCCCCTGCTGCGCCGAGATTTTTACCCGGGTAAAACGAGAAGCAAGCACTCGTTCCGAACGAGCCAACCAGTCGAGAACCAAGCAGTGCGCCATGTGCTTGGCAAGCGTCATCAACTAGAGCCAACCCATGTTTTTTTGCTAGATCCTCAAAGGCCACAAGATCGGCAGGGTTGCCGTAAAGATCAACGGGAAGAAGGGCCTTGGTTTTCGGTGTAATGGCTGCCGCTGCCTGCGTCGGGTCAAGGTTTCCGGTATCAGAGTCGACATCGGCGAACACCGGAGTCGCCCCGCAGTAACTAACTGCCCACGATGTCGATATCCATGTATGGGGAGTAGTAATCACCTCGTCGCCCGGCCCTACTCCTGCAACAAGTAGCGCAAGGTGGAGAGCGGAGGTACCGGAGTTAACCCCTACGCAATATTTACGCCCGTTTGCTTTAGCAAAAGCTTCCTCAAACTGTTCGACAGCCGGTCCGAGAATGAAAGCCCCGGTATCAAAGACTTTCCCAATCGCTTCTTCAAACGCTCCACGCAGGTCTGCGTGCATACTCACAAGATCGGCGAAAGGAACCTTCATGAACTCACGTCTTCCGGTGCCACCCTTGCTGGGTTTCCAAACACCGTGGCACCAGCAGGTACATCACGTGTCACTACTGAACCAGCGCCAACCAAAGCGCCTTCACCAATTGTTATCCCCGGAAGAATGACTGATCCTGAACCAATGCTTGCGTGCTTGCATACCAACGTGGTTTCCATATCCCAATCGTCGGCCGTTTGCATACTTCCGTCAGTATTCGTCGAACGAGGACGGCGGTCATTGGTGAAACAAACATGGTGACCTATGAAAACTTCATCTTCAATAGTCACGCCTTCGCAGATAAAAGAATGACTCGACACCTTGCAACGTGAACCGACCACAACACCTTGCTGAATCTCAACAAACGGACCCACCTTGGTGTCATCACCGAGCGTGCAGCCATAGAGATTGGTGAGCGGATGAACAGTCACGCCAGCCCCCATCTGCACGCCGTCAGGCACCTTTTACCTCAATAGCACCTTGCACCTCAACATACGATCCACCCTTAGCAAGTGAAAGGTCAGCCGCCTCAAGAATACTCACTACCCGCAACGCTTGTTCGGGACCAGAAATTGGTCGCGAACCCGTTTCTACGCAAGCGGCAAAATGGCTGATCATGTTCTGGAGGGGCTCCGACTTGTCAATATTCGGCGATAGGACATCACCAGATCGGTACGATATCAACGCTGCTCGTCGGCCTTCGGGATCTTCCGAAACATCGATACCGCGATCATAGAGTTTGACCGGTTCCGAGGCGTCAAGGTCGTTGTAAAGCACGCTCCTACGGCTTCCTCCAACCAAGAAATGCCTGATCTTCACCGGAGACAACCAATTGACATGAACCGACGCCAAAAGGTCATCTCCATAATCGAGGTGGATGTAGGCCACATTGGCAAGATCGTTACCAGCATGCGATGTCCCAGATGCACTCAGACCTAGTGGAGCACGCCCAATGAGATGATCGATGATCGACAAATCATGAGGCGCAAGGTCCCACAACACATTCACATCACTCTGGAATAGTCCAAGGTTTATACGTACCGAGTCAATGAATAACAGCTCGCCTAATTCACCTGTCGCATGTAGTGATGCCAGTTTCTGAACTGGCGGGCTGTATAGGAAAACATGATCGACCATCACCACTCGCTTGCGCTGTGCCGCCAACGCCAACAACTCTGCTGCTTCGTCAGACGAAGACGTAAATGGCTTTTCAACCAACACGTGTTTGTCGGCTTCAAGTGCTGCCTTTGCCAAAGCAAAATGCGTATGCACCGGCGTAGCAATAGCTACAGCATCAAGATCGGGATCACTAAGTAAGGCCTCAACTTCGGTATGACACAAGGCCGTAGGGTGCTGGGAACCCAGACGATCAAGACGCTCGGGGTCACGGTCACAAAGCGCGTACAGGGTGGTCGTCGAACATGCCGCAATATTTCGAGCCAGGTTTGGTCCCCAATACCCCAGGCCTATGATTCCAACTCGCAACATCTCTCAACCTTTCCGCCGTATCATTCGGCGTGGACAACTTAGTGCTGATAGGGGCTGGTGGACTGGGACGGGAAACCGTCGAAGCCGTCCGAGCCTGTAACGAAATCAAGCCTCGATGGAATCTCCTCGGGTTTCTTGATGATGGCAAATCGCTTCCCGACTCAATTGGCGGTGTTGCGATACTTGGGCCGACTTCAGAACTCAAGAACCTTCCTGATGCCCAAGTAGTTCTCTGCACGGCCCGCCCTGACAATTATTGGTCACGCAAACAACTCGTATCATCGCTTTCCCTCCCCTCTTCTCGATATGCCACAATCATTCATCCAACTGCTTCACTTGGGTCTTCGGTTTGCATTGGCCACGGTTCAATTGTGCTTGCTGGCGTAGTCGCCACTGCTGATGTCGAGATCGGGCCACACGTCGCAATCATGCCCAACTGTGTATTGACTCATGACGATCGTATCGACGCTTACGCCACCTTCGGCGCAGGTGTTCAACTTGCAGGTGAGGTACATGTAGGCGAAGGCGCATATCTGGGCAGTGGTTGTCTGGTGCGAGAGAACGTTTCAATCGGGCCCTGGGCACTTATAGGCCTTGGATCAATCATCCTTAATGATGTACCCTCTAAACAGGTCTGGGCTGGGGCTCCGGCAAGGTTTCTTCGAGATATGAAGATCCCGGAAAAGATCACAGGAGAAAATCATGCTTCCTAATTTCATCGTTATTGGCGCGGGCAAAGCTGGCACAACGAGCCTCTGGGGTTACTTACGAGAGCACCCCCAAATATTCATGTCGGAACCCAAAGAACTGAACTTCTTCACGACCGAACACAACTGGAACCGAGGCCTTGCATGGTACGAATCTCACTTTGACAATGCGGGCAATGCGCTTGCTATAGGGGAAGTGACGGGCAGCTACGCCAACTGGCCAAACTTTGATGGTGTTCCCCAACGTATGTTCGAAATTCTCCCCGATGCCAAGTTGGTATATGTCATTCGCCATCCGATTGAACGGATCGTCTCAGCATTCAAATATATGACATTGCGTGGCGATGAAGACAAGCCCATGGACGAAGCAATCCGCACAAACCCGATGTACTTGTCAGTAAGTAGTTATGCAACCCAGATTGAGCAGTTCCTCAAGGTTTACCCTAAAGAACGCCTGCACGTGATCGTCTCAGAAGAAATGCGTGATGATCGGCCAGCAACGATCAAGAGAGTCTTTGAGTTTCTCGGTGTCGACTCTGACGTAGAACTGGAGATTCTCAAACACGAGTTCAACCGAACCGACCGCAAACTTCGCGAACCACGAGCGCTCCTGCGCCGAGTCAAAACAATTCCTGGTTACAAACCTCTCGTAAATCACTTACCCAACTCACTCAAACAATTTGGAAGTCGCCTAGGCACCCGCGACATCATCAACCTTGAAGAGACACGACTCTCTGATGAGACAAGGTCGTTTATAGAAGACTCACTTCGCGACGATCTCGCTAGGCTTCACACGCACCTCGGGGAGGACTTCCACTGTTGGGGGCTCTCTAAGAGCATCCATCAATAGGCGGTGCTCAATTAGATACAGGCCCTGTTATTCCAGTCTTCACTGGAATAACGAATATTTGGCACACACAAGGTAAATCCAGTCGCTTAATCTCTAAGGACGTCCCAGTCGCTTAATCTCAGCGCGCGCATAGAAGGCTTGCTCAGATTTTCGTAACAACCGAGTGAACACAACCTCGGAGTCATAAAGCGCCAATTTCCCAGCCAATCGTGAAGCAAGTCTTAACGCAGTAACAATCGGCCGATGACCAAGGCGGCTCATTCCTAATCGCACTATAAATCTACGCTGCCAAGTAGCTGTTTTACTTAGACTCACAGGATCAAACGGTCCAATTATGTCCTGGTGCAAACCGTGCACATGGACAAGGCCCTTCCCCTGCCAACGTGCATCGACGACCATAACCTCGAGCGGTCGTTCATAAAAATGCACAGCAGCCAACGATCTATCGAAAACACCTACCAAGCCATCGGCTAGGCAGCGAAGACCAAACTCACGGTCTACATGACGAGCGCGTCCAGGAAAGTCAGGTGATTGTAGACCAATACGAATCGCATCTTCTCGCCGCAATGAAACATTGCCTCCCCAGAGATTATGCAAGATCATGGATGGGTCAGTTTCCCAAGATTTACAAATGCGCTCATAGTCCTGCTTATAAATCTTGGCCACCGCCAAATCGGGTCCATCTGGAATATCTAGAATCGGCATGTAGCCGACAACGATCAGTCCATGCCGTTGTTCGTGATTGCGAATGTGTCCTGCAGCAAGCCCAGGCTTAGGGAGAACATCGTCGTCAATGAACAAGACGATCTCTGAGGTCGCCGCCTCGAGCGCCATTTGTTCAGCATGAGATTTACCTTTGCCCCCAGCAGCTAAACATCGAAAACGTAGATCGGTGCCAAATGCTTCCTGCAGTGCCTCAAGGGCCCCATCATCAGAACCATCATCGGCAATGATCAACTCGCTTACAGCGGGGTCGCCAAGAACTACACGCGCCACTTCAAGAATTTGCTCTCGACGATTTCGAGTCGGAATGATCACCGACAAAGAGGTCACGAGAAGTTTTCCAACGGAATGATTTGAACCAATGCGTTGTAATCAGGAATCTTCGAACGTTCGTCATGAGGGCCTGATGCCAACAACACGTTTGCCTCAGGAAATAGCATCTGGACATTGCCAGGCTTCATCGAAGCGACCATAACTTTCCCCGCCAACTCACCATGTGATGATCGAACGATTACCGCTGCTCCATCGACAAGATTAAGTCGATGCACATCAGCATCGGCCATAAATACTGAGTCTCGCATGGAGCCCGTAAGTGGGTCACGACCCTTGTGAATCATGGTGTTGAACTGTTTGCCACGCCGAGTCGAAAGCAGAAAATGGCCCTCAGGAATGTCCAGCTCAACAGGACGCACCACGCCGAAGTGAGCACGCCCGTCAGGAGTAGGGAATTGCCAGTTGTCGCACAACCGCTCGCCACCCCATTGCACCTGATCGCCCGTCTCAGTTAAATGCTGAATCCCTTCATACATAGGTACGACTTCTGCAATCTCAGCTCGAATAGCGCCACCGGAATTGAAGGACACTAAGTGCGCACGATCGGGATACGTGTGCTGCGCAAGGTCTAAGAAAATTTCCCACTCGCTCTTAGCCTCGCCTATGCGGGGGCCTTCAATCTCGGGACTAAATACAATGCGGCGTTCGGTAGTGGTCTCGGTTCCACCATCACGTTGCTCATAGCGAGTCGCCGCCGGAAACAACAACACGGTGTCGGCTGGGTCAACAAGCATCTGAGTTGAAACAACGATGTCTTGATGAATACGAAGCGGCACCCGCTCCAGGGCTTGCCGGACATATGAGGGGTCGGGTAACACCTCAAGAAAATTGCCACCGCTCGAAAACAACACCTCAAGCTCGCCCTTATGTGCTGCTTCAAGCATCTCAGGCGCACTCAGGCCAGCGGTCGATGGGACGGCGAACCCATATTGCTCACTCAGGTTTGCTGCCGCCTCATCAGTTATGGGAATGCCACCGGGTAGTGCTGTCGCATACGCCCCCATTTCTGCACCACCTTGTACCCCAGAGTGACCTCGAATGGGCATCAAGCCTGCGCCTGGACGGCCAACGTTTCCTCGGGCTAAAGCAAGGTTGGTAATAGCTCGAACGTTGTCAGAACCCTGCACATGCTGAGTGATACCCATCGACCACACCAGCACTGCACTATCGGCTGCAGCGTACATTCGCGCGAAGCGTTCCATGTCTGCACGTGAAGCTCCAGATAGTCGCTCTAGTACATCGATTGGCGTGGAATCAATCTCTGCTCTCAACATGTCAAACCCATCGGTGTGCTCGGCTATGAAACGTTCGTCAAGGCCACCATCGGCGATCAAAATCTTGAGGACGCCATTAATAAACGCCACATCACCACCTGTATGTACCTGAAAGAACTCATCGGTCATTTTCGTCCCAAATACAGCACTCTCGATGTTGGAAGGCACCCAATAGCGCTCAAGACCAGGCTCACGGTAGGGGTTAACGACTGCGACCTTCGCTCCTTGTTTGCGGGCTAGGTAGAGATACTTCATAAAGACTGGCTGATCGTTCGCAACGTTCGCTCCGAACAACACAACCAATGAGGAATTAATCACATCGCCATACGAAACCGTTGTCGCTGCAACGCCGACCGCTTCTTGCAACATCGCAGTAGATGGAGCATGGCAAATGCGCGCAGCGTTATCAATGTTTGGTGTACCTAGAAATCGAGCGACCTTCTGCGCGACGTAGTACACCTCGTTCGTGATACCTCTAGCCGTTAGATAAAAAGCCAACTGCTCAGGGTGGGTTGCGCGCAACCGTTCGCCCGCAATCGTCAAAGCCTCATGCCAGGTGATCCGTTTAAAACCAGGCTCGCCAGCGCGACGGATCATCGGATAAGGCAAACGACCCAGCTCTCGCAAACCAGAAGCATCGAGTGTTCGCAAATATTCGACGTCGCCGAGAACATCGGGGTCAAGTGCTCCCATGGTGTTTAGGCGTAAGAGATTTAGCCGAGTCGTGCACAAATGCACGCCCTCGATAGTCCAATCTTTAAAACCCGCGACACCAAGCGCACAGCCATCACAAACGCCCTTGCTGAGAATGCGCCAGGCATAAGGAAGGTTGTCGCGATTATCCCAAACCGTTCGGATCATCTCGCCGTAATGATTTGGCTTTACCTCACCAACACCATTGGGTCTGAGACCCACCCAAAGATCACGCCTAATGCGTCGGGGTGCCTTAATGCGGGCTTTAATGCGAACTGGCTGTTCGTTCATTGCTAACGCTCCAGCTCTATGCGCTCAGGGTGTGTATAGATCGTGCAATCATCACCGCGAACAAACCCGATCAGGGTCATTCCCAGAGCCTGTGCTGTTTGCACGGCCAAACTCGATGGGGCAGAAACAGCAGCAACTATAGGTATGCTCGCCGTCGCCGCCTTTTGGACCATCTCGAAACTGACTCGCCCGGAAAGCATGAGGATGCATTCTCTAAAAGGAAGTTCCTTGTTCAGCAATCCATAACCAACGAGTTTGTCGAGTGCGTTATGACGACCGATGTCTTCACGCACAATCAGTAATTCCTGAGTGATGGCATTGAAAAGTCCCGCTGCATGAAGACCACCCGTTTGCTCAAAGATCTTTTGATTAGGGCGTAACTGATCGACACAACCCGTCACGGCACTGCGCCCGACACGCAGGGGCCCGACTGTGGTCCCAAAGTCGATGGGGCTGCAACGTCGAGTGAGTTGTTCAATCGATGTCGTGCCACAAATGCCACAACTCGCGTTCGTAGCTACATTTCGCCTTACGGCTTCAATATCAAAGGAACCACGTAGGTCTACCGTCACCACGTTATAAAGCTGAGCAAGGTCTTCACGGCGCTGGCAGTAGCGAATGGTCGCTATGTCGTCGTGACTTCTTATAACTCCTTCACTCAACAAAAAACCCGCTGCCAGCTCAAAATCATGACCGGGCGTACGCATCGTCACCGTCAACGTGACGGCTTCATTACCATCGCCAGCCACTCGAATCTCAAGGGGTTCCTCAGTCACAACGTCATCTACAACGTGACGAGCCACACCATTTCGCACTTGGGTCACCTGTGTCGTTGTCACGGGTCGACGCGTAACCACAGGCGTCTCAGACATTTAGGCCCCGCCATGAAACAACTTGCGCAGCACTTTAAAAGCTCTCCTTGGTGGATATCACAATTCGGCCTCCGGCCGCGCTAGTTGTTTCACGTCGGGCCCTTAACCCAAAGTAGCGGATAAGTTTCTCATATGGTTGGCGATCGGACATCGGGTGACGGTTTTATTCAAGCCGCTGACGGCACCCCACGCTGGGGCATCTACGGAGCGGCTGGAATGCTCATTCGCCATGTCGATGAGCGAGGCGAATGGTTCTTCTTGGCTCGGCGTGCACTTTGGACTCACCACGGCGGCACATGGGCAATTCCAGGCGGTGCCATCGACCTTCACGAGGAACCTCTCACGGCAGCACTTCGAGAATTCGAAGAAGAAGTGGGCTTTACCCTTCATTCCTACGACATCGTTGAGGTCTACGAAGATGACCATGGCGGTTGGTCTTATTGGACTCACCTAATTGAGGTTCCCGATCGTTTCGACCTGCCTGATTCGATGAACCCAGAACTCACAGAAGCCCGCTGGATTCAGGCACATGAACTTCATGAACTTGAACTGCTCGACCCATTCGCAGAGACACTAAAGCGCCTAAACATCATCTCCGGTTCAAGCGGACCCGCCTAACCGGTGGGGTAGTCTGCAAAGACGGGAAGTAGCGCAGCTTGGTTAGCGCGCAGCGTTCGGGACGCTGAGGCCGCGGGTTCGAATCCCGCCTTCCCGACCAAATGCTAAATGCTTCAGGGTTAGCTAAAAGTCATGGCCCGAGGGTGTTGTTTGAGAATGTCTCACTACAGCTCTCAGCCGGTCGACGCGTTGCACTCGTCGGAGGTAATGGAGTTGGAAAGACCACGCTGATACAAATTCTTGTAGGGCTTCAAGAAGCCGATCGAGGTGAAGTCCATCGCCCTCGTGATTTACGCATTGGCTATCTCGCCCAAGATCTTGATGCTCCCGCTGACCACACAGTGCTTGATGAAGCCATGGCTGGGACTGGCCATGTTGAGTTGGCGCGCCAAGTTCACCAACTAGCCGAACGCCTTGCTACCAGCACTGGGGTTGCGCATGACCAGATTCTTGTGGCCTATGGAGAGGCACAAAGTCACTTTGAACAAGTTGGTGGCTATGCCCTTGAAAGCACCGCGCAGCGTGTGTTGGCTGGGCTTGGGTTTGTAGATGCAGACATGAATAGGCCAATTCAGGAAATGTCTGGGGGTTGGCGCATGCGTGCAGCGCTCGCCCGCTTGCTTGTTGCCGAGCCCGATCTGCTCGTGCTTGATGAACCCACCAACCATCTAGACGTCGACAGTATCGCCTGGCTAGAGAAGCATCTAACCACTTGGCCAGGGGCGCTGTTGTTCGTTTCTCATGATCGTGACTTCATTGACACCGTTGCCAATCGAGTGATCGAACTCGCCGCCAGATCGGCTCAGGAATATGTCGGAGGATTCTCTGAGTTCGTCATCGCCCGCGAAGAAAATCTCGCACGTCTCGAAGCCGCTGCAGAACGCCAAGATCGCCAAATTCACCAACTAGCCAAACTCCTTGCCACCAGCAGTGGGGCTGAGCATGACC
>JBBSKG010000011.1:0-31878 GCA_038256565.1 Acidimicrobiales bacterium | reverse complement strand
GAAGTGGTGGCTATTGCGCTACTTGGTTGCCGAAAAGGCAATCACCTCGACAAGCGCTGTGGTCGGATTCGTTATTGGCGACCTGCCAGGTTTGGCACTCACAGCGTTAGTGATCACCGACGTGATATGGATTCCGCTGTTTGGGCTTATCTTTATTGAGGCCCAGAAGCAATTCCAGAGGACCGCTACGGACCAGTGACAAAAAAACTTGCGAGGCACTTACATGTTAACCCTTGTGGTGTATCCACTTTCGGCCTTCGGCCGCGCAAGTAGTTTTGTCTCGGGTCCTGCCTAGGCTGAAGGCAGAACGTCGACGAGCTTACGTCCCTTGCGTGAACCGAATTTAACCTTGCCAGGTGTCAAGGCAAACAGAGTGTCGTCGCCGCCACGGCCCACGTTTTCACCAGGGTGAATGTGCGTACCTCGCTGGCGAACGATGATCGCACCTGTGCCAACGGCATGGCCGTCATAAACCTTTACGCCCAATCGTTGGGCGTTTGAATCGCGACCGTTGCGGGTAGAACCGCCACCTTTAGTCTTTGACATAGCTCAGCTCCCTTGAGAAATAGAGGTGATCTCGATCGTGGCGTAATGCTGGCGATGGCCCCACCGACGACGGTTGTTGGATTTGTTCTTGTAAGTGAAGCCGCGGATCTTTGGACCCTTGGCGTCGCCGACCACACGAGCGCCAACCTTGGCGCCTCGAAGCTGGTCAGGAGTGGAAAGAACGGTCTCGCCATCAACCAACAGGAGGGGCTCGAAACTCACCTCGCCGTCTGTTCCCAGACGCTCAACATCAAGCTGTTGACCCTCATTGACACGATATTGCTTTCCACCAGTTCGAATGACTGCATACATAGGGGCTCCACCTTATCGGACTCCCACCCATTCCGGAAGTTCCTGCTGGGTGGGACCTAAGGACCCGCAATGAAACAACTTGAGCGGCACTCTAAAAGTTCTCCTTGGTGGGTATCACAATTCGGCCTCCGGCCGCGCGAGTTGTTTCACGTCAGGCCCTAACCTTTGGTTCATGAATGAGGTGGCGGGCATGCAGCGAGTTGTAGTGATTACAGGCGCAAGCCGAGGTCTTGGAGCTGGGATTGCACGTTATTTTAGCGAGCAGGGTCATCTTTTGGGCCTGTGTGCCCGCCATGAGCCCGTGCTTGACAATCAAACAGTTGCAGAGATGGTAACTGCTGGCGTTGATGTCACTAATGCCGAAGCGGTGCATGCCTTTGCGAATCAGGTAGCACACGAACTTGGACCGATTGATTTGTGGATCAATAACGCTGGGGTGCTTGGACCGATTGGTCCATTACGCGATATTGACCTCAGCGAAGCAGCTGCCAATCTGCAAATCAATTTGCTTGGCGTTATTCACGGTTCTCAGGCGTTCATAAACCATCGACGCCAAGTTGGAGGTGGCGGCGTTCTTGTAAATATTTCATCGGGGGCAGCCCAACATGGCTATGCCGGATGGTCTGTATATTCTGCTGCCAAAGCCGGGGTTGAACGACTTACGGAAGTGATTCAAATGGAGGAACAGGCTTCTGGTTTGCGGGCCTATGCCCTTTCGCCTGGGGTTATAGACACTGACATGCAAGCCCAAGTCAGGGAGAGCACCCCTCAGCAGTTTCCTGAGGTGGAGCGCTTTCAACGGCTTTACCGAGACAGCCAACTTCGCCAACCAGAACATGTGGCCCGATATCTGTTGCACTTGGCTTTCGACCCGTCGAATAAAAATGATCAAGTCGTCTTACGAGTTCCCGACTGAGTTACCCCAGTAGCGCTTTATCGAAAACCAAACCACGTCCATCGCATTCGACACACGGACCCGACATCGACTCGATGAGCCCCTCACCTATGCGCTTGCGAGTCATCTCGACCAAACCCAACTCAGAGATGTCGAACACCTGTGTACGGGTCTTATCGCGTGCAAGTGCGTCACGGAAAGTTCGGATGACCTCATCGCGATTGCGCGAAATCTCCATGTCGATGAAGTCGATGACGATGATGCCACCTATGTCTCTAAGCCGAAGTTGGCGAGCCACCTCTTCAGCAGCCTCTAGGTTGTTGCGAAACACTGTTTCTTCGAGGTTTGACTTGCCAACGTTCTTACCGGTGTTCACGTCGATCACCGTAAGAGCTTCTGTGCGCTCAATGATGAGCGAACCACCCGAGGCCAGCCAAACCTTTCGATCAAGAGCCTTGTGAAGCTGCTCATGAACATGATGCAGCTCAAACAACGGCAACGGCTCTGCGGCTCTGTCGTATAGCTGGACACGATCGGCCAATTCAGGGCTAATACTCGTGACGTACCCCTGTACCTCTTCAAACAGGGCGGGGTCATCAATAACGACCCCACGATACGTGACGTTGAACTCCTCACGAATAACCCGAACCGCCATCCCAGGCTCTTGATAAAGAAGGGTTGGTGCGACCGAAGCCTTTGCCATCTCTTCGATCTTCTCCCACTGACCTAAAAGACGAACGACATCGCGTTCCAGCTCTTCACGAGTCGCTCCTTCGGCAGCCGTGCGCACGATAAGGCCATGATTGGCGGGCTTGACCTTGTCGAGAATATTGCGTAACCGTTTGCGCTCGTCGTCAGCTAGTCGCTTGGAAATGCCATAAGTGCTCGAGTTTGGAATGAGCACAACAAAGCGTCCAGGAAGTGATACCTCCTGAGTGAGTCGAGCACCCTTTGCTCCGATGGGATTCTTAGTTACCTGGCAAACAATTGCTTGGCGTGCCTTCAAAATGCTCTCTATGCGAGCGGGCCCCGCACCTTCTTCAATGTCCTCAGCGTCATATTGCACATCACCTCGATAGAGCACGGCATTCTTGGGAGTTCCAATGTCTATGAATGCTGCCTCCATGCCCGGCAAAACATTTTGAACCCGACCGAGATAAATATTTCCGTGTATCTGCGAATCATCGTCAGTCACGCGAGAGACGTAATGTTCAAGAAGCGCTCGCCCCTCTAGTACGGCAATTTGCGTCACCCCATCACGCACTTGGGCACACATGAGATAACGCCCGACTGGACGACCTTTACGTTCTCTGCCTCGGCGACGACTCTTTTCTTGTTCATCAAGATCGCTTGACCCATCGACACCTGATGCGCTTGAGCGGTTTGTGTTCTCTCCTGACTTCGCTGGCCCACGCACTCCCCTTTTACGCCGACGCGCTGCGTTAGAAGAGCCCGCTGGTTTAGGCGAAGCTTGCGCTTCTTGAACTGGTGCGCCCTCTGAATCCACCGTTTCAGTCGTTGAGGAAGACTCAACTTTCTTGGGCGGCTCCGACTCTGCCGGTCGCTGCTCTGCTGATCGTGTCTGTGCTGATCGTGTCTGTGCTGGGCGCTGCTGGGGAGTCGGTTTCGACACCTCAGCAGCTGGTGAAGCCACAGGGGCAGGGCTTGGTGGCATCGGTGGGGCGGGCATTGAATCGCCAATTTGAGGCTTACGCACCAATGCACGATCGGCAGCCTCCACCGAAGGCCGATTTTCACTCAAACGCTCTGGCAGCTCTTCTGGTCGGCGATCTGCCGCTTTCGCTACAACAGCAGACTCAGAAGAATCAGAGGCCGTTCGCTCAACAGAGCTGGATTGGCCTGTTGTGCGATTGCGGTTGCCGCCTCGAGAACCACGACGCCTAGGCTTTTTCGGGCCTTGTGGAGTTGTTTCAGACGACGCTACTTGAGCTTCGCTGGACGCCACATCTGATGTAGTCACGTCTGAAGTAACGGTTGGGACCTGGGGTGCAGGTTCGGACATGGGAGTATTCCCTTCTCATCACACACGCTCCAAAGCGTGCGGGGGCAACGTCGCATCAGGTGATGCCGCTACAACGAGCGGCTCGACCCGAGCGCCGTCGCTCCAGATCCATTGTGCCAATCGCCAAACCCGGCCCTCTTCGACGCCGTTGGGAAACACGGCGCTAAGCAATTCGGCGGGTCGCACGCTTCTGGGGTGAACATCAAGCTCGGCTTCGAGCTCAACGCCGGCACCTGTCGGACCAACCACCGAAACGGAGCGAATGGCAGGACGGAGGTCATCGGTAACCTCTCGCCCTTTACGTGTACGGGTAACAAGCAATTCATCAGCAGCCAATGCAGCTGTGACTAGCTGCTGGGTCGTTGACACATCAAAGCCAATAGCCTCAATGCGCCACTGACATGACGAAACCGACTCCTGTAACGAAGGCGTTCCCGGTTCAACCTTGGCGGCTGTCACCACATCAATGCCCAGGGGGAGCAAAGGTGAGAGAAGGCCAGGAAATTCGGTCACGTCGATTGGAACGACATCGGGACTTTCCGGCTTTACAGAAAGCTCGACATCGAGGTACTCGGCCATTGATTCATGACCAGTTGACAATGCCAGACCAAAAGATAATTTCGGCCTGGGTGAAAAACCCTCGGAATATGCCACGGGTAGGTCAGCTCGACGCAACGCACGTTCCCACATGCGAGCTACGTCACGATGACTGGTAAAACGAACCTTGCCTGTCTTGGTGAAACGCAAACGAACCTTCATGTCGATGCCTTTACAGCGGGGCGAGAGATGATCGAGACGGGCACCACACCGCCACGAGCTAAATCTTGACCTGTGCCTTGACTTCCTCCAGCGGGGGGAGTCGCCGAGGCCACCACGTGTTCAATCGAATATCCAGTACATGCACCACAGTCATAACAAGGCGTCCAGCGACAGTCTTCGAGGCCCACTTCCTCAAGCGCTGCACGCCAATCTTGCCATAGGAAATCTTTATGTAGTCCCGCCGAGAGATGATCCCAAGGAAGCACCTCATCTTCTGTTCGGTGACGATGCGCTACGTCGTCAACACTCATGCCATGTGCAGCCATGGCGTCGGTCCACACGTCGAGACGGAAGTGTTCGGACCACTCCTGGAAGATGCCGCCGTTACGCCAAACCTGTTCAATAACTGGGCCCATCCGACGATCGCCTCGGCTCACTAATCCCTCTGCAAGGGTCGCCTTTGGGTCATGCCATTTGAGCTGAACCGACTTGTCGCGACGCAAGTCGTCACGCAACAAACTGATCTTGCGCTGCAACTCTTCGCTCGTGTTTTGGCCAAACCACTGAAATGGAGTCTGAGCCTTAGGTACAAACCCACCAAGCGAAACTGTTATAGAAGCTGAACGATTGTGACGACGACCCACCTCAACGCAATTACGTGCCAATTCTGCAATACCCAACGTGTCCTGGTCGGTCTCGGTTGGAAGGCCCGTCAAGAAATAAAGTTTTGCTCGTCGCCAGCCCTGACTGAATGCCCCTTCAATCGCTCCGTACAAGTCGTCTTCGCGAATGAGCTTGTTGATGACTTGACGCAAGCGCCATGAACCTGCCTCTGGAGCAAAGGTCAACCCTGTACGTCGAGCACGTTGAAGTTGAGCAGCGAGACCAACAGTAAAAGCGTCGACTCGAAGTGATGGAAGCGAAACCGAAACTCGTCCGCAACCCATCGAATCATCAAAGGTATCGCTTACAACCTTCTCGATGCCAGAAAAATCAGCAGTCGACAACGACGTAAGCGCAACCTCGTCGTAACCAGTCTGGCGCAACCCATCACGGATCATCTCGCGCACTTGATCAGCAGGTCGTTCACGAACCGGACGGGTGATCATGCCCGCCTGACAAAATCGACAACCGCGCGTACAGCCCCGAAAAACCTCAACATTTAGGCGGTCGTGAACCACTTCAGTGAGTGGCACGAGTCGACGTTTTGGGTATGGCCAATCAGCAAGATCAGCAATGGTCCGCTTCTCTACCTTGGCCGGAACATCGCTGTATTTGGGAGTGACTGCCACCAGGAGTCCCGCTTCAAATGTTGCCTCATACAAAGAAGGAACATACACACCAGGAATCGTTGCAAGAGAGCGCAAAACCTGCGCACGTGACCCTTCCGTGCGACCGCCAGACTTCCAATCGCTTACTACTTCGGTGATCTCAGAAACCACTTCTTCACCATCGCCAAGCACAACGAAATCAAGAAAGTCAGCAAGTGGCTCAGGGTTAAAGGTGCAATGCCCGCCTGCGGCAATAAGTGGGTGCTCGGGGCGACGCTCAACCGCACGAACAGGTACGCCAGCAAGATCTATGCAATTCAAGACATTTGTGTACACCAGTTCAGCGGCGAGATTGAACGCGATGATGTCGAACTCAAACGCAGGACGATGTGTATCTACCGAAAAGAATGGGATATTTCGCTGGCGCATAAGCGCCTCAAGATCGCCCCAGGGCGCATAGGCGCGCTCAGCAACAGCGTCGTGGCGCTCATTGAGAATCTCGTAAAGAATCTGTAGGCCCTGATTTGGCAACCCGATCTCATAGGTATCGGGATAGGTCAGTAGCCACGCAACCTTATGGGGGCCATGTTCAGGAGTTTGTGCACCGTCTTCGCAGCCGATATAGCGCGCAGGCTTTTCAACTTTGGCGAGAATGTTTTCGAGCTGGGGCCACAGAGAAGACATGTTCCTCATGAGCCTACCGGACGAGACCCGATCACCCCGACTGATCGTTTATATATAACGACGCATGTGGACGTTAAGAACCAAACCAACCGCCAAGAACATGGTCAACATGGCCGAACCCCCATAAGACATGAAAGGAAGTGGAATGCCAGTAATAGGCATAATCCCCATCGTCATGCCCATGTTCTCGAAAATCTGAAACACCAACATAACAAGAACGCCCGTGCATAAAAGGGTGCTGAACATGTCACTAGCCCCTTGAGCAACCAACCAGATGCGCCATATGAGCAAACTGTAAAGAAGTATCAGCAGGGCAGATCCAATAAAACCAAACTCTTCCCCCACCACGGTAAAAATAAAGTCAGTCTGTTGCTCAGGTACAAAACGTAATTTCGTCTGAGAGCCATTGAATAAGCCCGCACCAGCTAACCCACCGGCTCCGATTGCAGTTTTAGACTCGGAAAGCTGGAAAGCTGCATCACCCTGTCCTGCATTTGCGGTATCAGACTGAAGGAAGACACTCAATCGATCACGCTGGTATTCCGCCACAAAATCAGTCTGAAAAATCCCGACCACAAACATGATTGCCGTCAACACCAAAGCCAACAAAAGCCTTGGCTGAATGCCGGCAACGACCACAACGCCAAGCACTATGGCAACAAGCACTAGTGACGAGCCCAGGTCGGGCTGAAGAAGAATAAGGCCAATGGGCAGCCCGCCTAAGACAAGGCCACGAACCAGGTGCTCATTGCTGAGAGCGCCTTCCACTGTGCCGAACCAGGCAGCAATGGCCAGCAACATCGCCAGCTTGGCGAGTTCGGCAGGCTGAAGCTGGATCGGCCCTAAGACAATCCATGACTGAGCAGAGTTCACCGTAGAACCAAGTGGTGAAAGCACCAAGACCAAAAGGCCCAACACTGCTGCATATATGACCGCCACATGGTCTCGATAAGTCCGAAAATCGACGAATAACGAACCCAGCATTACAGAGACACCCAAAAACACATACACCAACTGGCGTTTGGCATAAAAAAACTGATCGCTATCTTCGATCTTTAACCCATTGCGCGTGGCGCTGTAGACCATCACGATTCCGATCAGGCCAATCAAAACGGGCAAAATGATCAGGAATAAATCCATCTGTTGCCATGGATTCGCTGGGTCACGCCCCGCACCTTTGAGCGATCCACCAAGCTGGCGGGTCATGGCCATGATCTATTCGCTCCCCGTCACAGGCTGAACGACCGCTCCGCCATCAAGTCTAGACAAAAGACCGAAGATCTTCCGAGCAACAGGGGCAGCAGTCGTTGACCCAAACCCTCCCTGTTCAACGATCACGCTCACAACATAGCGAGGAGCGTTCGCTGGAGCTGCGGCAACAAACAGCGCCGTATCTTGCTTAGGTGTTGCCTGCGCTGTGCCGGTCTTGCCTGCGATCGGATATTGCGCCAAAGGAAACCCGTCAAAGACTGGAGCAGCAGTTCCATCTCCGGTAGCGGTAACGCCAAACCGGGTCACATCAATGAGACCAGCCATGATTGGTTCACTTACCTCAGGGGCAAATGACAATCTCTTTTCGATACGGGGAGAGATCGTGCGTACATTCACTGGAGGCTCACCTTCGCCAGCTTGGCGGTCAACCCTCAAGGCAATATTGGGCTGATAGCGAACGCCGCCATTCACAAACGTGGCATACGCATTCGCTAATTGAATCGGCGTCACCGTTGTCTCACCTTGACCAATTGCAAAGTTGACGTTGTTGCCCACATACCAATCGCCAAAAGGAAAGAGTTTGGCCGTCTTCTCATCTGTGCTGAGTTTCTTAAGAGCGTCTGGAGTCAAGAGACGACCGTTTCTCTCGTTAGGTAGCTGAACCCCAGTGTTCGCGCCAAACCCAAGTTCAGACGCCATATCTTGCATTGGATTTTTGCCGAACTCATTTCGCCTAGCCCAAAATGCATCACCCAATGAGTAGAAAAAAACGTCACTTGATACCGCCATGGCTCGGCGCATGTCGACAGAACCATAGGGATGTGAACCAGCATTTCTCTTCGTGCATGCCTCTATACAGTTCTTGATCTTATACGTCCCGGTGTCGTTAACCGTATAGTTCGGAGCAATTAAGCCTGTACGAAGGGCCGCTAGACCTGTTACCAGTTTCCATGTAGACCCAGGCGCATATTCGCCCTGAATGGCTCTATTTAAAAATGGAGCGTCTTCTGATTGATTGAGTAATACGTTCTCCTCAACCGAAATGCCATCGACCAAAGCCACAGGGTCGTAATCGGGAGCAGATGCCATTGCCACTACCGAACCCTCTTGGGCGTCGAGGACCACAACCGAACCCGCATTGGCCTTCAACCACTTGCCATCGTCCTCAAAACGTCTACCGCGAGCAATGGTCATTGATTGAGCCAAAGCCTGTTCGGCTACAAGTTGAGTTTCAAAATCTATTGAAAGCACAAGGTCGTTACCTTGCACTGGAGGGCGGTTATTAATCACCCGCACAGGTCGACCACGACGATCTACCTCAATCTGACGCTCGCCAGCAACCCCCCGTAAATCAGATTCGTAGGTGCTCTCCACACCTGATCGGCCAATGAGGTCACCCGGTTGATACAGCCCACCGCGCTCTTTCAGCTCCTCACTGTTTATCTCGCCAACGTAGCCAAGCACGTGCGAGGCAAGGCGACCCTCAGGGTAAGAACGTATTGCAACGCGTTTAGCAAGCACTCCGGGGAACTCCTGCTGACGTTCACGGACTTGAACAAGCAGGTCCTCACTAACATCTTCAGCAATAGGAACCGGGGTAAACGGACCTATTCGCTGACTTGCTATGCCTTTGTTCACCTCTTCAACCGTCATGCCCACCAGACGCGCAAGGTTTGCAATCACCTCTTCTGATTGCTTGTCCTCAAGGCCATCTAACTTCGAGCGATCAATTGCAATAACATTTGAGATTCGATTATCAACGAGGATCTTGCCATCTCGATCGAGAATGCGGCCCCGTGGCGCTGGCTCATAAATAGTTCTCACCTGGTTTCGTTCAGCAGCAAGCTTGTATTCAGAGCCAGCCATAACTTGGAGATACCAGAGTCGAGTAACGAGGGCCACAAACAGCGATATCATCACTATGCCAATCACGTTCAAGCGGAGATTGGGACCGGACGGATTCGTGGCTCCCGATGATCGAGCGTTACTCATTTAGCCACCCTTGGTTCCGAAGTAGAAATAGTCCAACGCATGCCCCTGAGCACCAACGGACTAATGGCAACATTCAATAGGGCGACCACCCCTGCGATTGTTGGAAGCCTCCATGACCAGAGATGCTCTTGTCCCATGATCGTGCCCATGCCCACAAAAGCAACTACCCCCACAGCGCTGGCAACAAAGATAATAAATCCAGGAAGCCACCAGCTCATCTGCAGCACTCCAGCCTTTAGCGAGCCAACGCCGTAGCCAACCAGGCAATAAGTGAGCGCTGAAAGTCCAAATGGGGTACGAACAAAACAATCGGCAAGCAACCCTGCGAAGAATCCCACCCATGCACCCCGCTTAGGCCCAGAAATCAACCCAGCAGCGATCGCCACAAGCAATAGAACGTCACCGCTAACGTCAAAAAGACGAAAGTGGGGTAACACTGCTGTGTGCAATGCTGCCACCAACAACACCATGGGTGGAACTCGAATAGACGGGGTCAACGTTGTGGCTTCCATTTCAATACCTTGACCATGCTCAAATCGCCCAGGTCTGCGCTCAACTCAAGAGTTACCCAACGCTGCAAATCACCAGGCACTGCCTTGCTGCGAGCAACATTTCCGACTGGGATGCCAGCTGGAAAGCCCCCCCCAACACCACTGGTCACCACGACTTCACCCGCCCCGACCTTTACCTGAGGCTCAATAAAATCAATAAGCAGATCGTGATTAACGCCTTCGCCCTCAGCAACACCTCGCTCGTTTGAAGTTGGCAGCAGAACTCCAACCGCTGAAGTGGAGTCAGAAATTAACTGCACTCGTGAACGCCCGGAGGACACTTCGACTACACGGCCGACAAGACCTGCGCTCGTCACCACTGGCATGCCAACCTCAATACTTTCTTTCGATCCTTTGTCGAGCTCGATGGCCTGTTCAAAGTTGGAAATGGGTATTGACACGACCCGGGCTGAAACCGTGGCTATATCACCTACAAAAGTGAGATCCTGAAGTGCCAAAGCATCACTAAGTGCTTTACGGATATCATCGCCAACGGCAGCACGACTCTCAAGATCAGCTACTTGATCTCTGAGAATCTGGTTTTCTTTTTCGAGGTCTCCATAACCCGTAACGCCTGAAATTGCATTTCCAAACGGCTCTACGATCCCACTGGTAACACTTTGAACTGGAGAGAAAAAACTCTCCATGGCATGACGCAACCCACCAGTGATACCCCCACCATCCCCTCGAAAATCAAGAGTGATAAAGGTGAGAGAAATCAGGACAAGAAAAATCAGAACCGTCCGTGAACGCCCAGGTCGCCGAGAAATCGCCACGAGTCAGCGGCTGCTCAGTACGTAGATGACGATGGGAACAGTACGTCTTTGATGGCATCGAACTCTTCTAAAATCTGTCCCGAACCAAGAACGACCGAATACAAAGGATTGTCTGCAACGACGATAGGCATTCCGGTTTCAGATTGAAGGCGTTCTGGCAGACCTAAAAGAAGGGCACCGCCACCGGTTAGAACGATGCCGCGTTCCATGATGTCTGCCGCTAGTTCAGGAGGCGTCTGATCAAGAGTGACCTTTACGGCATCAACGATCGCTGAAATTGGCTCGGCAATGGCCTCACGAATTTCTTCAGTCGAGGTAACAATGGTCTTGGGCAATCCCGTCACGAGATCACGTCCACGAATCTCGGCGGTGAGTTCTTCTTGCAACGGCCAAGCGGACCCAAGCGTGATTTTCACTTCCTCTGCTGTGCGCTCACCCAATGCGAGGGCGTATTCCTTTTTGATGAACTGAATGATTGCTTCATCGAGTTCGTCACCAGCGACTCGGGCAGACTGGCTTGCAACAATCCCGCCAAGCGAGATAACTGCCACTTCGGTGGTGCCGCCACCGATGTCAACAATCATGTTTCCGCTTGGTTCTTGCACGGGCAGACCTGCACCAATCGCTGCCGCCATGGGCTCTTCGACAATATGGACGACTCTACGAGCACCTGCATATTCCGCTGCCTCTTGAACTGCACGCTTCTCTACCCCGGTGACACCTGCTGGAACGCATATAACCATGCGTGGCTTTACCCAACGACGTTGGTAGACCTTGTTAATGAAATAGCGAAGCATCTTTTCGCAAATCTCAAAGTCGGCAATAACGCCATCTTTAAGTGGGCGAATGGCCTGTATGTAGCTGGGCGTGCGGCCCACCATGCGCTTCGCCTCAATGCCAACTGCCAGAGGGCGGCCATCTTTGACGTTAATTGCCACCACCGAGGGCTCATTTAGCACGATGCCACGCCCGCGAATATAGATAAGAGTGTTAGCCGTACCTAGGTCTACGGCCATGTCACGGCCCATCATGGATGTGAACATGTTTTCCGACATTGTCCACAAGCCTCCCACATTCTTCGCCCGATCTCACGTCGGACTTTTTGGCGTCTCAGTTCAAGAAGTCAACGCAGGAAAGAAAAGTGCTATCTCACGTTCAGCAGATTCCTGGGCGTCAGAGCCATGAACCAAGTTTTCAGTCAACAAGATTCCTAGATCGCCACGAATCGTGCCCGGCGCAGCCTCTCTGGGGTTAGTCGTACCCATAAGTGTACGGACCACCTTGTAAGTATCCTCTGGGCCCTCCAGAACAAGAAGGAACGAAGGGCTGCGTGTAATAAACGACACCAGATCAGCAAAAAATGGCTTTCCATCATGCTCAGCGTAATGACGACGAGCAGTTGCCTCATCAATACTTCGCAGTTCACCAGCAACAATACGTAATCCTTTGCGCTCAAAACGAGAAACAATCTCACCCACGAGACCCCGCTCGACAGCATCAGGCTTACAAATCACAAAAGTACGGTCCATGCCCCGCAGCGTAGTGCCTCAACTAGTTTTGCCCCTAGGTCAGGATGACGAAATCTGAAGCAAAAAAGCGGTGACTCGGCCGCCCAAGGGCGACCGAGTCACAAGCAACGTCTTATCCTTGCAAATCGTGAGAACGAAAGTGGCTCCAACTAGCGAGCAGCCCAAAGGTGAGCAACATTAAGGCCAAGGCAAAAAGCCACACGGCATCAATCGTCTCGCTCGCGGGTACTCCTCTTTCCACAATAGGACTGAAACTTCCAGCCTCATCTAGCTCATGGCCAGCATCGGCAGACTGATCTGAAGCAGCCACATACGATGTGGCAGGCACTGAGGAAGTTGCCGAAACGGCAAGCTCACTACCCAACTTCGATGCGCCAGTCTTGGTCGCCTCTTGGTCATCTTGTGACCCCTGAACAGATGATCGCTGAACAGGGGCAAGGAGATCAGTTCGGGTCACTGACCCATCAGCTGAGCGCTCAATCGCGATCGCCTCTCCGATCTCCACATCGATCTCTTCCTCGATCAACTCATCAGAAGCCCACTCATCATTGAGCGGCTCATCTTCTTCAGAAAGCATCTCGTCATCAACCGCGTCTGGCTTATTGCCAGGCGCGATTTGATCAACACTGGTAACCGGAACGACATCTCCAACTGAAATATCAGCCGCTGATACCTTCCCTACGTTGAAACTCAAGCCAAAGGCCACTCCCATCACGATCAGCAAGCTATTGACAGTGCGTTTGCGCTGCATGGGATCTCCCGTCCGTTTGGTCGAGCACCCCGATGGGTGCCCGGCTATTGGGCGGGCCGGTCTCGCCACTCACTACCCGAGCGGTCAGGCGACCGATATTCCTCCGTGCCCTTGCGGGTCGGTGAGGACCACTCGGATTAACGTGTCCCTTGACTGCACCAATCCCCAAGAGGAACAGTGCATCCAGATTCTTTATCGGGAATCGACAGACGTACTTGAGAATGAATTTTATCTATAAATCGCGATCTCTAATACTTATCAAGACTTATACTTATACGAGCCTCTGCCACAAGGTAGAGAGAGCCGGTTACGAGAACTGCGTCTTCAGGCTGGGCAATAGACATTGCACGTTTCAACGCATCGCCCACACGAGGAATCATGATGGCCTCAACCCCTAGCGCTGAAGCAGCCTCAAAAACCTGGTCTGCTGGCATAGCTCGTGGGGAGTCGGGCTCACACACCACTACGGCACGAGCACGAGAGGCTTCAAGAGCCTCCAACATTGAGCCTGGGTCACGGCCACGATTCATGCCTACGACCAATACGTAACCCTCGCAATGGAAATCATCGAGAGTCGCTGCAGCCGTAGCTGCCCCGGCTGGGTTGTGCGCTCCATCCAAGACAATCAGTGGCTGGCGGCCAATAATCTCGAAACGACCAAGAATGTCGAGGCTGGAAAAGCCAAGACGAACAAGGCTGTCATCAAGTGGCCTTCCAAAAAAAGCCTCAACCGCCCCTAATGCGAGGATCGCATTTCCACCTTGATGAGCTCCATGAAGTGGAAGGAAAACTTCTTGGTATGAGGCGTCTGGTGTAATGAGATCGACCAGCCTTCCCCCTACTGCTAATTCGTTCGCACGACACGAAAGGTCGCGGCCCGCACGCCAAATGGCATTCGCCCCCTGTTCCTGAGCTTTGTGTTCAACCAGTTCAGCCAATTCAGGGTCAAAATTTCCCATTACTAAGGTCGTTCCAGGTTTTACGATGCCAACCTTTTCCATTGCCACTTCTCTAGTCGTTGGACCGAGAATGTCTAGGTGGTCATTGCTTACATTGGTGATCACCGCAACTGTCGCATCGGCAATATTGGTGGCATCCCAGCGGCCTCCCATGCCAACCTCCATTACCGCCACGTCAACAGCAATCTCAGCGAACCATCGAAATGCTGCGAGGGTAAGCACCTCGAACCGCGATAAAGAGACACCTGTTAAACGTTCGAGTTCACCAATGCTTTCGAGAATCTCCGCCAGTTCATCATCACTGATTGGCTTGCCATTACAAGCAATGCGCTCATTCACTCGGCCCATATCAGGGCTGGTGTAAGTACCTACGCTGAGATCATGCGCTAAAAGCAGCGCTGTAATCATCGCTGCCGTTGAACCTTTACCGTTCGTGCCTGTCAGATGAATGATCGGCTGAGCCCGCTGAGGGTCTGCCATGCAGTCAGCAAGGCGCAACATGTGATCGAGCGTGGGGACATCGCCCTTGCCCAGATCCTGATTTTCCAAGCTGATATGACCATCGAGGTAAATGATCGCCTCGTCGATGCCGCCGCTCATGTTGACAACGTCCTTCTCTGTGTCATAAACCTCCACCTTAAGAGATCCGCCTATTAGTGGTGCTTCTGACCGTATTCATACTGAGAGCCAAACTCCCCATAACCATGTCATCAACTGAATCATCATCTGCACCTGCCATTGTCGTTGAAGGCATCACAAAGAACTTTGGCGCTACCCGCGCACTGGCTGGTGTCGATCTGGAAGTTCCACAGGCCCATGTTGTAGGGCTACTTGGGCCAAATGGAGCAGGAAAAACAACCATCGTCCGCATTCTCGCAACCCTGCTACGCCCAGATAGTGGCCACGCCACCGTCGCAGGATTCGACGTGAAAACCCAGGCGCAAAAAGTGCGCCAAGCGATTGGATTGACTGGCCAATACGCCGCGGTAGATGAAAACCTCACCGGTGTTGAAAACCTCGTCATGATCGGAAGACTCAATCAACTCAGCAAAGCCCAGGCCAGGGCAAGGGCAGACGAGTTGCTAGAGCGCTTTGATCTTGTTCATGCAGAACATCGCACCGCTAAAACCTACTCAGGCGGCATGCGTAGACGCCTTGACCTTGCCTCAAGTTTGGTTGGCCGCCCCCAAATATTATTTCTCGATGAGCCCACCACTGGCCTTGACCCACGCAGTCGCATTGGCCTGTGGGATGTGATTAGAGAACTCGTAGCCGAAGGAACCACCTTGTTGTTGACAACCCAATACCTCGAAGAGGCTGACCGCCTTGCCGACAGCATCGTGGTCATTGACGAGGGCAGCATTATTGCCCGAGGAACAGCCAACGAGTTGAAAGACCGCGTTGGTGGCGAACAGCTTGAACTCACCCCGAAGGACCCCACCAAACTCGATGCAGCCGTGTCTGCACTCGTTGCTATTTCAGATGGCACCGTGCGTATGGACCGTGAGAACGATCGGCTCACGCTTCCAGTTGGGAGTGACCGCAATCGACTAGCTGCTGTAATCAGGTGCCTCGATGAAGCTGGCATCGACATTGCCGATTTGGCCATCCATCGCCCAAGCCTCGACGACGTGTTTCTCTCTCTGACTGGCCACACCTCAACACGCGATGACGATGTGGCCGGTAACGACTCGGCCAATAGCCCTTCTTCACGCATCCCTCAAGAGCAATCATGACCACCGCCGTTGTCCAAACAACCGCTCCAGGGCACCGCAACCGACTCTTGGCGACTGCATCTGACATCTCGGTCGTAGTCGTCCGAAACCTTTATCGCTACGTACGTCAGCCCCAGTTGCTGGTGTTCACGTTCATTCAGCCCGTGATGTTCGTGTTGTTATTTCGTTACGTATTTGGCGGTGCCATATCTGTTCCGGGCTTGAATTATGTCGACTTCCTCATGCCCGGCATCATCGTGCAGTCAATCTCGTTTGGAACCGCTGGAACATCGGTTGGTCTCGCCGAAGATATTGCCAATGGCATGATCGACCGCTTCCGCTCGCTACCCATGGCAAGATCAGCCGTTCTGGCAGGCAGGACTCTCGCAGACACGATTCGTACGGCATTCACCATCTTGTTGATGGGTGGCGTTGGTGCCCTGGTGGGGTTCCGCATTCATACCGACCTGATCCACACCTTGGTTGCTTTAGCCCTGTGTCTCTACTTCGCTATGGCGTTCTCGTGGATCGCCGCCACAATCGGCCTAAGCGTCACCAGCCCAGAAGCTGCACAGACCGGTGGGTTCATCTGGCTATTTCCTCTGACCTTTGCCAGCTCTGCATTTGTTCCGGTTCAAACCATGCCCGGCTGGTTACAGGGATTTGCCAACGCAAACCCCATCACGGTGACGGTAAACGCTGCTCGCGCTCTAACTCTTGGCGGACCGACCGACCCTGTGTTGTATCAAGCCCTGGCTTGGATCACCGGTATATTGCTGGTCTTTGGACCACTAGCGATCCGTCGCTATCGCCGCATGAGCAGCTAATACCGACGTTAAGAAGATACCGGGACCGGGTGCCCGTTAAGACGCTGCTCGACGAGGACGACTACGTGCAACCTCGGCTCGTGGAACCAAGGTTGGGTTGACCTTTTCCAAGACAACCTGAGCATCTATGACGCACTTGCCGATGTCTTCACGGCCTGGCAGGTCGTACATGACATCGAGGAGTACCTCTTCAAGAATTGCCCGAAGCCCGCGGGCACCCGTTCCCCGCAAGAGCGCTTGAGCGGCAATGGCATCAAGGGCGTCAGGCGTAAACTCCAGTTCGACGTCTTCAAACTCGAAGATCTTCTTGTATTGCTTGACCAGAGCATTCTTAGGTTCGACCAAAATACTGACCAAGGCCTCATTGTCGAGATTAGAAACAGCCCCAATGACAGGCAGGCGACCTATGAACTCGGGGATTAGACCAAAGCGTAGAAGATCTTCTGGCAACACCTTGGTGAGAATCTCGCCGAGTTCCTTCTCGCTAGAGCGACGAATATCGGCACCGAAACCAACACCCTTCTTGCCTACACGGTTCTCGATGATCTTCTCTAGCCCAGCAAATGCACCGCCACAGATGAACAAGATGTTGGTCGTATCGATCTGGATGAACTCTTGATGAGGGTGTTTGCGACCACCTTGAGGAGGCACCGAGGCGGTGGTTCCCTCCAAAATCTTTAGCAGGGCCTGTTGCACACCCTCACCCGAAACGTCACGCGTGATTGAAGGGTTCTCGGCCTTGCGGGCAATCTTGTCGATCTCGTCGATGTAGATGATGCCGGTTTCAGCCTTCTTGACATCGAAATCAGCTGCTTGGATCAGCTTAAGGAGGATGTTCTCAACGTCTTCTCCAACGTAGCCAGCCTCGGTTAGCGCTGTCGCGTCAGCAATGGCAAATGGAACGTTGAGCATGCGGGCGAGCGTCTGTGCAAGAAGCGTCTTGCCACAACCAGTTGGACCCAAGAGCAAGATGTTCGACTTGGCAAGCTCAACTTCTTCACCGTGCGTTGCCTTGAACTGAACACGTTTGTAGTGGTTATAAACGGCGACCGAAAGAATCTGCTTGGCATGATCTTGACCAACTATGTAGTCGTCAAGAAACTCATGAATAGCGCGTGGTTTGGGGAGTTCATCGAAGTGGAGCTCGGAAGTTTCAGAAAGTTCTTCTTCGATGATCTCGTTACACAGCTCTATGCACTCATCGCATATGTAGACCCCTGGGCCCGCAATAAGCTTCTTGACCTGCTTTTGTGACTTGCCGCAGAACGAACACTTCAACAAGTCGCCGCCGCCGTCTCCGATCCGTGCCATCTTTCCCCCGGTTTTCGTAGTGTGAGTGTGAGCGTTGTCGTTCTGATTACTTATGTAGCTGGTTATTTAGGTAGTTGAGGTAGCAGCTGCGTCTTCTGGTGCTGACTCACGTGCCGAAATAACCTCATCAATGATGCCGTATTCCTTGGCTTCTTGTGCAGACATCACAAAGTCGCGATCAGTGTCCTTGTGAATACGCTCAACCGGCTGACCAGTGTGTTCAGAGAGTAGTTCTTCCAACATGTCGCGCATGCGCGTTATCTCTTTGGCGGCCAACTCAATATCGGTTGCCTGGCCCATGGCTTGGCCATAAGGCTGGTGAATCAGGACTCGCGACCGAGGTAGCGCCATGCGCTTGCCCTTGGTGCCAGCGGCCAAAAGCACCGCCGCAGCCGATGCCGCTTGACCAAAACAGATGGTCGAAATATCAGGCTTTACGTATTGCAAAGTGTCGTAAATAGCGAACAGCGCTGTAATGTCTCCGCCTGGCGAGTTGATATAGATGTTGATGTCTTTGTCGGCGTTCTCTGACTCAAGATGCAAGAGTTGCGCACAAACCAGGTTGGCGATGGTGTCATCAATGGGGGTCCCCAAGAAGATGATGTGTTCTTTGAGAAGGCGAGAGTAAAGGTCAAACGCTCGCTCGCCTCGGTTGGTTTGTTCAACCACCGTCGGTACGAGATACCCGTAGGCCTGAAGGCGCTGCTCGCCTCCGGCAAGTACCTGGAGGTTGCGAATCGGATCGGTCATTCCTGCTCCTCGGCTATCTCGTTGTCGGCCTCGATCGCATCGAGATCATCTGGTCCATTTAGGTCTTCAAGTCCGCCGAAAGGCGAATCATTGATCAATGGCTCGATAGACGCACGCTCGATGGCTTTACCTTCCTCATCGACAATTTCCACGTGCTCTATAAGCCACTGCAAGGCCTTGCCCCTCTTGATGTCTGAGCGTACCGCCTGGAGTTGCTCAGCGCTCTCAAGTTGGCGACGTAATGCTGCAGGTTTTTGATTCACCCGAGCAGCAAAGCGTTCAATCTCTGTGTTTAGGTCGTCTTCGCTTGCTTCAATTGCCTCCGCCTCAACAACCGCCCGTAAGGCAAGGTCGCTCTTAACCGCCCCTACGGCTTGTTCGCGCAACTGAGCGCCCAACTCGTCTCCCGTGGTGCCCATTGCTTGTAAGTACTGGTTCACATCTGCACCTTGTGCTTCAAGGCGCTGAACCAAATCATGCGCACGACGGTTGACCTCATTGTCGACCAGAACTTCGGGAGGGTCTTCGTCTACTAGGGAGACCAGCGCCTCGACGACCTTCTCATGAAGCGCAAGCTGAGACTGGACCCTCTTCATGGCCGACAAACGGCCCTTCATGTCGTCACGCAGGGCGGCAACGGTTTCGAACTCTGATGCCTCATTGGCCCATTCATCATTGATCTCAGGAAGAACCTGGTGCTTAATCTCCTTGACCAGAACCTTGAAAGTAAAGCTGAGATCTTCATCGGGGTCTGGGTGGGAAGTATCGAACGTGAGAATGTCGCCAACCTTTGCACCACGCAGTTCGGCATCTAGCTCTTCTGCGACCGCTCCACTTCCGACCTTGTAGAGATAGTCGTCAGCGGTAAGGCCCTCGACTTGCTCGCCATCGGACATGGCCGAGATGTCGATGGTGACATGGTCATCGTCTTGAGCAGGGCGCTCTACAACCTCAAGCTCACCGAACTGCCCACGGAGGCGTTCGATCTGAGCGTCAAGTTCTTCATCACTCACTTCGGGGGACGGAATAGTGACTCGAAGGCTGCCATATCCAGGCACCAACACCTTAGGGCGCACCTCGACAACCGCATCGAAAGCAACCGGACCAGACTCTTCACCCGCCGTGATGTCGATTTCGGGAGGAGCAATGACATCGACGTCATGTTCAGTAACGGCCTTGATGAAATATTCGGGCAGGGCTTCACGCAACGCTTCTTGGCGTGCAGCCTCAGAACCGAAGTGAGCCTCAAGCACCCGCCGAGGTGCCTTCCCGGGCCTAAAGCCTGGAATGCGAGCCTGATGGGCAATGCGTTTAAACGCCGCATTGATTGCCGTTTCGAACTCTTGCTCGTCAACCTCGACCACGAGTTTGACCTTGTTGCCCTCTAGGGTCTCGACACTTGTCTTCACAAGGCGGTGAGCTTAACCGGCCCTGGGCCAATGCCTGACAAGCGACACGAGATTTCCTATCGATCGATGGTCAACAGCGGCCTTCGGCTCCGCTACCGGTAGGGTAGAGCGAAATAACGGGGAGTGGCGCAGCTTGGTAGCGCACCTGCTTTGGGAGCAGGGGGCCGGAGGTTCGAATCCTCTCTCCCCGACCATGCCGTAGGCGTTACGGTATATAGGCGTCTTCGGACGCTGGGCAAGGGCAACCTGCCTAGACCATGCGGGTGTAGCTCAATGGTAGAGTTCCAGCCTTCCAAGCTGGCTATGCGGGTTCGATCCCCGTCACCCGCTCCAGTGAATGCGGTTCGACATCGACGACGTCAACTATTGGGTAGCACGCTCGACTGTCGAAACGATCGACGACACTGCCCTAGAGACACCCGGTGCCCACTACCGGAGTTCCTCCACGACACTGGTTCCGCCACCCGCCTTCGACTCCCACTCCCATGTCTCGCGCATCCGGAGTCGCCCGTCAGACAGTTGCTCGACGGTTGACGTGCACCGGCCCGCAGCCGTCGCGCCGGAAGAGGTGATGTGGACGTACCTGAACGCCAACGAGTCGCCGGTGCGAACCCCGACGAGATAGCCGAGGCGGACTGCTCCACCCTGGTACCTGGCCCAAACGGTGTGGTCCTCATGCTGGCGGTACTCAAAGGTCGTCTCTGCTCCAACATCTCCGGCACGAACGTCGGTGATGTCCCGGAAGATGCGGCCGTCGAGACTGGGGTGCGACATTAAGACATCGTGCCGTATCGCAGGCCCCTGCGCTCATCGTCATGAGTGAGATTGGTGTCAAGGCGGGAGGTCACGAGCGGGCGGCTGTCTTATCACCGGAGTGGGTGCCGGTGGGCGAGTTCATCGTCGGGATCGGCGATCCGGAATCTGGCGATGTCCGAGCGCTCCTCGACAAGCACCTGGCCTTCGCCAATCAACACAGCCCGCCCGAGGATGTACATGCACTTGACTTCACCGGGCTCCTGGCGGAGAACATGTCGTTTTTCATCATCCGCGAGGACGGTGAACTTGTCGCGATCGGGGCGTTGAAGCAGCTCGACGAGTTCCATGCCGAACTCAAGTCGATGCACACCGCAGAGGTGGCGAGGGGAAGAGGCGTCGGCCGGGTCATGGTCGACCACCTTGTCGTCATCGCGCGTGATCGGGGCTGTCGCCGGGTGAGTCTTGAGACCGGATCAATGACGGCCTTCGCCCCAGCGCGAGCCCTCTATGCATCGGTAGGGTTCGAGGTCTGCGAGCCGTTCGCCGGGTACGGACCGAGTCCGAACAGCGTCTTCATGACCGTCGAGCTAGGAGGTCCGCCGACCGTGCGACAGTCAGGACGACACGAGCCGTGACTTCGGAACTATAAGCCAACGCCTCCCTCGTCACGCAAGGTGGTGCCGTGCTCGTCGAGGAGACAGCCGAGTTTGTGCTCGAGCCAGCGGATCTATCGCCGTGCGCCACGGTCTTGCTCTATGAGGGCGATCAGCCAGGAAAGCCGGTAGTCACCAGCGATGGTGGAGCTGACGTCGGTATTGATGCGCTCGAGGTGGCGAAGCAGCGACTCGGTCTTGCCTGTCGTGGGGACCTGCTCACGGATCTCGGCGGGCAGCTTGTTGATCTGGTCTTGAGCGTATGCCAACGCGAGGGTGCGTAGTTCCCATTGCGGTCCCGAGCCACATTGAATCGTCCAACGGGCCAGCGTCGGTGAGCAGCGTCTTAGATGAGCCACCATTGCGGTTGTTTCCCGACCCCCATCCGCCAGGGTCGCCTTTTTCGTAGCCGAGGTGGTCGCTGCGTTCCACTTCAAGGGCCCGTTCGAATACCCGTTTGGTGAGTTCCTTCATTATCCCATTGGGGCCAGCAGCTCGAGGCCACGGGTTTCAGCCTGGCCCAACACATCGTCAATGAGCATGTCGAGTTGATCCGTCGGAACCGCCGTCGGCTCCGAAATCTCACTATCTGTAGCAGTCATAGTTGGTGTCCTTTCGTGGTGGGCATTACACCCAGCCTTAGTTGGTGGGGACACCTCACACAAAGAATTCAACACCCCTGCGATTCCCACGCGTTATCGGATTAGTCGTGCCGGCGGCGACCGTTATGTGATTCATCACGCCGATTTGGCCGACGACGAGATCACGCAGCTCGATGCGGTCACGCTGACGACGATCCGCCGCACCCTGCACGATACGCTCCACACCGTCCCGGCTTACCTCGCCCGCCAAGCCATCACCACCGCCCGACAACGTGGAGCGATCACGTCATCCGAACACGACGCGTTGATAGAGCAACTCGTAGCCGGAGCGGCGTCGTGACCGAACGCCCGAAAGGTGCCAAGGAGATCCTGAGGCTTATCGAGCAGTGATGAACGCCTCCCAGGCTTGCATTGCCTGTGCTCCGGTCAACTCGGCTACAGCCTCGGGAGTCATGCGAACCTGATGCACGAGCCGGTCGACCAGCCACGGTGGGACCGGGTCATGAACCGGCTCAGCTGCCGCCACAATATTGCCCGCAGCTCGTCCAAGTCGTTCGATCACCTCCGACAGAGCCTGAGTCGTCGGGCTGCTGCCGAACACGGCGATGCGATCGTTCATCTCGTCGTAGACCTCGGCATCGGCGCGGGCACCGACGGCCCACACCTCGGCGATATCGATCACATGATTGCCCGCCTCGTCCGTTGTCACTCGCCACACAATCCGCCAGTCACGGTCGCCGACGACGAGCTTGCGCCAGCCGATCAAGTCGCCAAGCAACGGACGGCCAGCGTCGGGATCGCGTTCGAGGAGCAACATCTTCTTCAGCGCCCAGCGAACGATCTGTGGATCGACGCCCACGAGGCGTTCCAGATCGGCCACCGCCGGATTGGTGAGCCGCACAAAGGCGCGCGGCTGGGCAGAATCCATCACAATTCCCAGGCGAGGCGAAACCGGTCAGTCCCGGCCAGCAGCGAGATCTGCGTCGAGCTCCGCATCGAGCTCGGCGCGGTCGAAGCCGAAGGCGCTGATCGCGTCGTCGAGGCTGGTCCGGATCCCGTTGTCGCTAGCCGCGCGTGCGAGCACCAGACAGGCACTCCGCAGATCTCGCTCGAGTTCGCGGAGGTTCTCGAAACGGGTCATGCCAATGACAGCGGCGACCGGATGACCGTGGCGAGCAACGATGACCTCGTGACCCTCCTCGGCCTCACGTACGAGGCCCGCCACGCCCCGCGCCGACGCGTCGGTAACAGAAACTATTTCGGTCGCGTATCCAATGATGGCCATAACCGATACTGTACAGAATTCTACACAGATTACAAGAACTACTTCAGCTCGCCGGTGACCTATCCGTTGAACCTCATAGTTCTTGACTCTGAACAGTCACTCCCCCGCTAGTAGTCCGCGCAAGCTTCCTAGGCATCGACCTAGACCCCGACGTACTGCACGGTGATCACCAGTCACCTTCGGCTTGCCAACCTCGTTTGGTACGTGAATACCGGCTCCAGGAAACCAGCTAATTCCCGAATTAGATGCATTCAGGATGAGACGAAGTTGAAGCCCTCGTCGACCCATCCTTGTTTGCCGCCGATCATCTTCTTAACCGATCTTCCAAGGCTTGCAATTTTGGCAGCGCCCCTGTCGGCACCGTTACAGTGTGGTCCCGCGCAATAGACCACAAATAACGTATCTGCCGAAAAGGCACTCAGGGCTTCCTCGGTGATATCGGAGTGATGCAGATAGATCGCTCCCTCAATATGTTTCGCCGCAAACGACTCAGCAGTAGCCGATGTTTGAAGAAGGACAAAGTCTTGAGTGCCATTGGACATGGCCTCGTGGACATCCCAACAATCGGTTTCGAGCGACAGAAGGCGAACGAAATGAGCCGCCGCTGTAACAGAATCTGCTGGCGTGACGGCACTAACAACAGATTTGGGTCCAGAATTCATAGAGGGTCTCCTGGCTCTAGGCGATGTCAAGAATAAGGGCGACGGTTTCACGGAGTTGAAGCAGCACTTTTAGCCCGACATTTCCTCGGGTCTGCACCACTCGCCCTATAGAAACCGCCCGAATGTGCTGACACTGTGCAGACGAAGCGACCATTAGGCCATTTTCGATATCAGGTTCCATGGCTACCTCTGAGGTGAACCCGCGAAGTCGTGATGTCAATGGCACCACCTGCACGACGCTGGGAGCCTGGTCGAGAATGGCTTGGCCCGTCAGGACAACAGCCTGGTGGTGAAACCCTGTCATTTCGTCATCGGGAATGCCAAAAGGGCTCCAGGCAAACCAATTGGTTGCCGAATTAGATGGTACGGGAAATTGGAGATGCCGGATCCCGATCCAAGCAGACACTAAACCAAACTGTTGTCGTGCCGCCAGGACGAGATTTAACCCCCCAACCGTCCGAAAGATCAGAAACAATCTCTAAGCCTCTGCCCGAAAGATCTTGCAAGTTAGGCGAACGCAAAGAAGGAAGGCCCTTACCCAGATCTGACACCTCAATCACGACTGCATCGTTCTCAATAGCAACGCTGAGTGTGAACTCGCTGTCAGTATGTCGAATGCAATTCGAGGCAAGTTCAGACACCATCAAGGTCACAGATTCCACGATCAAAAAATCAACTTGATATCTTTGAAGTACCTCAGAAACAAAACTCCGAGCTAGGCGAGCAGATCTGGGGTCGTTGGCAAACTTTGTTGCGCTTTTCATAACTCAACCACTAACCAATGAAGGGGAAATGAAAGACCGTTCATTGAACACGGACGCTCAAGCCACCCTGCTGGACGTAACATAACAACCACAATCAGTACTTTACACCACCAAGACCTCCGCTTCAGTGCCTATACTTGGTCTGAAGCGGAGGTCTTTGATGATTAGGACCAGTGACAAAACTGCTTGCGCGACACTTACATGTTTAACCTTTGTGGTGTATTCATCTTCAGCCTTCGGCCGCACAAGTAGTTTTGTCTCGGGTCCTTAGTCGTTTTTCTTCATCTTGTCTTTAACGTTGTCAATGACATCTCCGATTTTTTCTTTTACGTTCTCAAGTCCTTCTTTAGCCTTTCCGGCTTTTTCATCGACTTCGCCATCACGTTTTAGGTCATCATCACCTGTAACATTGCCGATCGCTTGTTTAATCTTACCCTTTGCTTGATCCATATCTTTATCCATTTTTATTTCCTTTCAGGGGATTATAGGGGATATTAAGAAGAATTAAGTCAGAAAAATTTCTCCATTAATCTCTGGCATTAAACATGCTGTACCCACCTGGCCCTACAAGACAACCAAGCACAATAAGCACGACTCCAAAGATGACCTGACTCTGCAATATTTGGACAATGCCCACAATCACAAGGACTGCTGCAATCATCCAGAGGATGCCACTGCTCATAGTTACTCCTAATATGTTCGTATGTGACATGAGTCCTGTTCCCAGGTGGCATGCCAGCTAAACAAAACGAGGGCAAATTTTTTAAAAAACCCGCTGTGGGCCTGCCGTAAACAACTCGCGTGGCCAGAGGCAAGAACGGAGCCGTTGTCTTATCTTGGAAATTTTAAAATAAGCCCTAAAGGTTTAACCCCAGCTTGGAGAGGTAACTAATGAAGAAGCATCGGGCCAAGAACCGATACCAAGGGATAGGGAGAACCATATGGATGTCAGCAAAACTGATTCAAATCAACAAGCTTCATTAACGGAACGGCAACCCGTAGTTGTTGATGCCAGGCCTCAGGTGGTTGAAAACAGCATTAGCGAAACCACCCAGCGGTGGGCATTTGACTCTATGGCGTGTGGATTAATCGGAGTTTTCTACGGAATAATGGGATTAATAACAGTGTCAAGAGCTGGAATGAGCAATCCATTATCTGATCCGATAGTGGAAGTTCTAGGTTTTGGCCATACGGCAACCCTTGGACTCATCGAAATCGGTGCAGGAGTCGCTCTCTTGTTCGCTGCAGCAATGGCTTCACGAGGAGCGGCTCTATTTTTTGGTACTAATTTAGGAGTCGCCTCTTTCGTTGGTGCCATTGAAGCAGACCGTTTTCAACAACGTCTTGGACTCGAGTCTTCTTACTGTTGGGTCTCGCTAGCGTTGGCATTAATCGTGGTCATGACCGCACTGATGATCCCACGGGTCGACAGCCAAACAACCACCTTTGCTTCCAACAAGGCTAACAGGGTGTAGTTGCACCTGTTTTACGTATACAAAAAAATGGCCACAGCACTGTCATCCAGTGCTGTGGCCATTTCCTATTTTTCTTATTGTTGAGGAGCAGGTTCGGGAGCAGGTTCGGGAGCAGGTTCGGGAGCAGGTTCGGGAGCAGGTTCTATACTTCCTTCTCCTTGAACGTTTACCCCGAGCTCTACCATCTCCTCGTAGTTTTCCTTCACCCTTTCTATATCGACATCATTTACAGAACGGTCAGCGGCTCGTTCTTCATCTGGAGTTGGCTCTCGTCCCGCAGATGCCTCTCCAAACAACTCTTCGTCGGACTGAGCTTGACCAGCGTTCATGTTGGATTTTTCTTCCATTAGTGTTCCCTCCAGAGTCATATCAGCTAATTGTCGGCTGACGCCTCCCTTGTACCCGTCCCAACCAACGAACAAACCTTGCAATGTCACATGAGGTTTGGATTGCCTCGACCAAGCAATAAGCTCTATGAATTCTCCCACCTGTCCCCCAAGGAGGACACTGTAAATGAGCGATCAAATTGACGACGAAACGATGTCAGCAGAAATCATGGAAGACGGAACCATCATCGTTCGTGGCGATATCGATATAGCGGGAAGCCCTCTACTTGAGATCACGATGGAGAAGCAAGAGAGCACTGGAACTCCCCTTGTGCTCGACCTCGAAAAAGTTTATTTCATTGACTCAGCTGGCCTTAGGTCTTTGCTCGCTGCTAGCCGTCGTGCGCAAGAGAACCAGAAAACAATTGCGCTTCGCTCGGTTGGCCGTGAAGTACATCGCCTACTTGAAATAACAGGAACTACCGAACTCTTTAATATCGAGAGTCGTCGTGATTGACACGAGTGATGCAAGCAACACAAGTGAACCGCTCGAATCGTTTAGTTCGTCAGAACCAATCACTCTCGTACTACCCCCCAAGCCAGAACTCTCAAAGATTGCTCGCCTGACCGGAAGTGCTCTCGCTGCCATTTCGGGCTACACGCTCGAAGAAATTGAGGACATAAAGATTGCCATAAGCGAGATTCTTATTGCATTAATTGAACATGGATCAGGATCTTATATTACGCTAGAATTCTTAGCCAATAAAGAAACGGCTGGCAGTAAATCGTTTGCTGTATATGGGCAAACTGTAACTAAAAGTTTTAACCTTGATGATCCCGATCTTAGACTTTGCCATACTGTTCTTGAAGGAGTCGGAGCCACTCCTAAAATAACATTTAAAGATCAAAGTGCGGGCATTGCGGCGATCATAACTAAAACGATTACAAATTAATTAAAATGTCAAGCAAGAGAGATGATCTCTGGCTCAATGAAGCTTTGATCGAATACTCAACATCTCGCGACGTAGAGATAAGAGATGAAATCGTCGTAGAAACTACGTGGCTGGCCGTACGCGCTGCACGACGATTTTCTGACCGAGGAGAACCATTCGACGATTTGGTTCAAGTGGCCAATATCGGTCTTCTAAAGGCCCTAGATCGATACGATCCCTCTTTAGGAGTTCCATTCGCAGCTTTTGCGACTCCAACAATTATGGGAGAAATTCGACGTTACTTTCGTGATCACACATGGAGTCTGCGGGTTCCAAGACGAGCAAAGGATCTTTTAACAGCATTGACCACTGCAACTGAAGAGTTGTCTGCAGAGTTGGGTCGGTCGCCAAAAGTTCCCGAGATTGCAGAACGAGTGGGAGCCTCAGAAGAAGCAATCCTCGAGTGTTTCGAGGCGAACATGGCATACAACACCCGGTCCATTGACCTGCCAGGTAACTCAGAACACATAGTTATCGACCCCTCATTCGCTGCAGTCATCGATAAGGAAGTGGTCACCAGGCTGCTCGATCGCCTGCCTTCTCGCGAACGCAAAATTCTAGAGTTGCGATTCTTTGACGAACTTAGTCAGGCTGAAATCGCCGCTAAAGTCGGCACTAGCCAGGTACACGTAGGCCGACTGCTTGCATCGAGCCTCTCTCTGCTACGCCAATACCTAGAAGACGAAGACGAAGAACCTGCGACACAAATCACTTAAAGTCTCAGCAGATAAGCGCACCCTGTATGTGCCAAAAATTTGTTATCCAGTTACAGACTGGATACATGGCCTTTATCCAATTGAGCACCGCCTATCGGCGGACGCTCTTAATACTTTTCTCCGGTACTCGAATCACCTGGAAGAACGTCATCACAACGCCTGTCCTGCAAAGCCACTAACACATCAGCATCTGTAATAGTTGCCATCGAACCATACCCAAGAACCGCAGTTCCCCGAGCCCCACAAACTGGGCACGTCGACGCCACAACTACCACCATGTCATCTGGGTCAGATGCACCTTCCATCCTGCGCATGCTGTGCATGGGCACTCTGCGTGCATCAAGCACCGAATCACAGGACCCACAACGAAGGCTCGACGGATCTTCTGCCCAAAAATCGCCAGCAAATCCGCTATCTCGATATCCATCTATCACCTCGGTCAAGGTAATAGATTCTGAGGGGTCGGTGCTTTCTGGAGGGGTCGCGCCAGCGGCGTCGTAAGACTGTGTCACGTCAGTCTGTACCCCAAAAATGATTCAACAAACCATCATCACTAAAAATTTTCGTTTGATAGTAAATCAAGGATCAAACCAAAGATTAGGTGACGGGCCCTAACCCCCAAATCAACGTACTTTTACTACCATCACGGCAACATCATCTAAGTTCTTACGAAGTGTGCACGAGTTGTAGTCATCTAAGATCGCTGTGGCGGTAGTCTCTGCGTCGACTCCACTGTATGAGTGGAGAACCTTAATGATTTCCTCCACATTGCGACGAGGGGATGGGTTCTCCAATAATCCATCAGTGAAGAAAATTATCTGATCACCGTCATCTATCTCAATCAAATCTGCATTAGTACGAGCAGCGCGATTAATACCAAGCAATGGGCCCTCAATTCCTATTTCTTGCACCAATGGAAGAGAGGAAGTCTCGTTATTAGCACGGAGCAAAATAGGTTGATGGTGCCCAGCAAGAGCTAGGCGCAAGAACCTGCGCCCAGGTCCGGGCTCAATTTGAGCGTGAGCTGCAGTAACAAAACGATCAGAGGTGGCGTTGTCGGCAACCGCCTGGTTGGCCCAACTCAAAACTTCGACCGGGTCTGAAACATGTTGAGAAACAACTGAGAGCGTGTGACGCACTAATCCGGTCAGCACCGCTGCATCAACATCATGACCACACACATCGCCGATGCTGAACGAAACCGTTTTCGTGAAGGACTTTGAAACGTCATAGAAGTCACCGCCTACGTCCATCTCAGTATTTGCCGCCAAATACCTAACGGCCAATTCGACGCCTTCAATATCTGGCAAGTCAGTTGGAAGCAAGCTGGACTGCAAGCGCCCGACGATATGACGAAGGCGATCAGCTATGGCCGCCTTCTCAAGTCGCAACTCGTTCTCAATAGTAAGGAGTTTTTCACGATGCCGTACCCATGACCGCGACCTATCAAGGATCCAAACCATTACCCCGACCATGGTGAGTGCAGAAGCGATCAAAGCCCACAGAACCACAGAAAATGCCTGAATTTTTTGCTCTTCCAGGCGATCAAGTTCATCATCGACCACCAAAGCTAAAGTGGCATGAGCTTCGCGAAATTGATCGAACAATCGCTGGCCATCACCTTTGGCTACCTCGCTTTGGGCAAAGTCGAGGCTGATGCGAGCCTGCTCAATTCTTGGTTCGGCCACAAGATCTTGCCACTGTCTCATTGCCATATCGACCTTAATCAGGCTCAACGTTGCCAGATCATTAGATGCCAACAGCTGAGTCAACTCATCCATTAATAAAACCGATGCATCCCTTCCGTCTCTATAAGGCTGGAGGAAAGACTCGTTACCGGTGATCACAAACCCTCGTTGACCATTTTCTTGGTCAAGCATTGCCAGCATCAACTCTCGAGTGCTGACCGACGCTGGCTGCCACAACGAAGAAATAGATTTAGTGGCATCCCTATATCTCCCTATAGTGATGCTCGCGATCACTACACCCACACAGAGAAGAGCGAAAAAAATCCCATAAACTCGCCGATAGCGGTAATTATCACTAATAGCGTTTCTTGGCTGCAAGTTGGCCTCTGATGGTTTTCTGCTCGGTGGAGGGTATCTGCGAGAGTCATTATTGCAGCTCTTTTCACTCTTAGCACTCGATCGCCATCAATAAACTTGACCGAGTTATACCTTTAAATTGACCTAGTTGGTACCTGCTCCAAAAGAGAACAAATCTTTGATATGTAATTTCACATTTACGTTTGAACCATGAATGCCACGGGTACAGCCTGAGCATGACTAAGCCATATTCACTTCCCAAACTTCCCTACGATCTTGATGCACTAGAACCATGGTGTTCTGCTGAGACCCTAAAGCTTCATCATGGAACTCATCATCAAGCCTATGTGGATGCAGCAAATGCCGCCCATGAAATGCTTAAAAACATTGACCCAGGGAATTCCCAACAGTTAGCTGGAGCACAGTCTGAGCTGATATTTAATGTCGGCGGACACAGGCTTCATTCCTTATTTTGGGAAAATCTCTCCCCGTCACCCACCAAACCAGATGGGTCGTTGGAAAAGCAGATCGAGGTAGATTTTGGAGACCCAGATCGGCTTAAAAGCCTGTTAAGTGCTTCTTGTAAAGCGGTTCAGGGTACCGGTTGGGGGACTCTATATTTTGATACCTTCAGTAAATGCCTGCGCGTGGGTATGGTGCTTGACCACCAGCATGGCCATACCCCCGGTGTCGAAACCCTTGCTGTCATCGATGTGTGGGAACACGCTTACTACTTGGGCTACCAAAGCGACAGGTCTGGATGGGTTGCAGCGGTTATAGACCACCTTGACTGGGAAACTATTGGTGACCGGTTGAAAAATTTCGTTCAAAAATAGGACTCCGAAAGTCAATCTCGCAAAATAATTTCGTGGCATCGCCTCGACAACGTTAGGCTCGTCCGTACTGGCGAGAGGGGCGACGAGGCTATTTAAACTCCTCTATTGTGGCATGTATGAAAATCGTTGTTGACTTTAATAAATGTTCGTCACATGGGGTTTGCATGGGAATCGCACCTGAGTTGTTCGAGGTTCGCGATGATAACTTCCTTTACATCTTGCAAGAAGAGCCGCCTAAAAAGCTTCGCCCTAAGGCTGAAAATGCCGCTGCCATGTGTCCCACCGGCGCAATCAGCATCGAGGGTTGAGGTGCGATCAGTCACCATCGTTGGAGCGTCGCTTGCTGGCTTGCGTGCCGCTGAGACCCTGCGAGCAGACGGTTTTGACGGCGAACTGGTAATCATCGGGGCTGAAGATCGACTCCCCTATGACCGGCCACCATTGTCTAAAAGTGTGCTCGAAGGAACCCGTACTCCCGAAGAAACCACCTTGCG
>JBBSKG010000010.1:0-33212 GCA_038256565.1 Acidimicrobiales bacterium | reverse complement strand
GCCCTCAGGATTGCAAGTTGCGATAACCACCTCTAAAGAAAACTAACGGTGCGCCTTCGTGACCAACGCCAAGCCCAACCACTCTTCCAACACAGAGTTCGTGATCGCCAATATCAACGACCGATTCGATCGTGCAATCAATCCATGCCAGTACGCCATCTAATAACGGGGACCCAGTCGATGCAGCATGCCAACCAACCCCAGCAAATTTGTCATCACTTTTTGATGCGAAACCACGACAAACATCTTCTTGATCGTCACCAAGAATGTTTACGCAAAAGGCACCCACCTCGCGGATGCGTGGCCACGAACTCGAGCCTTTGTCAGCAAAGAAACCCACAAGAGGAGGATCAAGCGAAATCGAACTGAATGAACCAACGGCAAGCCCTACCGGGGCCTCGGCAGTAGCGGCAGTAATTACCGTGACGCCAGTAGGAAAATGCCCAAGCACCTGGCGATAGATTCCAGACTCGATTACGGGCTTATGGTCAGTGTCCTCAACTGAAATATTCTCAGACATAAACGTCGTGCTTAGCACGTCACGACCAAGTGCGTCAGCTCTCAAACACCAACGTCATGCCCTCAGAAGCAGCTATGACCTGTTCGATCCCATATGAACTCGCTTGCGCCTGGGCCTCAGCTAGCAGTCGATCAACCGTCTCGTCATCGTGGTCAGGGTCGTGATGAAACAAAACGAGTTTGTGCACTCCAGATTGGCGGGCGACCTCAATCGCGTAGTCGATGCTGCAATGACCCCAGTGTGCCTTGTCCTTCCACTCTTCAGCGCTGTATTGCGCATCATGGATAAGAACGTCTGCACCATCACAAAGTTCAAGAACTGACTCTGCAACTGTCATCGCCCCATCAAGGGGTGCCTGGTGGTCACTCACGTAGGCAACAGATATGCCGTCCCACTCAATGCGATAACCATTTGTAGCTCCAATATGTGGAACAGATCGAGACCTGATCTTCGCAGTCCCGATTGAAACATCTGCGTCATGCAAATCGTGGAAACGAACCTGGCCGCGCAAATCGCTTAACCGCACCGGAAAGTACGGGGGGCCCATAAATAGGTCAAAAGCCTCGGCTAACGAACCCTCTTCACATCGCGGACCATAGATATCAAGCTGTGCACCAGGACCGTCTAAAGGTACGAAAAATGGCAAGCCCTGCACATGATCCCAATGAAGATGCGTTACCAGGGCCGAAGCCCGGAAGCTGCCATCATCAGCAAGCCCAGCTCCCCAAAAACGCAAGCCGGTGCCCAGGTCAAGAACAAGTGGGTCCTCACCTGGCACATCGAGCACTACACACGAGGTGTTACCCCCGTAGCGGTTATTAGCCTCGCAGGCACACGGCGTCGAGCCTCTTACTCCATAGAACGTGATGCGCAGTGGATCCCCCTTTTGGCTTTTGGGGATGGTAGCGCTGAGCGATAGAGAAGCCACAAATATTTTCATCATTGTGACCTATGTCATTACACGGCCCGAGGGCGAGCAGTCGCCAAAAGACCCCGTTGTTGCAACATGATCTTGAGATCTTGTGGTTTAGTAGCAGCACTCATAGCACTACGGACGTCGATGCTTTCATTAGCAATCAACTTCACCAAAGACTGATCGAAAGTCTGCATGCCGTAGTACTCACCGTCGGCAATAATCTCGTGAATCTCTCCACCTTTGTCGGGTTCAATAATGCACTGCTGAATACGGCCATTAGCGATCATGACCTCGACTGCAGGTACTCGTGAGCTGCCGTCGCTTGCAACGACAAGTCGCTGACAGATCGTTCCTCGTAAAACACCTGCCAACGAAGCACGCACCTGATGCTGTTGATATGGCGGGAAGAAATCGACGATGCGGCTAATTGTTTCCATTGCATCAATCGTGTGAAGAGTTGAAAGAACCAAATGGCCAGTTTCAGCTGCTGCCAATGCAGCTGAAACTGTTTCTTCATCTCGCATTTCACCGACAAAAATGACGTCAGGGTCTTGACGCATGGCACCCCGCATAGCCGAAGAAAAGTTCGGGACATCAATGCCAACCTCTCGCTGACTCACTGCAGCAAGCTTGTCGGAGTGCAGCACCTCGATCGGATCTTCAATCGTGATGATGTTGCAAGGCCGGTTCTGATTTATGTGATCAATCATTGCGGCCAAGGTGGTTGTCTTTCCTGAACCAGTGGGGCCGGTCACAAGAACAAGCCCTCGATGCTCAAGGGCCATTCGACCAACAACATCGGGTAATCCCAGCTCTTCGAAACTAGCCGAATTGGTCCGAACGGCACGGAAAACCATTGCCACACTGCCACGTTGACGAAACGCATTGACGCGAAAACGTCCAAAACCTGGGATTCCATAAGCAAAATCGACGTCACCACCGTTTTCAAAACGGTCTAATACATGAGGTGGCGTTATGGCCGCAGCCATCTCACTCGTGTCAGCTGGCTTGAGCACCTCATGACCCTCAAGGGTTTGGAGGGTGCCGTGGCACCGCACGCGCGGTGGCGACCCCACCTTCATGTGAAGATCAGATCCCTCGAGTTTCACCATCTCATGTAAGAGGCCGTCCAGCCGCTTGTTTGCCACATAGAGAATATCGACCACTTATGGTCAATCATTGAGGGTTAGAGATGACGAAATTGATAGAGCGTCATAAGGTCTGGTCCCATGGAACTCGAAAAGAAACAGGTAACCGCTGGCGAACTAGAGGTTACCTACCTCACTGCCGGGCCTTCCGACGGCCCTTTGGCCCTATGTTTGCATGGGTTTCCTGACTCAGCTTGGTCATGGCGACATCTAGCCGAGCCGTTGGCTGATGCCGGTTTTCGGATCGTTGCACCATTTCTTAGGGGTTACTCGCCAACTGCATTACCGGCCGATGGCTGTTACCAGACCGGCGCATTGGTCGCCGATGCGATCGCCCTCCACGAGGTGCTCGGAGGTGACGACCGAGCCGTGTTGATCGGCCACGATTGGGGCGCCGTTGCCTCCTACGGAGCCGCCGCCTTTGCGCCCGAACGCTGGACTCGTGTTGTTACAGCTGCCGTTCCCCCTGCTGGAGCGCTTGCCGGAGGGTTTTTGTCATATGACCAACTCAGGCGGTCGTGGTACATGTACTTCTTCCAACACCCCCTTGCCCCTATTGCAGTTGGCATGGGAGACCTTGCTTTCATTGATCGCTTGTGGGCTGATTGGTCCCCTGGTTACGACGCCACAGAAGATCTGGCCTTGCTAAAACCCTCGCTACGTGACCCTGCCAACTTGGCCGCAGCCATTGGCTATTACCGCGCCACCCTCGGGGCCATCGCCCCAAATCCCGCCTATGCCGACCAGCAGGCCGCCACCCAGGCACCGACCCCACAACCCACCCTTTACCTACATGGTGACCAAGACGGATGCATGGGCGTCGAACTCACCACCACCGCTCTCAACTTCCTCGGCGAGGCAAGCAAAGTTGAGATCATCCCCGAGGCTGGACATTTCCTACACCTCGAACGCCCAGACGTAGTCAACCCCCTAATCGTGGACTTCCTGACCTCGTCTTAACCAAAACGTGCCTACAAGGCAACTTTGTGAAATGACCTTGTAATACTTGTAACATGTCGTTATGAGCATCTCTGAGTTTCGGGTATCAGATCGCGGCCAGATGGCTTTGCCAGCAGAAGCTCGTCGGCGCTGGGACCTTACAGATGGTGGCACAGTCGAAGTGGCCGACCTAGGGAACGCTTTGGTCATTGTTCCCGCTGGCCGAGGTGGGTTACGGGCTTTGCTGCGAACTGCCATCGACGAAGCAGGCGGTTATGCCCACCTTGCTCAAATCGTGTCTGACGTAGAACCCGATCTGTCTTGAGTTGAGTGAACCTGTAAGAGCCCCAGCGACTCGGTGGGGCTCCATTAGATACAGGCAGTGTTTCGCCAGGCGAAGACTGGTAAAACGAGTCGTATTGTTCGCACAAGGTGACCTATCCGCTGAACCTGTAAGCAAATGCTCTTATTAGACGACCACCTGCTTTTACGAGTTCTTCTCAATGATGAACCGAACGAGCTGAGAACCGAGAGTGCTCAGCTCTATACAACCGGCCTTTGGTACTACCGACTCGGTCGAGCGATAGCCAACACCACCGTCACCGGTGTGCTCTCAAGGTCACTGGGTAGTGCTGACCCAAAGCTAGGAACAAAGGCCGCACGAGCGGTTACCGAATTACCTGCGACCATCGGCCTCATATCGTTGCGTGAACTCGCATGGCCTATGGCTCAAATGCTCGACGAAGGGGTAAGACTCAACCTGATGTCATTCGAAGCGCTAGCTGCCGCCGAACACCTTGATGCCGAGATCTGTCTTGCCTCAGATGACGAAAACCCCCATCTGATTGCAGCGGCGAATCTGAGAGGAATCCCCACCAGACTGGTTGGCTCGTAGTCCTCAGGTCTTAAGGAAATGGGCTCAGTCGGCCCAAACGTCGTCGTTATACGGACGGCGACGTTTGGGGGCGGCTTCGGCCTTCCAGACCATCACCTTGCGACGGAAGTAGCAGACCTCGTCACCATGTTGGTTGAAGCCCTTGGTTTCGACCATGACAATGCCACGATCAGGCTTTGATGATGAAGGCGCAACGGCAAGCACTCTGGTCTCGGCATAAATGGTGTCGCCGTGGAAGGTCGGCTTCTTATGCGTTAGCGACTCGATCTCAAGGTTGGCGATGGCAGCGCCACTTACATCAGGCACGCTCATTCCCAGCACGAGTGAGTACACAAGGTTGCCCACCACCACGTTCTTGCCATGGACCGTCTCATTCTCGGCAAACCACGTGTTGGTATGGAGCGGATGATGGTTCATGGTGATCATGCAAAACAGGTGATCGTCATATTCTGTGATGGTCTTGCCAGGCCAGTGCCGGTAGACATCACCTACCTGAAAATCTTCGAGATATCGGCCGAAAGGGCGGTCATAAGTGGTCACCTGCGCATCCTATGACGAGGTGTCATGACCCCCAAAGCTGAGGATGTCTTGTGCCAATGTCAGTTGGGACGACCACAATCGGTACCGTTTGTGCATGACCACCCCAGATCTTCATGCTGCCGGTGCCGCTGTTGACCTCGCCTCTTCCATCGTTGCTCAGGCTGCCAAACATCTCGCCACCCAAAGCTCTATAGACGATAATCAACAGATCGCCTATGACCTTGCACATGCCGCTTCGGCAACCGCAAGCGCAAAAGCAATGCTTACCTATGGAGCAAAGGGCGACATTGAAGCTTCCCTCACGGTTGCCTTCGTAGCCGATGCAATTCATGACCTTGCTTCCAAATTGCTCGGGCGCGAAGCCGTGTGGGGTCTGCGGCCAGGGGTACTAGATGAGGCAATGGCCTTTGTAATCACATATCGAGACCCAACATTTCTCGCCACGTTGGCCAATGAAGCTGGCCCACGACACCTCGATGCCGATTTCGAGATGGTCCAAGACACCTTTCGTCGATTCGCGGAAGACAAGATTCGCCCCGAAGCCGAACATGTTCATCGCACTAACAGCGACATTCCAGAACACGTCATTTCTGGTCTCGCAGAAATCGGGTCGTTCGGGCTTTCAGTTCCTGAGGAATATGACGGCTACGCCGCTGGAGGCGAGTCAGATTACATAGGCATGGTGGTAGCTACCGAAGAACTTTCTCGGGGATCGCTCGGCATCGGTGGCTCGCTCATCACCCGCCCTGAGATTCTCACCCGGGCTTTAGTTCGAGGTGGAACAGAAGCACAAAAACGTGAGTGGCTTCCCAAGTTGGCAAGTGGCGAAATCATGGCTGCCGTCGCTGTCACCGAACCAGACTTTGGCTCAGATGTTGCTGGGCTCAAAGTCACCGCTACTCCGGTCGAGGGTGGCTGGGCAATAAATGGCGTAAAGACCTGGTGCACATTCGCTGCCCGTGCTGATGTGCTGATGTTGTTGGCCCGAACCGACCCTGATCGCACTAAAACCCACAAGGGGCTCTCGTTGTTTGTGGTTCCAAAACCCCGGGGCGAAGGTCACGGTTTTGCCTTTACCCAAGATGGCAGCGGGGGCAAGATGGAAGGTCGTGCCATCGACACGATTGGCTATCGAGGTATGCACTCTTATGAGGTCGCCTTCGATAACTGGGTGGTGCCAAATGAAAGCCTTATTGGCGGCGAAGATGGCCTAGGTAAAGGCTTCTATTACCAGATGGAAGGGTTTGAAAACGGTCGCCTGCAAACTGCTGCTCGGGCAATCGGAGTCATGCAAGCTGCCTACGAAGCTGCCAGTCAGTACGCACTTGACCGATCAGTTTTCGGCCAACCCGTTGGCGATTATCAACTCACCAAAATCAAACTCGCCCGCATGGCTGTGCTCATTCAAGCTGGCCGCCAGTTCGCCTACGAAGTCGCAACGTTGATGGCTAAAGGCGAAGGAGCGCTAGAAGCCTCGATGGTAAAGGCTTATGTCTGTAAAGCAGCAGAGTGGGTAACTCGTGAGGCGCTTCAAATTCATGGAGGCATGGGCTATGCCGAAGAGTTCCCCGTTAGTCGCTATTTCGTCGACGCACGTGTGCTGTCTATCTTCGAGGGTGCCGACGAGACACTATGTCTCAAAATCATTGCTCGTCGCCTTATCGAAAACGCCAAATAGAAAATGCCAAACGAAAGACCTCGCTAGCCAGCGCCAACCGGTACGGTATGGCCTATGCGGATTGCCCTGATTGCACCGCCATGGGTACCGGTCCCGCCGCTTGCCTATGGTGGCACTGAAGCGGTCATTGACCGCCTAGCCCGTGGCATCCAAGATGCAGGCCACGAGGTCTTGCTCTACACAACCGGTGATTCCACTTGCCCAGTACCTCGACAGTGGTGCCTCGAAAAATCCGAAGGCATGCGCATGGGCTCAGTCGTGCCTGAACTGCGCCACATCATCCATGCCTATGAGGCTGTTAAAGGTTTCGACATAGTCCATGACCACACCGTGATGGGGCCTACCTATTCGGAGCGTTTTCCTTCACTAAACGTTGTCACCACCAACCACGGACCTTTCAACGCTGAGCTCACTGACATTTACCGATCAATCACCCCACGGGTGCCGATCATTGCAATATCACATGACCAGGCAGCACAAGTTCCTGACCTTCCCATAGCCAAAATCATCCACCATGGCATCGACATCCAGACCATTCCGGTTGGCAGGGGCGATGGTGGTTACTTCTTATTTCTTGGTCGCATGGTGGCCGACAAGGGACCACAGCGGGCGATCCAAGTAGCAAAGAAGGCAGGCGTTCCACTGTTGCTGGCGGCAAAGATGCGTGAACCTGCCGAGCATGTCTATTTTCAAAATGTCGTCGAACCCATGCTTACCAGTTCAATTCGTTACGTAGGTGAAGTAGGCGGCGAAGAGAAGCTTGATCTAATCAATGGAGCAATTGGGCTTTTGAACCCAATCCTCTGGCATGAGCCTTTCGGTCTTGTCATGATCGAAGCCTTAGCCTCTGGAACGCCTGTTCTTGCCTTCAAGGAAGGCGCCGCGCCAGAGATCGTCGAGCATGGCGTCACCGGCTTTCTCTGCGACGACATCGAGGACATGGCCAATGCAGTCGCGCTCACCGACACAATCGATCGAACGGCCTGTCGTCTGGCAGCCGAGCAGCGCTTCTCGACCGAACGAATGGTCAAAGAGCACCTTGAACTTTTCACAAGCCTGCTCTGATCCGATGCTTCGATGGCTGTCGGCGGACCCTCCCGGTCGTGGTCACGCCAAGCGGCAGCGGCATGACGGATCAATCGGGGAGTTCCGCATACGACATCTCATCGGGAAAGCAGTGTCGTGGTCACGATCCGGCCCATTCGGCTCTCGCCTGCTGGGCTCCGCCGACCAGGCGAACGCCGTGCTGCGGGCTCGCCTCCAGGTGCTGGCCACCGTCGCGATCCTGACGGCAAACCTGGTGGGCACCGGTGTCGTGACGGTGTTGAGCGGCTGGGTGCTACCGAGTCCGGTCGCGTTGAGTCACTCGATGATCGTGGCTAATGCCATCGCCATTCCCCTCTATGTCACTGCCGCAGTGGTGGTGGGAGTGATCTGGGGCACACGGATAGCCTTTGCCCGCCTCGACTGGGTGCTCGAACAACGCGACCCCGAAGCAGGCGAGCAACGGGCCGCCCTTCGGACCTCGCTGGCTCTCGTGGGGGTGCAGGCCACCATGTGGGCCATTGCCGTGGTCCTTTTCACCGGCCTCACACAGCTCGTGCAGCCGACGCTGGTACTGAACGTCGCTGTCACGGTCGCCCTCGGTGGCCTCGTCACCTGCATGGCCGCCTACCTTCTCACCGAGTTCATCCTGCGCCCCATGGTGGCACGAGCCTTGACCGTCGAGCCCGCAGCCGACCTGGTCGTGCCGGGCATGATGGCCAGAGGTTTATTGGCATGGGGTCTGGGATCGGGAATTCCGGTCATCGGACTCATCCTGGTTGCGGGCCTGTCCCTGATCCGGGGCGACGTTTCGTCGACACAGTTGTCGGTGACCATGCTTGCATTGGGTGCGACGACAATCATCGTTGGTCTTCTGATGACCTGGCTGGCGGAACGGGCTGCAGTGGATCCGATCACGGCGCTGAGGTTGGCCGTCCGCAGGGTTGAGAGCGGTGACCTCGATACCGAGGTCGTCGTGTACGACGCGAGCGAGATCGGACTGCTGCAGGCCGGATTCAACCGCATGGTGGCAGGACTTCGTGAGCGAGAACGGATCCGTGACCTGTTCGGCCGACACGTCGGACATGAAGTCGCCCACGATGCCCTTACCCGTGACGTCCGGCTGGGTGGAGATATCCACGACGTCGCCGTACTGTTCGTTGACATCATCGGCTCCACCGAGATGGCCGCGACTCAACCACCGAACGAGGTTGTGAACCTGCTCAACCGCTTCTTTGCCGTCGTGGTCCATGTGATCAGCGAGCATGGCGGAACTGTCAACAAATTCCAGGGTGATGGGGCGCTCGCTGTCTTCGGTGCCCCCCAACCCCTGGAAAATCACGTCGACGCAGCGTTGCAGGCGGCCCGAACCCTGCAGAAGCGTCTCGCCGAGATCGTGCCGGAATGCACAGCAGGCATCGGCGTGGCCGCCGGAACAGTTGTGGCCGGCAACGTGGGTGAGGAACACCGATTCGAGTACACCGTCATCGGTGACGCCGTAAACGAAGCATCCAGGCTGTGTGATCAGGCGAAAATGACGACAGGGCGCGTGCTCACATCTATGTGCACCCTCGGTCTTGCAGGTAAAGAGGAACAGGCTCATTGGCGAAGTGATGGCGAGGTCCGGCTTCGGGGCCGCTCAGACACCACTCAGATGGCGACGCCAGCTGGGATCGATTTCTAGACCGGCTTCATCGCTGTTGACGGACGGCGGGGTTCGCGGACCAGTTCGACGCCTGCAGGCAGACCTTCTACCGACACGTTGTCGCCCTCGACCTCGATCGAGACCCGATTGCCACCCAGTGGAATGCGTTCAACCCTCAGATGCTTGATCTCGGGTGGCAAAACAGGGTCAAGCCACACCTTGTCATGGGGCAACCACGGGTCGAGGCGCAACATGGAGCGCATCAACAGCAGGGGCGACGCTGCTGCCCACGCCTGGGGCGAGCATGAGGCCGGATAGCTCAATGGCACGGGAAGCTCTGCTCGATCGAGTCCACCGAAAAGTTCGGGGAGGCGGCCGCCCATTGACCCCGCTGTGTCGAGAAGGCCCATAATCACGCGATGCGATTCCTCAACGAAGCCATAACGCATAAGACCTGCAGCAACAATGGCGGTGTCATGGGGCCAGATCGAGCCGTTGTGATAGCTGATGGGGTTGTAGCCAACCATTGAAGAACTGAGCGTTCGTATGCCCCAACCCGTAAACATTTTCGGTGACAACAGCTTTTCCGCAACCGCCGCCGCCTTGTCCTCGTCAATTATTCCGGTCCACAAACAATGCCCAATGTTGGAAGTGAGCGCATCCATGGGGCGCTTGTCGCCGTCGAGACCTAGAGCAAACCATCCTTTGTCCTCTAGCCAAAAATCACGGTTGAATGCCGTCTTTAATGCTGCGGCGCGCCCTCGGTAAAGCTCGACCACATCCTCATCGCCAGCCTCATACGCGAAGTGAGCCCGGGCAATATAAGCCCCGTAGGTATAGGCCTGAACCTCACACAAAGCTATTGGTCCCTCGCCAAGTCTCCCGTCTGCGAAACGGATGCCATCCCATGAGTCTTTCCATCCCTGATTACGCAGACCGTTGGGCGTCGCTCTGAAATACTCGACATAGCCATCACCATCGCTGTCACCAAAATCGGTAATCCATGACATCGCCCGATCGGCATGAGGCAAGAGTTCTGCAACGGCATCAGCAGCTAAGCCCCAACGTTGCAACTCGCCAAGCAACATGACAAACAGCGGCGTGGCATCGGCGGTGCCGTAATAGATGTGTCCCCCACCAAGTGAAAGAGATGTGGCTGCACCAAAACGCATCTCATGAAGAATCCGACCTGGCTCCTCCTCGGTCTCGGCTACAACATCGTCTCCCTGAAAACGAGCAAGGGTTTGAAGTACCCCGAGCGCCAACTCGGGATCAACGATGAGTGCCATCCATGAAGTGAGCAGAGAATCTCGCCCGAACAACGTCATGAACCACGGCGCACCAGCAGCGACCACTGTGCGCTCTGGATAATCGGGATCAAAGATTCGCAATGCACCGAGGTCTTCGTGGCTTTGGGTAACGGCTACCGCCAAGCCAGCATGGTTAGTAATAACGGTCGGAACTTGCTTTCGCCATTGGGCATGGCGCTCTGTGGGTGCGGCTGTTTCTACTGATTGACCGCAGCGATAGCGCGGCTCAATTTCGTCATCTTCCATAATGGGAGCGACCTCCAGACAAGCCTTCCACTCCCCGCCCGGGTCAATGCTGACTTCAACCAACGCCCCATGATGACCAACGGAATCAAAGCCGCTCATGCGATAGACAACGCCGCGCCGACTCTCCCCAAGTTGATAGCCAAGTCTTAACTCACTGTCACGCGCCTCGACTGAACGTTGACCACGAATCTCAACTCTGCTCTCTTTGACCTCAAAGAGATTCGCAAAATCAGCATCAGTAATCAGCTCAATAACGCATCTCGCAGGCTCAAGACCAAAGTTGCGAATGACCAAATCTTCCCGCATGCCTCGGCCCACATACCGAGTGCGAAAAGAAACCAAGGTGCTGTCAGCAACCCCAGCACGCGGATAAGCACGTGACACAAAGGTGGCCGTAAAAGGATTGGCAGTAAAGGCCGAAAGGTGTTCCAGGCTGTGCCCATTCACCCTTAATTGGAGGGTGGAAAGAAACCTAGAATCTCGGAAAAACAAGCCCTGGGGCATCCCAGAAGCAATGTCTCCCGATCTGCCCGAAATACAAAAGGTTGACCCCTGCACCAGAGTGATCGTTCCGATTGCCGAGCCCACGGCTGGCACTTCACCTGAAAATGTCCATGGTTCTGCCACACCACAAAGCTAGCGGCCACGGTCCCATTCAACGCCGGATGGTCAGCCCTCGCAGATAGAACAAGTAAGTACGCCAGCGCAAATCACCACGCAACACGCCAAGCAGTTCCCTATACATCGCCACCGTTAACTTCATACCCACGACAAAGCCCAATTTGTCACGCTTGGTCCGGTGCGAAACGCCCTTCATGGTGCGAACGGTGGTGGCCAGATGATGTTCGGCAATCACCTCGTTCATGCGCAGCTCAATCGTGTAGCCACGAAGCTTTGCTTCAGGGATTTCCTCAAAAACCCAACGGGGAATAATACGTTCGCCGCTAATGGGTGGCCAGCGCCGAACAAAGGGGTTCCAAAACCATCCGTAATCAAAGAAACCCACCGACATCTCGGCTTCGTCAGCAACAAAAGGCTCGCAGAGCTGATCTAGATGAGCGGAGGACAGACCCGTGCAATCACCATCAACAAAAAGAATTGCCTGTGCATCACAAGCAGCGACGCCCATAGCCATAGCTAAAGCTTTTGAACCCAATTCACCATCACGGCGAACTACCCGAGCGCCTGCGGTAACGGCCAATTCAGCCGTTGCATCACTCGAACCATCATCAACCACGATCACCGAGCGCACGTACTTGCAACCAAGTGCAGCCTTCACATTGGACTCTATGGTAAGTGCTTCATTGCGAGCAGGAATCACGCAATCAATCGTTGAGGCCCCCTGAATATTCGAGTGCCTCAACATATTGCGCTAGCGCAGGCCTCAGCTTGCGGTGCGAACGAAGCCAGCCCGCTCGCCACGGGCAATGAACTTGAGTGCCATCTTGCGAGAAGCCTCGTCGATCATCTCATCGCCGAACATGACAGCACCCTTACCTTCACCCTCGGTCGCCTCTTTGTAGGCATCGAGAATAGAGTGCGCCCGGTCAAACTGCTCTTGAGTGGGCGAGAATAATTCGTTGAGAATATCGACCTGGTCGGGGTGCAACGCCCACTTGCCGTCATAGCCAAGAACCTGAGTGCGCTTGCAGTAGTCACGAAACAGATCAGGGTCGCGAACCTTAAGGAACGGTCCGTCAATTACCTGGAGGCCATTCGCCCGTCCGGCCATAAGGATCTTCGAAAACACATAGTGAAAGTGGTCACCAGGATAGTCAGGAATCTGAACTCCGCCAGTAAGTACGGGCATTTCCATCGAGGCAGCAAAGTCGGCCGGGCCAAAGATGATGGTTTCAAGGCGAGGCGAAGCAGCACAGATGTCTTCGACATTTATGAGTCCACGGGTGGTCTCGATCTGGGCCTCAATGCCGATGTGACCAATAGGAAGACCAGCGTTGGCTTCGATCTGGGTCAACAACAGGTCAAGCGCTACGACCTCGGCAGCAGACTGCACCTTGGGCAACATAATCTCATCAAGACGCTCACCAGCGTTGCTTACAACTTCGATGACATCACCGTAAGTCCACTTCGTATCCCACGCATTGACGCGAACGCACAGCACACGATCGCCCCAATCAAGATTCTTAATTGCATCAACAACCTTGCCTCTGGCTTCTACCTTCTCAATCGGAGCAACCGAATCCTCAAGATCCAGAAAGGTCATGTCCGCAGGAATGCTCGGACCTTTTTGCAAGAAACGCTCGCTCGAACCAGGGACTGACAAACACGAGCGGCGTGGGAGAGTTCTTGAACGTTCAGACATGCCCACATGATATGCGCTCGATCCCCAAGGGACGAGATCGCTCATAAGTCGATCGCAAAATAACAAGATCGCTCATAAGTCGATCGCTAGATAACAAGATCGCTTGGGGTGAGTTGCTCGTTTAGCAGGCGAGCAAAGCGAGTTGGGTCGCCAGCAACGAACTGTTGGCACAGAGGAAACCCCTCGACGTAACAAGTCATGTAAGCCCGCCAGACAGGATCGGTCAGAAACCCAACGAGCTTCTCGGCTCGGTTTCGAGCCAATAGCCCCCACTGTTGAGCGTAAGCAATGGCCTCTTCCTCATCGCCATCACGCGCATGCAATAGCAAAGCGACATTTCCACGAACCCTGCCCAACCCAACACCAGCCTGGGCAACAGCGACAGCTGTGTCTTGATCAAAGACAACCGACTGGCTCTTGAGATGCTCCGCCAACATCGCCATCTGAGCTTCGGGTTCGGTTGAGATGAGCACTTCAAGACCCAGATCGGCAAGACCTTCTGCCATTAGGCACTGCGGAGTGCCAACAAGAAAAATGGTCTCTTCCATGAAATGGCGCTGGCGAACCAGTCCAACTTCCTTGCGAGTGTGTTCTGTGTGATGGCCCGGGTAAGCCTCGTGCGCCATGAGGTGCGCAAGACCGGGTGCCAATACAGGGAGATCAACGTTGATGGCCACTCGACTATGCAGATCGCCGAGGTAATAGTTGAAACCGGACCAGGGCTTGTCGGTGACCAACTCGATGTCAACATACTCGCCTTCAGGAAGGCCAAAAATGCGGTCCGTACGCTCACGCAGATCATCGGACAACGAGTGAAGCACGCCTCCAAGTCGTTCAACCGGAACCGCCTGGGTTTCACGCCAATTCGTCAAACGTTCGCCGATGTGACCACTGCCTGGAAGTGCTTCATCGAGACGACGATGAGCAGATACAAGCTCTTCTTCATCGATCCATCTCGGACGCACTCCGTAGCAAGCCTCGACCTCATTGGCGTACTCAATGATGCCCCCAGCCAACTTTGTAGCCGTAACAGCAAGCCCACGGACCTGAGCCGCTAACCAATGACGACGTTCGGGTGCGAGGTCGCTTCCAGCACTTGGCTCAAGTTCTCCTAATAGAGACCGTGCCTCAAGACCTAGAACGGCTGGATCAATAAGCGGCTCATTGTCAACAAGTTGTTTGTGTGGCTCAGGGCCGTAATAAGCATCAACCAAACCATCGAGGTGACGGCCCAAACGCAGCCCTAAGCGTAGGTAACGATCAACAAGATCATGGGCATAAGGCTCAGCGGTGCTATCCAAGCCGATCTCTTAAAAATTCGATCGTACGCCCCCATGCGATATTGGCTGCTTCAACGTTGTAAACCTCCGGACGGGTGTCGTTGAAGAATGCATGATCAACATCGGGGTAGATGTGCATATCTGCCTCTTTACCCAGACCATGCAAAGTGTCTTCCAAACCCTTGGCAGCCTCAGGCGTGAAGAATCCATCATTGGCGGCATAGTGACCGAGCACAGGAGCTGACAACGCTGACCAGTCAGGTTGTCCATCGGGCCAAGGAAGCAGGCCATAGAACGGGACGCACGCAACCACTAGATCGGGACGCTTGCAAGCAAGTACTAGGGCTAGACCGCCACCCATACAAAAGCCCACTACCCCCACGCCGTTGCTGACAACAGCGTCATTGGCCACAAGGAAGTCGACCGCTCCACCCATATCTTGGGCGGCCTTTCCGATGTTCATCGACATCATCAACTTTCCTGCCTCATCGGGCTCGGTAGTTGTGACCCCGTGATACAGATCTGGCGCCAGTGTCACGAAGCCTTCGGCTGCAAAACGATCGCACACGTCCTTGATGTGGGGAACCAATCCCCACCATTCCTGAATAACAATCACCCCAGGACCAGACCCCTCGGCAGGTTTCGCCAAATAGCCCTGTGCTGTTGATCCGTTAGATGCAAATTCGACAATGTCACCCATAACGCGCACCTTACCCTGATGGGGCAAGTCCATGGAGAGCTTGTTCGTTCGATGACCTAATTTACTTAAAACTTCCTGATTAAGGCGTGAGCGCGCTACGTTCTCCCATCGTGGTTATCGATGCCCCCGCTGAATTGGAACTCACGCCCATTAACGGCGACACAACCACTCTCCAGCAGTGGCTGACAACCTTTCATCTGGTCCTGGTCATTCTTGATCCCTATACCAATGAAAGCGCATGGCTATTGCCCACCGTCGCTCGGACATTGCGGGTTTACTCAGATGCCGATTGCCGCGTTGGCCTACTAACCACCAGTTCTGCTGAAGAGGCCCGCCAATTCCTTGGACCGTATGCTCAAGAGTTCTTAACCTTCGCCGACCCTGACCGGAGTGTGGCAAAGGGCCTTGGGCTTTCCAAGCTCCCAGCAATTGTTCATATTCGACAAGACCTGAGCATTGCTGGCTTCGCCGAAGGCTGGGATCCACCTGAATGGCGTAAGGTCACCGAGGCTTTGTCAGAATCAATGCAGTGGAGCAAGCCTGTTATTCCGGGCCCCCGTGACCCCGCCCCCTTCGCTGGCTCCCCGGCACGAATCTGAGAGTTCTGCTCGCTCTTCTGGGCACTGGCAGGAAATTAGCCCCATACGGCGAAATACGTATTGGCGGCGAAGTGCGTTCTTGCCAGACATGATTTGGTCACATACATTGGCTCGTACTATAAGCAACGACTGGGAAAACTGCGGCAAAACGCTGCGCAGCAACTATTGAGGAAGGGCTTTTCCCTTCCGAGGGGGTCATCATGGAAGACATCAGCCTGGAAACCGAGGCCCTGAACACCGGAGCCCTTGATCACCCTGTCGTTCTCAGCCCTGTCGCCACCAGCAAGGGCTACGACTACCACATTCTCGAAATCGCCACGGTCGACTTCAGCAAGCCTCATCCGATAATCGAAGAATGTGTCGCGCTCGAGAATGAAAGTTGGCACGCTCAAGAAGACTTTCGGGACTATGTCAGCAAGCGTGACCTTTTGGCGTATGTGACACACGAGGGAAAAGTTGCCGGCTTCATTGTCATGACCGTGTGGAAGAATGGTGACTTCGGCGTTGTCACTACTGATGAGGCGATGATGTCTAAGGACCACCGAGGAAAGGGCATAGCGCTCAAGCTCATCTGGTTCCTGTGCCATCTCCTGGTGATCCGTTTCCTCGGTGATCGCTCAATGAAACGTGCAGTGCTCCTCGGGCTCACCGTTAGCCCCGTCGCCATTCAAGGCTCTTATCGCTATCGCCACATATTCAAAAACAACTCGTTCAAGCCCAATCCCGAGCTGACCGACATTGCCTGGCAGTATCTCAAAAAGTACGACTATGAGGCCCTTGACCCCTCAAAGCCCTGGTTCGTCAAGGGTGCCTTCCCTGGTGCTTCAAAATGGAAACCAAACTTGAGAAAGAACCGGGACAAAGAAATTCTTCCACGAGATTTTGACTGCCATGAACGAGGAGATGCCTTCTTGTTCATGGGCGCAATTTCTCGACGTTTCGCAACCATCGTTACAACCGTTCGGGCGGTTCCCTGGTTTGGCTTGGGAATCATGAAAGGTTTCGAATTCATCGTTCCTCTTCGGCGTGTGGAGTCGACAAACATAATCTCTGACGAAGGTTGACCTTCCGATGAGGCTGATCGATTATCGCCACTACCCCTATGGGGCAATCGATACTCATCTGCATGCCCATCTTCCCACCGTGCTACAGCGAAAGGTCGTTGAACGCCGTCTGAGAAAAGTCGTTCGCGAGGCATATCGGAACGTACCTTTTTATCGAAACTCCTTTGACCAAGCTGGAGTTAATCCCACAAATTTTCGCGGGTCTGCTGATCTGCAGAGACTTCCATTCCTCAATAAAGTCGATGTACAAGAGCACTATCCAAGGGGCTTGGTTGCCCGAGGCACAAATCTCGACCGATGCGAACACTCAGCCACAACAGGCTCTAGTGGCGTGGCGACAAATTTCATATTCACCCCGAAGACTTATGCCTACTACCACACCACCAGTTTCAAGGTGTACACCATGATCGGTTATCGACCGTGGCATCGGGCTACCTACATTAAATACACTGCCGTCCCTGCTCCCAGTCTGGGCCCAATCTTTCGCATTGGACATATTCCATCGCTGGTTCCCGTCGAGGAGCACATTGCGGCCCTCCGCACGCAACGACCCGATCTTTTGGTGGGCTATGCGTCACTCATTCTTGATATCGCCAGGAATGTCAAGCCAGCAGATCTTAAAATAATCAAGCCGCGCTTTATTTCAGTTAATTCAGAACTATCTACTCAAGAACAGCGTGATGAAATTTCTGCAGTCTTCAATTGCCCTGTTTATGATGAGTACTCATCTGAGGAAACTTGGATGATTGCCTCTCAGTGTCGCGAACATCAGTACCACCTCTTTACCAACAATGTCTGGGTTGAGTTTATTGATTCCGAAGGAAATGAAGTTCCGGCGGGAGAAGTCGGTGAGATCGTGCTCACGACCCTGCAGAGCCCAGCAATGCCTTTTATTCGCTACCGAATAGGCGACCTTGGACGGGCAGGCACACAACCCTGTACCTGCGGAAGTTCATTACCAGTTTTGGCTTCATTCGAAGGACGAGCCGATGATTCGTTTGTACTGTCAAACGGCGATCGCATCCCGTCGTTGAAGCTTCTCAACATCTTTACGACATTCATCAAGGCTGACAAAGATTTCGTGCGCGAGTTCAAACTCGTGCAGACCGACTTGTCCAAGGCCGCCATCCGGCTCACTGCAGGACCCGACTACACCGCCGAAAAGACGGATGCTCTTGTCCGCAAACTTCAGTCGATCATCCCCGAGCCAATTGAGTTCATGGTCGACCTCGTGGACCGGATCGACACCGGGGGAAGTGTCAAACACAAGGCGATCGAATCGCTCGTCACCCAGACCCCCACCTCGGGCGTCAGTTCGTGACCGGTAGCTTCACCTCACAGGACCAGCCGCTCTGGCGACGGCTCGCTCCGTGGGTGGTCGGCCTCGCCATGGTGATCGGCCTCGTCGTCTTCGTTGACCTCGAGAAGGTTCTCGAAGCAATGGGCAAGGCGAATCTCGCCCTCTACCTACCACTTGCAATGGGTTTCATCCTGGTGTGGTTCGTCATCGAGACCCACAACCTGGCCTCGCTTCTCAAGCAGTTCGGACACCCAAGGCCCCTGTCCGAACTGGCAGCAGTACGCGCTTACACCTACCTGCTGATGGTGCTCAACTACAACCTTGGTGTCGGCGGCATCGTCCTCTATCTGCGCTCCACAGTCGGGATCCCACTCGCCGAGGCATCAAGCCTGATGCTCTTCTACATGTACGCCGAGCTCGCCTCACTGGCCGCCATGTGCGTGTTGGGTGCAGTCGTGCTTCCGGGCGAACCCCATGCTGCATCGATCGCCCTGATTGCCGCCGTCTTCCTGATCGGCTCCATTGCGCTCATTGCCTTGTACCGAAGATTCGGCGAACGCCTCCCATTCGGGATCGGTCGACTTGGCATCTTCGCAAGCTTCGGAGAAGCCTCGCCTGCAACCTTCATGACGGTCATCGTCGGGCGAGGTGTCTACTTCCTCGCCTTTGTCGTCTTCTTCCATCTGGCGCTCCCAGCCTTCTCGGTCGAAGTGCCATTGATGACCTTGCTGGTGCTCGTTCCGACCATCTTCTTCATCGGAAACCTACCGATCAGCGCAGCAGGACTCGGAACAATGCAAGCAGCGATGTTGTTCTTCTTTGCTTCGTACGGTTCAGAGGCGAACATAGCTGCCTTCAGTCTCGTCTACAGCGCAACGCTCATCATTCTGAGACTCCCACTAGGCATGGTTGCCGCATGGCGGCATGCTGGCTTGGTCTTTGGCTCACGCATCGCATTGGAAGAACCACTGATTGATATGCGATCATTGTCACCCGAAGAAAACCCACCCTCAATCACCGACCCCGTCTACGCCACCAACGACTCCACGAGGTAACCATGCTGCTCAGCCGTTCGAACACCACAACCGGTCGCAAGACTCGATTCAACAAAATCACGATCGGCGCGTTCCTCCTGATGGGCCTCCTAATCGCCGGGCCCATTGCCGAGGCATGCGACGTGGCGGTGATCTCGCGGGCATCATCCAATACGGCTCGTCCCATGATTTGGAAAAACCGTGATGACTCCAACAGCTTCTTTCAGGGCATACGCTCGTATCCAGCACGTAACGCTGACATCGGTGCCCACACTTGTATCGAAGAGGTTATCTACCTGCTCAATATTCCGATCTGTGGCGGCGGGGCAAATGAGTCAGGTTTCGCCGTACTGAACGCCAGCGTGTATTCCGACACGAACATAGAAGAAACGCTCAACGTTGATGTGAAACTCATGAAGCGAGCACTCGAGAACTGCTCCCGAGTTGCATGTTTCGAGAATCTCATCGAACACTGGAACGATGCACCCAACGCAACGGCTGTCATCAGCTCGAACTTTGTGGCCATGGACGCCAACGAGGGGGTAATCCTCCTCGAAGCTCATAGCGGCATTGGCACCAAGCCTGACGTTTTCCGAGTTGATGCGAACGAAGTCGGCCCTGCCAATCACACCAACTTCAATCGATTTGTCGACAACCCCGGCATCGAGCGCAAGGAGAGGGGCGCTGCTCTGCTCGCCAATCTCGACACTACCGACCGACTCACCCCTCCCGAAGTTATGAAAACCGTAGCGAAAGATGTTTGTGGTGATGTTGCCCCTGTAGACCCACTTCGATTTCCTACCAACAAGTGCATCAGTCGTGCGCAAACCACAGCAGCCGTGGTCATAGAAGGCGTTGCCCCGGGCATGGACCCACGTCTTACTACCATGTGGGTGAACCTTGGCGAACCATCAGCAGGTGTATTCGTGCCGACATTCCCTGCTGCAAAATATGTTCCGACCAAGATGGCGTCAAACAATGTGTTCGGCTATGCATCGTTCAACCTGGCGATTGTGGACAAGGAGTTCTCGCTCTACGACAACAACGGAGCCGTCAACAGCATTCTTCCCATCCCCTGGATGGATACCAATATCAACCTCACCAAACTCCAAGCCCTACAGGCACTCGTACAACCCATTGAGGACGAGATGGTGACTCGGACCAACATGTTCGTGGAAGGCCTTCTAGCAAACCCATCGCTCATCAACTCCACGAGCATGGCTCATTTCAGCCAAAACGTCGCCGAAGAGGCATACCACCGATACGTTGGCATAGGTATGGGGTCAGGCAAAATAGACCTCAAGTCGGTAGCCAAATGGGCATTGAAAACTCTTCGCCAACGTGTTGCCATCATCGAAAACATCCGACGTGGCATAGAAATTAATCAGCGCTATCTCAAGAGCCAGATCCCTCTGGAAGCTGCTGCTGTGGCCGAAGCATTGGCCAAAGCCTCGACCACCACTACAACCACTCCATAAGAGGCTCAGCGGATAAGTTCACCTTGTGTGTGTCAAGGATTCGGCCTGTATTGAATTGAGCACCGCCCATCAGTGGACGCTCTAAAATGGCTGAATATTCTTAAATAACGCCGCCCTTAGTTAGCGCCATTACATCGAGAACTCGGTCAAGCTCGTCGCTTGACATAAGGCCACGCTTTAGGACTATTTCGCGAATCGAACGCCCTGTTTTGGTGGACTCCTTAATGATCTTGGCCGCTTCTTCATAACCGATGTAAGGGTTGAGCGAAGTTCCAATGGAAGGGGACGACTCGGCATAGGCCTTACAGCGTTCTTCATTGGCCTTGATCCCAACAACACACTTATCGGCAAATGCAACGCTCACGGTCGAAAGTAAACGAATAGATTCCAGTAGGTTTCGCGCCATAACCGGCATCATCACGTTTAGTTCGAGGTTGCCTTGCGACCCACCAAAAGCAACCGCAGCATCGTTGCCAATCACCTGAGTTGCGACCTGACAAACCGCCTCGGGAAGTACAGGGTTTACCTTGCCAGGCATGATTGATGAACCAGGCTGAAGGTCGGGCAAGAAGATCTCGGCAAGTCCGGTTCGTGGACCACTAGACATCCACCGCAAGTCATTTGCAATCTTCACCAACGACACCGCAATGGTGCGGAGCTGGCCTGAAGTTTCAACGAGCGCATCACGAGCTCCTTGTGCCTCAAAATGATCTCGAGCCTCGGTCAAAGGCAAGCCGGTTTCCTCAACGAGTGCCTTGATGACCGAACGAGCAAAAGTCTTTGGAGCATTAATGCCCGTACCAACCGCCGTGCCCCCCAATGGCAACTCTCCAAGACGAGCCAGAACCCCTCCAAGTCGCTCAATGCCATGTTCTATCTGAGTTGCATAGCCAGCAAACTCTTGTCCCAGCGTTACTGGGGTGGCGTCCATAAGATGGGTCCGGCCCGACTTAACGACCTTGGAAAATGCCCGGGAGCGGCCTCGAAGTGCCTTGGCAAGATGCTCAAGGGAAGGAATAAGATCAACCACAATTGCCTCTGCAGCCGCAATATGAATTGCCGATGGAAAAACATCATTTGATGATTGCGAAGCATTGACATGATCGTTGGGATGAACTGGCTGTCCTAGGCGCTCAGAAGCAAGAAATGCAATGACCTCGTTAGCGTTCATGTTTGATGAAGTCCCAGAACCAGTCTGGTAGACGTCGATTGGGAACTGATCGTTCCAAGAGCCAGCGGCCACCTCGGCCGCGGCCGATGCAATAGCACCAGCGATTTCCTTATCGACCTTAGGGACATCTTTCAAACGAGCGTTTACAGGAGCTGCCGCTCCCTTAATAAGTGCCAAAGCACGAATGAGACGCGCCTCAATCACCAAACCCGAGATAGGAAAATTATCTACGGCACGTTGTGTCTGTGCCCCCCAACAAGCAGAAGCTGGTACATGGACATCGCCCATCGAGTCGTGCTCAATGCGGAAGATAGCGTCAGATTTGGTGGTCATAAAATCTGACGCTAGCAAGACAGGCACTCAGGTCTGAGATCGAAGAACCGGCCCCGACACCGTCCGCATCTCAGGGCTAGGATGACCTCAATCATCACCACATGTGAATGAACAGGACCCAAAGCAGTGGAAAAACCAGACCATGGGTTTTTAGGATGGGTCGGCTCCCAGTTGGGAAGGCGGGCTCGGACGCCAAACTCAACAGAGACCGTAATAGAAACACTGCTGGCGACAAGTCCCGACGCGCTCATTGTCCACAGGGAAAAGACGGGAGAGATCCTTGCTGCCAACAAAGCCGCAATCGAACAATACGGCTGGACTCTAGAGGAATTGCAAGAACGAGCGATCACAGATCTTGCCGATGAAAACGACCGCGAACCCATGGCAGATGCGTTTGCCAAGCAACTCGGAAGCCTCGTTCACGTTGGAGAATGGCAACACCGGCGTAAAGACGGAACGACCTTATGGGTCAGCACCACTACCCAGCCATTGTCCTACGAAGAGCAACCTGCACGCCTTGTAATTGCTCATGATGTAACGCATCGCCACACCACTCTTGAAGAACTCACCCATAAAGGCACCCATGACACTTTGACTGGCTTGCCCAACCGCATGCTCTTTGTCGATCGGCTGGACAATGCGCTTGCCCGATCTACTCGTGGCACTCGATCTCTCGCTGTTTTGTTCTGCGACCTCGACCGGTTCAAGGTGATCAACGACACCATGGGTCATCGCGCCGGTGATGCTCTTTTGCAGACAGTCGCCCGTAGACTTCGTGAAGCCGTGCGCCAAGGCGACACCGTTGCGCGATTTGGTGGAGACGAATTCGTGGTATTGGCCGAAGACCTTGGTAACGATGTCGATGCAGTCGCCGTCGCAGAACAGTTAACTAAGTCGTTATCAGCGCCACTGCTTCTTGAAGGCCAAGAAATCGTTATCACTGCCAGTATCGGCATTGCGGTAGGCAATGCCGAATCGCACACTGGCGAATCATTGCTCCGTGATGCCGATACTGCTTTGTACCGTGCCAAAGATGCTGGACGAGCCCGTCACGAACTTTTCGATGCAGACCTTCGTCGCCAAGCACGAGCACGCGTCAGCACCGAATCAGCTCTGCGACGGGCACTTGATGAAGACGAACTGTTAATGCATTACCAACCAATCATCTCTCTTGATAGTGGCAATGTCACTGGCGTAGAAGTGCTCCTGAGATGGGAAACGCCCACAGGCGAGGTACTGAAGCCAGAAGATTTTCTCGAAATCGCTGAAGAGTCTGGCCTCGTAATTCCTATAGGTAATGCAATGCTGAACCAAGCATGCGCCCGAGCCAGCACTTGGCAAAAACGAATGCCTAACCCTCCGACATTGTGGGTGAACCTCTCAGCTCGACAACTCACTGCTCCTGGTCTTATTCAAACTGTCTCTGACATGACCAGTTCATGGCTCCCATCACCAAGTGCTCTTGGCTTTGAAATCACGGAATGCAGCCTTGACCCATCTGATGGACTCATCGAAGGAGTAGTCGGTGAACTTGCAGAGATGGGCGTGCATATAGCAATAGACGACTTCGGTACTGGCTATGCATCTTTGTCATATCTTTGGCGTTTCCCAGCCGAGGTCATCAAAATTGACCAGTCCTTTGTTGCTCGCCTGGGAGAAGACCGTGAGGCCACAGTGATTGTCTCGGCCATGACCCAACTAGCTCGATCGCTGGGGAAAAAAGTTGTTGCCGAGGGAGTCGAGACCGACAACCAACTAGCTCGACTGCGACGCATCGGTTGCGATGCAGCACAGGGACACCTATTCGCAGCTCCAGCCCCACCAGAAATCATTGAACAGCTTCTGATCGACTGAGCCCCCTTAGGACCCGAGCTCTTAACCACAGACGGTTAGGGTGACCGAATCTTGAGTCGGCTCAACCTGGCTATTTTTTTCTTTGGACCACTTCTTGAGTGCAGCCACTAGCTCATCGAGATCGCGCTTGGTGTCCATGACAAAGGTCGCTCTAAGGCAAGTATCTGGCCCGTCTTCCCACGCCACGTACCAATCGCCACCCCACCCCTCAGTGGCTTCGCTTTCATCTTCCTCACTGTCAAGCACACCCGCCAACAAGAACTGCAACAACAACTCGCCGAATGAACCTTGATCTATCTGAGTTCCATCAGCAGAAGGTGGATCAACCTCGATTGCCCCTTCACCCTTCACATAAAGGACAGGATCAAGAAGTTGTTCACTCGTTGTCGGAGGCTTCTCAAATGCTGCCGCCAATGCCTTATCTCCGCCATCATCCAAGATCGTTGTGACGAGATCTTCACCTACCTGATAGGGGAAGCTCACAAATGCAGGGATAATTTCTGGAATATTCCCATAAGTAAGGTCGCTGCCAAACTGCCCTTCTTCACGAATTGCCTGAGACCGCTGTGATGGTGAGAGCGAACGCCGATAGGCAGACTCAACAGTTAATGCGCTCCCCTCGACGAGCGTCGAAAACCCAAGCCCGCGCTCGTCATCAGATTCCATCACTGCATCACGATCAAGATCGAAGATTTGATCGTCAAGCGCATGTGTCAATTCATGCACCAATGTGAGGCGAATAAATGGGCTCATCTTGAGCCCCCGCACCACTAGCTCATCGGTCTTCGGATCATAAAACCCAAGTACGGCCTCGCCTAGAAAGTTATTTAGTTCATCAAAAAGTTTTCCATTGGGCTCAAGCAGATTGAGGATGCCAAGCAACTTTTCCATTTTTTCGACATCGTCCCGGTCTTCTTCTGCATCTTCTAAAAGGCGCTCAACAAACGCTTCGTCATCAAGCAGAGTTACCTCAACGGGTTTACGAAACTTCAACGAACGTTCAGTCTCGACGAAATCAGATAACTCAATAACTGTCTTTTTGAGTTCTTTCGAAGTCGTATTTTCTTTCGAAATTTCATCTTCGTTTCCAAACAAGAGCGAAGAAACAAGACCCACTAAAAGACCAAAAATTACTAAAGCACCCACCACACGAACCCACATGGCCGACCTCGACCGCCGAGGAGGTTCCTCAAGTGGGACAACGAGTGGCTGGTTGAAAGGGGCTTCGGGGGGAACCCAGCTCATGAGATCGCCTAAGGAAGAGGCGGCGCAGTAACCACCACGGGCTGAGGAGTAATGACCGTTGGTGTACTCAACGCTGGTACCTGCGATGCTGGCGCTTGGGTCGGGGAGGGAGCAACCGTCGTATTGGTTGTTGGTGTTGGGCTAGTTGGATCGATTGTTGCAGGAACTGGCACTACCTCAGGCTCGGGTGCTGGTGGAGGCTTTACAGTGATGTACTCCGTTCCACCCCCCGGACCTGGAGGTGATTCACCAACTACATGTACAGGGTCGCCCTTGGCTACAAGGCTCGGAAAATATGAGGCGATGTGCATAGGTATGCGAATACAGCCATGAGACGCTGGATGCGTAGGTACAGAACCCGAACCATGTACGGCGATGCCGCCTGCTGTGAAATAAACAGGGTTGTAGAGCTTGCCCAAACGGGACTCGCGCCAACCCGAATACCGCCACATAAACTCGAAATCGCCAGTTGGAGTGCGAGCAACCTGACACGATCCATTGACGCAATACTTTCGTCCTGACCCGGTTGAGATTGTTGAAATCAGTCGTACATTGCCCTCTTCCCAAAGGATTAGCACCTGGCGGGTCAAATCTATTTCCAAACGTTTGGCTGCACCATCTTCGACGAGAGGCGAAACAGTTATTCCATTCGCTAAGGCTGTTACCACCTCGGCATTCACGACTCCCGTAGCTGCAAGACCTTGAAATTTCTGAAACCCCTCTACGGCATATCGCATTGCCAGGCCGAATGATCCGTCGAGTTTCCCTGGGTCAAAACCCAATTCAACAAGACGATTCTGCACCGCCAGGACCTCATCACCACTTGCTCCTTGCGCAAGATCAGCTGTAAGTGCAATCACCGGAACCACTGGTACAGGAATCGGGATCGTAGTGGTGGTAGTCATTGTTGTTACTGCTGTCGCCACCGTAGTTGTGGCCATGGCAGTAGGACTGCTGGGTATGGCACTCGCATTGGCCTGACTCTCATGAGCAGAGCCGGTGATGCCGTAGACCCCCGTAGCAGTAGCAACCAACATGAGAGTGGTACCCACTGACCCCCAGCGAATCGACTTCATACTCGCCATGACAACAACCCTTGCCTGGCTAGTCCTGCTTCATTCACTAGAAACATGGCTCTTAACCTTACACAAATTCGTAGAGGCTCAGCGGATAGGTCAATGAACCATGTCAAGTCTGTGCCAGCGGCGGGATTCGAACCCGCATGCCCGTAGGCAGTCCGTTTTAAGCGGACCGTGTCTGCCATTCCACCACGCCGGCGTCGGAACCCCCGAGGGCTCAGCGCTAGCCTATTCGCTGAGCCTAATGGGAGTGCAGCAGGGCCACGAGCTAGTCCCACCTCGATGGCCCGTTCGAAGACCCGTTCGGTTAACTCTTTAAGGACCCCACACACGGCTGGCTTGGAGATCGTCGTTAAATGCGCCGACCTGGGCGGACATCTGGTCCATGATCTCGGGCTCGCGCGTGGGGTACTCACCGTCCTGCCACACCGACAACCGATACTGGGTCATCTCGTCATCTCGTTCGTCATACCGGCGGGATCGTGCCGGACATAACTACCACAAGCGACCCCGACGAAATCGGCCGGGTGCATACGGGCCCGGTCCCGTTTGTTCACGAGTAGTTGGACGGCTCAACGAGTCAGTGTTCCACGCCGATTGATGACTCGGTGGATCAGCAACGCAATCACCGATCCGACAATTGAACCGATGATCCCCGACGGCTGGAACGCGCCGTCCCCTCCGTCATCACGGAACAGCGCATAACCGATAAAGCCCCCGATGAATGATCCGACGACTCCGAGGACAAGCGTTGCACCAAGGGACATCGGATCACGTCCTGGTACAAGGGCCCGTGCGACGAAGCCACCGATCAAGCCCACGATCAGCAAGAAGACGATTAATCCAAGCATGGCGACGCTCCTTTCGAGTTGTTCTCCTGAGATTAATGAAACGGTCGGTGTAGGGTCACCTTTCAAGATCGTTGTTCCCCTACCATCACCACCTCAAACTGAGTACGGCTACGAGCCTGATGGCGTCCGCAAGGTCAGTGTCGCTCACCGAACCCGGACGGCCGCCCGAGGCTCTATGTGCCGGTGCGCTCGCGGTGCTTACACCCTGGCCAGCAGCAGGGTCGACGCTGGCCGTCCTCCAGCTCCTCCTGGGTCCGGCGAATGCGGCGTGCTCGTGTCGTCGCCTGCTTGGCATCGTCAACCCAGCAGATGAACTCGTTGCGGGCCAAAGGTGTTATGTCCTTCCAGGCATCAAGTGCCGTGGAGCTGGCGACCAGCGTCTCACGGAGGTCTGCTGGAAGCTTATGCACCACCCCGTCGGGTACTCGTGGGACACCCATAGAACCACGTTAGCTGCCCTACGAGTTCGCTGATTGACAGATCGGCCGTAGAATGTCTCTTAGGGCCTGTTGTTTAAATCGATCGACAAAGTCTCATCGAGCAAAGAGTTATCACCAATTCTTGCCTCGGAGTCAAGCGAAATAATTTCATCAACCATCTCTATACGATCTCGGCCTAACTCTTTTGCTCTATATAACGCAGCGTCAGCGCGTGCAAAGGTCATGGGCGGTGAATCATCAGCGCTGTGCACCACCAGCCCTGCCGAGAAAGTAGTTACCGGTAACGACTCACTCCATATATCACGAAGCTTTGATGCCACACGCTGCGCACCATCAAGACCCGAACCAGGCAAGACAAGAGCGAACTCTTCGCCACCGTAACGAGCCACGACATCGCCCTTACGAGCCACCTCTTCGAGACTGCGGGCAAACGAACAGAGCGCTTCGTCACCTCGTGCGTGACCAAGTGTGTCGTTCACGGACTTAAAGTGATCTAGATCAAGCAGTATCAGAGCGTCATCGACAGATAGGTCTTCGAGGGCACGAGAGAGAGTACGGCGATTAGCCAGGCCGGTTAATGGATCAGTACCAGCCTCTTGCTCAAGATCAGCAAGCTTCTGAACGCGATCGAGGGCATGTCCCAACTCTTCAGCCAACAACTCAGCAGCGCGTTGAGCCACTTCATCGAGCACCCGCAATTGCCGTTGCCAAACAACGACAATTGCGCCAAGACGTCCTTGGTTACTCGGAATCGGAACATAGAGAGCGGACGCGCCAGAAACAACACCAACTGGACGAGTGGAAACTCCAGACACCTCTCCAACATCTGACACGAAATGAGATCGACCTCTCTGAAGCGTTTCACCCACCCAACTCGTGTGTGTATGAACGTCGACCAAGATTTCTCCCAAAGGTGCCGATACGTTGAACTGACCCTGATTGGCCAAGATTTCTTCTTTGACCAAGCCAGGAAGCAAGACAAGAGCAGAGTCAGCATCAACCAACTTGGTTATCAGCCGTGCCGTCTCGTTGACTGCTTCATGTCCATCGGCGCTAGTCCTTAGTGCCGTAACCGCCTCAAGGAGTTGCGCCAACCCTCGCTCCGCTCTTTCTTGACGCCGCACAGCAAGAGCCAAGACCTCACCTGAGAGAACCCACACGGGTGCCGAAACCAACAAGGTAGAAAGAGGGGGAGCACCTTCGATGCCCGCCGTCGTAAGAAAATATCCTATGACAATAAGCGGAATTTTCAATAGTGAAGTGCCTGGAGGTTGCGTCAAGCCAATAAAAACAAAGACAAAGGTAACCAATATCAAGTAGTGCCAAACTGCCGCTCCACCACCTGCACGACCACCCATGGCAAGAATGAAAAAAGCAAAAAGCGGCAAGGCCATCGTTGCAAAGTGAGGCCAACGCCGCCACGGAAGCAACGGGGTCACCACCCCAGCTGCTATGGCCGTGAATGCCCAGATACCCAACCCGTTGCGGTCAATAGACTCGCCGATGAACCACATCGTGGCAAAGACCGTAAGGCCCCCACCAATGAACAATGTCGCACCAATCCGAGACGCGCGTATGCGGCTATCGGCGTTCATTCCGCCGAACAGGGGACGATCGAGCACCCGCAGCAAAAGCCGCAGCAACGAAGCTGTGGACATAGGTACTTAGTATCTCACCTTTTCGTTAATTTTGATAGAATCAAAGTCCCTCAGAAAGCGAATTGCTCAGCTATTCCATTCCTCAGCAGTTATCGCGTAGCGAATATGGTCTTCCCAAATGCCATTGATCTCTAGATAGCCAATGGAAACGCCTTCTTCACGTAGTCCTAGCTTTTCAACAACACGGCGACTAGCTGTGTTCCGCGGAATGATGGCTACTTGCAGCCGGTGCAAACACAAATCTTCAAAAGCGTAACGAAGCACAAGCGCCATGGCTTCGGGTACGAGGCCCTGACCAGCAAGGGCTTCGTCGATCCAGTACCCAATGGAACCGCTCTGAAATGGACCTCGCTGTACACCACTTAAATTTATTTCACCGCAAAATCGTCGGCCAAGAAATATGCCGTAGCCATAGCCAGTTCCGAGTTGACGTTCACGTTCACGAGCACGACATCGCGTTATAAAGCCATTACGTGTCTCGACTCCATCTATAGCTGCATGGGGTTGTGCTGGTTCCCACCTGAGCAACCAATCTCGGTTGTTGAGACGAACCGACTGCCATTGCGTAAAGTCGCTGATCACTAGCGGACGCAATGTCACTCGCTCGCCCCTCAAGGTGGAGCCCACAGTTCTCTCACCTAACACCACTAGAGAACCTCACCCAGTGCTCCAAGGAGCAACGAAACATTGCGGGGTCGAGCCGTATGGCCCATGCACCCGATTCGCCACATGCGTCCTGCAAACTCACCGAGACCACCACCGATCTCGATTCCATAGTTTGCCAACAGACGAGAACGAATCGCTGCTTCATCGAGATGGTCGGGCACCCACACCGAAGTCAACTGAGGAAGCCGATGACCCTCTTGTGCAAACAAAGTAAAGCCGAGCTTCTCCAGTCCATCTTGAAGTTGATCACCACAAGATTGGTGGCGAGCCCATGCATGTTCTAAGCCCTCCTCAAGAACGGCACCCGCCCCAGCATGCAAGGCGTAGATCATTGTGATCGGCGCAGTGTGATGATAGGTGCGAGCTCCTGTTGCCGAGCCTGTATAGCGCCCGATTAGATTCAAATCGAGATACCACGATTGGGGTCGTTCTACGAGTCGAGCACGGGCTCGTTCATTTACCGTAAGCGGTGAAAGCCCAGGAGGAACGCCTAGACATTTCTGGGTTCCGCTATACGCGATATCAACTTCCCAGTAGTCGATCTCCAACTCGATACCACCCATTGAGGTAACGCAATCGACAAGGAGCAGAGCGTCGCCTTTACCTTCTCCGATTGCCGCTATGTCATTACGAATACCGGTCGAAGTCTCTGCATGCACCACCGCGATCATGGACGGGTTGGGGTGCGCCTCTAGTAAGCGATCGGGATCTATAGCTCGTCCCCAGTCCTCTTCTACTCGCACGACCTCGGCGCCACAGCGAGACGCCACTTCACACATCCGCTCACCGAACACACCGTTGACCCCAACCACCACAGGGTCACCATGGCGAACAAAGTTCACAAAGGCGGCTTCCATTCCTGCCGAGCCTGTGCCGCTTATTGGAAGTGTCAGAGCATTGTCTGTCTTGAAGATGCGCCGCAGGCGTTCACAGGTTTCGTCGAGCAAGGTGATGAACTCGGGGTCGAGGTGACCAAGCATTGGCCGCACTAGGGCCTCGGTAACCTCGGGGTAAGGATTGCATGGCCCGGGCCCCATCAAAATGCGATCGCTGCGAATCACGCTCTGCACTCTAATAGGCGATCACGGGTGCCTTGAGTTCACTGCTAGTTCGCCTGATCCTCAGACAAGACTGAGAGCAAGGCCATCGAGTATGTCGGCTTCAGATACAAGGCACTCGTCAAAACCGAAAGTTCGCATAAGTGCCACGAGAACACAGCACCCTCCGACAATCACGTCTGCGCGTTCGGGTTCGAGACCGGGGTTATATATACGGTCTGCTCGTGATTCGGTTGCAAGCGTTCTAAAAACATCCTCGATCGCAGCACGAGTCAATCGGAAATGATGAATGCGGTCTCGATCATAAGTAGACAGGCCAATTTCGACCGCTGCCACTGTGGTCACTGTGCCAGCTAGGCCCACTAGACAAGCTGCTTCACGCGCTCCTGGCACCAGGAGGGTCACATCAGCCAGATGGGCCTCAACAAGAGAAATCGCAGCTACCAACTCTTCAGGGCCAGGCGGATCCTTATGCAAGAAGCGCTCGGTAAGTCGAACACAACCGACATCTATAGATAACACGCCAGTGGGTTCTCCGTCGCCGGGGCCTGCGGCAAACTCTGTTGAACCCCCACCGATGTCAACAACCAGAAATGGCCCTAGTGCCGGGTCTAAATCGCTAACAGCTCCGCTGAAAGAAAGACGACCCTCATCGTCACCGCTTAGCAATTCAGGCCTTACCCCTAAAGCTTTTGTGGCCCGCTCGAAGAATTCATCGCTGTTCGCAGCATCACGTGCAGCCGACGTTGCCGTTGCTCTAATCAACTCGACGCCATGACTTCGAGCGATGTCGCTGTAGTGATCTAACACATCAATCGTGCGTGCAATCGCTTCATCATTGAGTCGACCAGTTCCATCAACACCCTCACCAAGACGAGTGATGGTCATGAGGCGTTCCAGCACCTCGATGCCACCGTCTGGCCTGGGTCGGCCCACCAACAAGCGCGTCGAGTTCGTTCCACAATCAACGGCTGCAACTACTGGGTTGACATCCACCAACGGCTGAAGCCGTTGGATTCCCGAGGGTCGCATGCTCATGCGGCCCGGGTGGTTGACGCTTCATCGAGGATGCCACCCAAGGGTGGTCTGATGTCCTCTCCGCGTCCATAGACCGCCTGCCCGGCGGCAAGAATGTTGATCGCAGCATTGACATCGGCGTTGGCGTGGTGTTCACAGGCCCGACACCGAAATACCGCTTGGCTCTCGCGGTTCTCGGGGCAGGTGTGCCCACAGGCGGCGCAACGCTGGGACGTGTATGCCGCGGGGACGGCGATGACCTGCACCTCGCAGGTAGCAGCCTTGTCGACAAGCCGACGACGGAACATCGCCCAGCCTTGGGCGTGGATAGCCCGATTTAGGCCCGCCTTGGCCGCCACGTTGCGGCCGGGGTTCTCACTCGTTCCTTTGGCGGAACGCACCATGTTCTTCACTTGGAGGTCTTCGATTGCAATGATGTCATAGCGAACCACCAGCGCGGTGGTGGTTTTCTCGATGAAGTCCCGGCGCCGGTCGGTCTCGCGGGCTTTGAGTCGGGCGATTTTGGTCTTGGTCTGCTTGCGACGCTTGGAACCCTTGTGTTGGCGAGACAGCTTGCGTTGGAGCCGGGCCGCTTCACTGCGAGCCAGGGTCGGGCTGTGGTGCTGCTCTGCGGCCGATGTCGTGATCGTGGCTGCAACCCCAAGATCAATCCCGACGTGCATCCCGGTGGCCTTACGTTGCACAACCGGCTGGGAGGCGGCAAACGAGATATGCCAACGCCCCGCCCGATCGAGCGTGATCCGGGCCATGCCGTGCTCGGCCGGTAGCGGGAGCGACAGACGGAACCGCACTGGAGCGCTCTTGGGCACCGTAATCGTCGCCCAACGCCGGTTGATCTTGGTGACGGTGACATCGCGTACACAAAACCCTTCGTTCCGGCCTGCTTTGCGCCAACGGGGCCGGCGGTGCGTCTTCGCCCACCAGTTCTTAAGTGCTCGGTCGAAGTCGCGTAACGCCTGTTGTTGCACCGAGCTCGATCCTTCACCCAGCCAGGAGTCCCGTCGGGCAACGGCTAGTTGACGCATCCGCTGCGTGGACCCCGGCGTGGATCGCCGTCCCGGTCGCCACAGGTTTGTCTGCTCCAGGGCCAGGTTCCACACGAACCGGGCATCCGTACAGTGCCGTATGAGCACCGTTTCGGCGTCGGGTTCGGGGTAGAG
>JBBSKG010000009.1:0-36162 GCA_038256565.1 Acidimicrobiales bacterium | reverse complement strand
TCGTTGGGGATCCCGACTGCCACAGACCGGGTCGTGCAGGCCTCGTTGAAGTTGGTGCTCGAGCCGATCTTCGAGGCGGACTTCAAGCCGTGCAGTTACGGCTTCCGTCCGAAGCGCCGAGCCCAGGACGCCATCGCCGAGATCCACTACCTCGGATCGCCTCCTCGGAACTACGAGTGGGTGTTCGAAGCGGACATCAAGGCGTGCTTCGACGAGATCAACCACACCGCCCTCATGGGTCGTGTGCGAGATCGGATCGGAGACAAGCGTGTCCTGGGCCTGGTGAAGGCGTTTCTCAAGGCTGGGGTCCTCAGCGAAGAGGGCCTCAACCGGGAGACGACCACCGGCACACCCCAGGGCGGGATCCTCTCGCCGCTGCTGGCCAACATCGCACTGTCGGTTCTTGACGAGCACTTCACCACGAAGTGGGAAGCGCTCGGCCCGGAATGGACGCGCGCCAAGCATCACCCGTGACGATGCCGAAGCGCTGTGGGACGAGGTCGGCTCGGTACTTGCTCCGATGGGCCTGCGCCTGTCGGAGACCAAGACGAGGGTCTGCCACATCGACGAGGGGTTCGACTTCCTGGGGTGGCGCATCCAGCGCCGGGCCTGGCGAGGACGGACCGGCAAGACAGCGATCTACACCTACCCGTCGAAGAAGGCGCTCGCGTCGATCATCGACAAGGTCCGATCGCTGACTCGTAGAGCAAGGCACCGAACGCTCGGTGACCTGTTGCGTCGGCTGAACCCGACGCTGCGGGGATGGTGTAACTACTTCCGCCACGGGGTGTCCTCGCGGACATTCGGCTACGTCGATCACTACGCCTTCTGGCGGATCGTCGGCTGGCTCCGCAAACGACACGTCGGGTTGAACATGCACACCCTGGTCCGTCGCTACCTCCCCGGTTGGAGGATCAGCGACGGCGGGATCGAGATGTTCCGACCAGAAGTGGTCGCCATCGAGCGCTACCGCTATCGGGGCACCAAGATCCCGACCCCCTGGACGAGCGTGACAACAGGATCGCCCGCACCAGCGGCATGAACACGTGGAGAGCCGGATGCGGTGGAAGTCGCACGTCCGGTTCGGAGGGCGGGCCGGGGAAACCCACCAGTCGAAAGGCTGACAGGGCGCTCCGGTCCGACCCCTACACCGAGCACCGCACCGGTGAAGGAAGGCTCTACCTGTGCGCGATCAAGGACGTGTTCTCCAACCGGATCGTGGGCTACTCCATCGACTCCCAAATGAAAGCCCGCCTAGTGGTTACTGCGCTTGACAACGCTGTTGCACGCCGCGGCGATGTCGCCGGGTGCATTCTGCACAGCGACCGAGGCAGCCAATTTCGCGCTCGGAAGCTACACAGGGCTTTGTCCCGCCACGAAATGGTTGGCTCCATGGGCCAAGTCGGATCGGCTGGCGACAACGCCGCTATGGAATCGTTCTTCTCCCTACTGCAAAAGAATGTGCTTGACCGGCGTTGCTGGAGCACCCGAGACGAGTTGCAGATAGCGATCGTTACTTGGATCGAACGGACCTACCACCGGCGCCGACGTCAAGCAGCCCTCGGTCGATTGACCCCGATCGAATTCGAGACCATCATGACCCCACAGACGGCACAAGCCGCCTGACAACCTGTCACCAGATCGCGCAGCAGACCCGTGTGACTTCGCCAAGAACTGCGGCAGAGCCCTGTCGCTGCTGTGGCCCTTACGTGTGTGCAGGCGCGCCGTCGACGCGTGTCCTGAGGCGTCGGGCGATGGGATCGGCGGCTCGTGCCAGCAGCGGTCCGCCGATCGCGAGTGTCAGGACGTATGCGGCGGCGAGCGGACCGAGGTCAGCTTCGATGCCCTCGGCGACGGCGATTCCTGCGATCACGATGGAGAACTCGCCTCTGGCGACGAGGGTGGTTCCGGCTCGTATGCGGCCGGGGACGCTGATGCCCGCTTGTTTTGCGCTCCACCATCCGGTTGCCAGTTTCGTGGCAGCGGTGACCACGGCGAGGCCGATCGCGACCGAGAGTGCTGGAGGGAGGTCTGCGGGGTTGATCTGGAGGCCGAAGAACGCGAAGAACATCGCGGCGAAGAGGTCTTTCAGCGGTCCGAGTACGTTCCGGGCTGCGTGTTCGGCAGGGCCGTTGAGGGCGATGCCGACGAGGAACGCGCCGACGGCTGCGGAGGCCTGTAGGTGTTCGGCGATGCCGGCGACCAGGAGGGCGACGCCGAGGAGGCTGAGGAGCAGGTTCTCGTCGGAGCGGTTGAAGACGACGGCGCTGATGCGGTTGCCGAACTTGATTGCGAGTACGAGGGCGGTCATGACTGCGGCGATGGCGATGGTGATCTCGAGGCCGATGTCGAGTGCGTCGCCGCCGATGAGAAGCCCGGCCATGAGGGGGAGGTAGAGGGCCATGACGAGGTCTTCGGTGACGAGCACAGCGAGCACCACCGGAGTCTCGCGGTTGCCGGTGTTGCCAAGGTCGTCCAGGACCTTGGCAATGATGCCCGACGACGAGATGTAGGTGATGCCACCTAAGAGCATCGCGGCGCGGTAGTCCCAGCCGAGCACGATGCCGAGCACCAGCCCGGGCGTGAAGTTCAGGGCGAGGTCGACGGCGCCTGCTGGCGCGTGGTCACGCAGAGCGGTGGTGAGCTCGTTGCCGGTGTATTCGAGTCCGAGGAGGAGGAGCAGGAGGATGACGCCGATCTGGGCGCCGCTTTCGATGAATTCGCGCGCGGTGACGAGCTCGACGATTCCGCCCTCGCCGACGGCGAGCCCGGCCATGAGATACAGCGGGATTGAGGGGATGCCGACCCGGGCGGCGAGCCGGCCGAGCAGCGCGAGCGCGATCAGGATTGCGCCGAGCTCGACGAGCAGGGTCGCTGCGCCGGGCGAAGCGGCGAGGATCATTGGCCGCCGGTCGAGAGCAGCTTGACGGCGGCGTCGATTCCTTCTGCGGTGCCGACAACGACGGCGGTGTCGTCGGCGAGGAGTGTCTGCTCAGGGCCGGGGGCGGGCACGGGCTGGTCACCGCGTACGAGCGCGACGATGGACACGCCGGTTCGGCTGCGGAGGGCTGTCTCTCCGATTGTCTTGCCGGCGTACCGGCTGTCAGGTGCGATCGGTAGCCAATCGATGGCGAGGCCGTCGATCTCCTGGCGAAGGTCGTCAAGGCGCTCGGTCACCGTCGTGCCACCTAGCAGGTCGGCAAGCACACGCGCCTCATCGGCTGTCATCGCAGCCGATTCGGCGACGCGTTCGGGATCGTCGGGGTCATAGATCACTACCTCGCGTCGATCACCGTGATGCGAGATCACGCCGACTCTGTCGCCGCTTTGGCATTCGAAGTCGTGCAGGGTTCCGACGCCGGGCAGTTTCGTTTCGTTGATCTGAGTCATGATCTTCCAGGTTGTCATAGCGGTGGGGTCCGGCGGGAACTACTCCCGTTCAGGAGCGGGCTCGGAGGTTCGAGAGCGGCGGCCCAGAGCGCGGCTACGGCGGCCTGAGACCGGTGAAACAAACCCTTCCGGCTTGACGGCGATGATCGAGCACTGAACGTGGTCGAGAATCCGTTCGGCGCTACTTCCCATGATGAGGCCGGGACTCCTGTTCTTCCAACGGTTCCCATGACCAGCAAGGTGATTCGGTGTTTGCTCGCAAGGCTGGGTATGACCTCGCCCGGCGGGCCCTTGACGAGGTGGACTCGAGTGTCGGTGGTGTCGAGCGAGTAGGGGCTGAGGGTCTTGTCGAGGTTGCGTTGGTTCTCGTGTCTTGCCTCGTCGAGGAGCTTCTCGAGCTCTTCTGACCTCACCTGCAAGAACGCACTGCTCCGCAGCGTGGATTCGCCGTAGAGCGTCGATGGGGGAGACGAAGCCTGGCGGTTTCACGACAAGGACCGAGCAGCGGACCTCTTTGAAGAGTTGCTCGGCGGTGTTGCCGGTGATGATGCCGTCGAGGCCGGCGCGGCCGACCGAGCCCATGACCAGGAGGTCTATGCGGTAGAGGTTGATGAGTCCGGTGATGGAGCGCAGGAGCGTCCCGCCCACGAGGTGGGAGTGGGTACCGGATGGGAGGTGTGCGGTAGCCAGAGTACGGTCGAACGCCTCGCGGTGGGCGGCTTCGGCTGCGCTGGCGTATGCGCGGAGAAGCTCCGGCATCATCGTTGCTCCATAGGGCTCCCAGGAGTGCACGACGTGGAGTTCGCCGTCGTAGCGTTCGGCCTGGGACTGGGCGAGTTCGAGGATGAGTTGGTTGAGGTTCGGGTCGTCGTCGGGGTCGATGGCCGCAAGGATCCTCGAGCCAGTGAAGCCTGGACGCAGAACCCATACCGGGATTGGGCAGAGTCGTAGGATCCGGCGAATAGTCGCCGGGGCGCGTGAGTAGCCCGAGTCCGCCAGGAGTCGCAGCGCCTCGGTGGCGGGCGCGTCGGCGTCAAGCACGAACACGTCACGGCGGGGCCGCAACACTTCGTGCAGGGTTCGTTCGGAGATCTCGAAGGCGCCGTCGATGATCAGGCGTTGCTTCGGCGTGAACGACGTCTGGGCGGCGACCATGTCGCGCAGTTCCTCCTCGGTGACCTCCTCACGCTGGCGGGACGGGTCACCGCCCATCAGGCGAACGGCGATGTCGGTCGAATGCGAGAGCATCCACACCGCGGGCCGGGTGATCGTCGACATCACCGCCAGCGGTCGGGCCGCCAGGAGACCCCATCGCTCGGCGCGTTGCATGGCGACGCGCTTGGGTGCCAGCTCACCGAACACCAGCGTCACGTAGGCGAGGATCAACGTGACCGCGGTGATCGCCGCCGGCTCCGCCGCTTGGCCCAGGAAACCGAGCGGCTCAACAAGCGGCTCGGCCAGAGACACCGCTGCCGCGGCCGACGCCAGGAACCCGGCCAGGGTGATCCCGATCTGGATGGTGGCCAGGAACCGGTTCGGCTCTCGAGCCAGGCGCGCCAGCACTGCACCGGTCGCTGACCGCTGCTCCAACCGCTGCAGCTGACCTTCTCGCAGCGACACCAACGCCAGTTCTGTGCCGGCGAAGCCGGCGTTTAACAACACCAAGATCCCGACGAGTCCCAGTTGGGGCAATAACCCATTCACGACGCGCACTCCTCTCACCACTGGCCACGCTGACGATATATACGAGCCTATTACTGAACGGACAGGCAGAGCACTCATTCTCACTTCAAACAGCGCGCCTCACAGGGCGGCGTCGAGGCCGGGGAGACGGAGTTGTGAACAGATGACCGTCACCTCCCGGAAGAAGCCTGCGACGCCGTGGAGCATCCACTTCTTTCAGCGCGACGAGGCTGACGACGCTGAGCGCACTGTGCCAGCGATGGAGTTTCTTGACTCGATCCCCGCAAAGGTCGCGGCAGAGATCTACGCCGTCCTCGACGCTGTGGCCGGAGCGCCACCGCCTTCCTTCTCGGGTGGCGGCAAGTGGGAGGCGATGCACGACGACATGGCCGGCTACTTCGAGGTCCGAGTCCAGGGTGGGGGCATGAACCACTGGCTCTTCTGCGTCTTGGAGCGCGACGCTGAGGATCTCGGGGGATCGAGCATCGTCTGCATCGACGGATTGTCAAAGGCTCCGCGCACGGCGGCTCACCCGAGGGACTACCAGCGGGTCATGCGCTACGGCGTCGAGTTCCAGAAGCGGCGGACCGTGCTCGTGTAGTGGAAGCTCCCCGGCGGCGGGTTGGCAGGATCTCCAACTCTAGAGCTTCGGCGAGCGCCACCAGGGTCGTGAGCGTGGGGTTCGGCCTCTCCGCCGAGAAGAGACGGCGGATCGCCTCCGGCTTCACTCCAGCACGTCGAGCCAGCTCGGCCTTCGTGAGATGGAGTTCCTCGCGACGTGCATCCAAGACGCGAATCACCGAATCGATCTGCTCGATTCGCTCGCGTGTCTCCTCAAACGCCTGGCGGTACTCAGGATCCTTGAGGCGACGAGCGAAGTAGCGCTCCGCGCCGGTCTGTGTCGCTGCCATGCTCTTGAGCGTAGCCGTAACGTCCACGTTACGCTCGTCAGCCGGTCCGTCGCTGGGTGCTCGGTGCTCGGCTGGCGTGGCGCTTCAGTTCCGTTCTTCGATGGGCTTGGCCCGACGAGGCACACGACGGGTCGGTGCGGCCGTGGCGGTGTCGCCGCTGGGGCTTGCCAGGGCGCGTTCGAGGCGGGTGAAGAGGTCGACGACGTCGGCTGCTTCGAAGACCCGATAGCGCTGTCGTCCGACGTTGCGCTGGCGCATTCTCACTGTCAGTCGTTGTCGAGACGGCCGGGCGGCACCTTGGCTTGCAGCCACCGTTCGAGATCCCGGGGGTCGATGCCCCTCAGACGGAACCGCTTGAGGCGTGATGAGGTTCCCGCGGTTTGGGTCACGGCATGCGGCTTGAGCCCGAGTTCGTGGGCGAGAAACCGACGTGTGGCTTCATTCGCCCGTCCGTCAACCGGTGGTGTGGTGACACTGAGCTTGACCGCTCACCATGAAAACCCAGGACGGCGTTGCGGCGCGCTCCGGGGTTCACGTGGACGTTGAGCACGATGTCGTGTCCGATGATCTTGAAGACTGCGGCGGGCAACCCGCATCGGTCAGGGATCACTCAGGCGTCCGGACCCGGGGAGTGGACACCGGTGGTCGGGTTGGGGCTTCCAGGCGATCGGTCATTGGGGGTTCTTGGGTGGTACGGACCGCGCAGTGGCGTCCCGGGCAGCCTCCCAGCGTCGTACCGACTCGAGGTCGGGAGCGGCGAGCCTGTCGCGCTTGAGCTCGGCGAAGTTGGGGTAACGAACCAACCACGAGACGTGCTTCCAAAGCTCCACAGCGTCCTCGTCGTTCGGTGGCTCGCTCAGTACCGGTCCGAAGATCACCGGGCCGGTGCCACCGTCCAGCACGATCGTCGGCACGCCGAAGCTCCGTGTCTGCTCACACAGATGACGATGCTCCGACGCGACCTCCTCTGCCGTTGAGGGGTCTGCCCACGCAGCGGCACAGAGCCCGGGATCAAGCCCCGCGTCAGCAAGAGCCCCCTCCACCGTTGCCGGCTCGTCCAGGGTCTGGCCCTGCTCGTGGACGCGGTGGCCGAGCGCCTTGTAGAAGGCCCCGACAGCGGATCGGCCGGCGGCGTTGCGCACCGCCACCGCTGTGCGCAGCCCGCGTGCCGAGTGGGCATGCGAAGCGGCCTGGTCCCCCGATTCCTTTCCTGCGTTTTGTCGCTCGAGTGAGAACAGACCCCAGTCCAGCTCGATCACGCCCAACTCCTCGAGGCGTCTCATCCATCGCGAAGTCTGATAGCACCACGGGCAGATCGGATCGAAATAGAAGCACACTCGTTCAGCCATTTGGTGGGCCTTCCTTTGTCGGAGTTCCTCAGGTGCAACTCCGCCGCCGGACCGATCATTCCGAGTCTGCCGAGCTCACCGACAATCGTGTCCCGATCGATCAGCCAAATCAACCAAAGCAGCCAGTGATGAACCGATCGAAACCCTCGGGGTCGGCGGTGATCCGAAGGTGCCCGACGGCGTCACGCCGAACATCGAGGGCGGGGCAGAAGAATCCTCCGGTCGGCGTGAAGAAGTGCGGTGAGCCAACCACCGAACGGGCAATGCCCTCGATGTGGTCGTCAAGGACCTCTCGAGTGTCGGCGAGGTCAACCTGCAGGTCGTGGACGTGGGCGATGTGCGCTAGCACTTTGGTGTCGGCGATGTCGATGCCCTGTTCGAAGAGCAGGCTGCGCAGCGCCAGGCTGATCTGTTCACCGGTGGCGAGGTCCCTTTCATAGCCTGCAGCGGCGAGGGTCAGGGCAGGTAGGGAACTCGCCGGGAACGATGCCTCGCTGAAGCCTCCGAAGAGATCGGGTGCGACCTGTGTGCGAATCTCCTCGATCTCCTCTGCGATGAAGTGTGGATCGAGCGGCTTGTCGTTGACGATCTCCAGGGGCCACGCACGTACCAGCAGGGTGACATCGTGACGACCGAGCTCACTCCGCCGTTCGATGAAGCGCCGCAGACCGACATGGGTGAACGGGCAGGCAACGTCGGCGAAAACCTCGATGACGGTCATGTCCCCATAGTGGTTCATGAGCGGAGAGCAGGCCACCATTTCCCACTTCTCGACCTGTCCCAGTCGAACACCGGCTTCGGTCCAGTGCTGCGAGAAGGCAAGTAGTTGCAGGCGCAAGTATTCTGGCTACAGTTGGTTCGTTGCCCGGGCATGGCTTCCCCAGATGCTCGGCCCTCCGATGGATCCCCTTACCAGAGAGTGCAGTTCATGAATCCCACCTTCCTCGAACCCGATGACGCCTCACTGCTGGATCCCACCGATCCCCATACCGATGATGAGGCGATCTTCGACCCCGGCAAGCGTCGCTGGATCCTCATCGCCATGTGCACAGCCCTGGTCGGTGTCGTGGCGTCGGTCTCTGGGCTCAACGTCGCCCAACAGGCGATCGCTGCCGACCTCGGTGCGTCCCAGGGTCAGCTGTTGTGGGTGATCAATGGCTACACGTTGGTCCTCGCAGCGTTGTTGCTCCCGATCGGAGCGATCGGCGACCGATGGGGGCGCAAGCCCATTTTGTTGAGCGGCCTCGGGGTCTTCATCGCGTCAAACTCGGCGTCCGCGTTCGCGAACAGCCCCGAGCAGTTGATCGCGTTGCGAGTGCTCTCGGGCGTCGGAGCGGCCATGATTATGCCTGTCACCCTGGCGGTGATCACCACGAGTTTCCCTGCGAGCGAGCGTGCCCGGGCGGTCGGCGTGTGGGCCGGGTTCTCCGGGGCCGGTGGCATCCTCGGCCTTTTCGCCTCTGCGGCCATTATCGACAACGCCACGTGGCCATGGGTCTTCGCCGTGCCCACCTTCCTGGGACTTTGCGCTCTCGTCTCGGGTGCCCTTGTGGTTCCTCATTCTCGTGAGCACGTCGAGGCGGGCTTCGACTTTTCTGGTGCGGCGCTGTCGGTGGTTGCGGTGGGTGGCATCGTCCTCGGCATTCAGGAGGGTCCTGAGCGGGGCTGGACCAGTTTCCTCGTTGTTGCCGCTCTCGTGATCGGTGCGTGCGCCACGGTTGCCTTCGTGCGATCGGAGTTGCGACTTGAGCATCCGCTGCTCGACCTGCGCCTGTTTCGCAACCGGGGGCTTGCCACCGGAACGGTCAACCTCATCGTGATCTTCGGGATCATGTTCGTGATCTTCCTGGTGCTCGTTCAGTTGCTCCAGGCCGTCTTCGGTTATACGGCACTTCATGCAGCGACCGGCTTGCTCCCGATGGCGGTGGTGATGATGCCGCTCTCGGCAATCGCCCCGACGCTTGCCCACCGGTTCGGCTACCGCCACGTGGTTACTGCTGGCCTGTTGTTGCTCGCCACCGGACTCATCCTGCTCGGCGTGCTGGTCCAGGTCGACCGGGGTTACCTGTCGGTGCTACCGGGTTTGTTGGTTCTCGCCCTTGGTGTCGGTCTCGTGATGAGCCCCTCCACCACAGCGATCACGGCATCGCTTCCCGAGGACAAGCAAGGCGTTGCCTCGGCGCTGAACGACACTGCTCGGGAGATCGGTGCGGCCGTGAGTATCGCGCTGTTCGGCTCGCTCCTCAATGGCTTGTATCGCTCGAATGTCAGCGATGCGACGAGCCGATTGCCGCTCGAGTCGGCGGATGTCGTCAAGGGGGGAATCGGGGGAGCCCTCTCCGTTGCGGGCCAGCTTGGTCCCCGGGGTGCCGAGCTTCTCCACTCGGCACGGACAGCGTGGGTTGACAGCATGCGCCCAACCCTGTTGCTTGCTGCGGTAGTCGCCGTGACCGCCGCCATTTACACCGGGGCGGCCGTCATTCACGGACTGGACCATGAGATTGCGGAGCCGATGCCATCGAAGAGGGGAAGTATGGGTGAGTAGGAGCCTCAGAGCGCTCCGCACCAACCCCTTCGTCAACCTCAAGGTCCTTCGGGATCTTCGCGATTACAACCGCAGGGACTTTCACCCTGATGACCACGACAATAAGGCGCTGACGGAGTACTGGCGAGCAGAGCTCTTCTCGGCGACCGGCACGCTCACGCCTCGTCTGGCGGGGGTTGCCTCCGGTTCGGCCGACTGATGTTCTCGCTCGGGTTACGTCCGAGCAGAAAAGATGTTCATGCAAGGCGCATGAACATCTTTTCGACCTCCTCGATGGGATAGCCGTCCGCCTTTGCCTCTTCGGGGTTGGACAGGCAATAGGTCAAACCGGCGCTCACCAGACGGAAGCCCGTTTGTTCGAGAGCGCGGTTGGCCGCCGAGATCTGGGTGACCACATCACGGCATTCACGCCCTTCGTCGAGCATCCGTTCGATGCCCTGCACCTGGCCGGCAACGCGCCGAAGCCGTTTTCGCAGGTCGTCGAGAACCTCATCGGGTAACTGCATGTCGATCTCCTCGGTTGTGGGCGGTTCAGGTTCGACGGACAGATCGTGAACCGAACCAGGAACGTTTCGTGCGCTCCGATCCTGCCGGTTCGGTCTCAAGGGCACATCGACATCGTTCGGAAGGGGCGAGATCGCCCAGCACCTGCTCGACATGTCTGCCACAGCCGGCGAATGTCGGACGACCACAGCTTGCGCACTGCACACGTTTACACATACCCCATAGGGTATCAAGTGCCAACCGGATTCCACCATGCCCATGAGGAACAAGCACCTTTTCGCGCTTCGAGCTCGAGGACTGGGTAGTACAAACTTCGCAACGCCATCCTGAGGGCTGGCTTCTTGGGCTTCGTGGTGCAGTTCCTAAAACTCCATATGAATTGGTTAGCCCTACTGGAGCATCGACATCGATTGGTTATGGGAGGTCGGCCCGACAAACGCCCCGGCCAGTCCAAAGAGAAGCTTAACCAGGCAGGCTCATACGTGTTTGTAGTCCCAGCCCTTCTCGAGGGCCCATGCATGGCGCTGGACGGCTGGCATGCCCTGGCAGGATCGCTCTGCCGTTGATGGGTATCTGGTCGCAACCAAGCGATGATTGATTCGACCGATGCCGAAAGATCAGGTGTCGGCTTGAACTTCCCTAATTTCGACCGTTAGAGAAGGGATGGCTCAGGAAGAGGAAGAATTTAGGCAACCCTTTTATACTTTCTCGGGGTTCTTTGCGCCTCATGTGCATTGAGGACTAGAGGCGAGAGGAACGTCGGTTTTAATGAGAAAAGATGACCCGGGGCAAACTGGTTTGTTGCCGGACCCGTTGAGTCGCAGGGGGTTTCTGACTGGAGCAGCAGTGCTGTTGGCGGGAGTTGCTGGCACTGCTGGGGCTTTACGTGTTGGGGGAATAGATGCCGCTCAAAGCGTTCAAAGTGAGGATGCACTAACGGCCGCTGACGACCTGCATGCCCAGCCCGAGTTAAGTCGCACGGCTAAACGCATGGCGGCACAGCCCAATGCAATCTTTCGGGTTGAGACTGACAAGCCTCTAGTGGCTTTGACCTTTGATGATGGTCCAGACCCCGCATATACCCCACAGGTGCTTGATCTCCTTAAGGAACATGGCGCAAAGGCCACCTTCTTTGCAGTTGGCGTAAATGCGCTTGCTCACCCAGAGCTTTTGCGTAGCCTGATTGAGGCTGGACACGAAGTGGGAAATCACACCCGCACACATGCCTCGCTCGATCGGCTCACCCCCGAGGCTGTAGCGGCAGAAATTGATGGCGGCACTCAAGACCTCATTGCAGCGGGAGTGTCTCACGTGAATTTATTCCGACCTCCGAGGGGCCTGACCTCTGACTTCGTTGGCGTCTACACAAATTTTTATGGCTATCGCACTGTTTTTTGGGATGTTCCCATCGATCATTATGTCCGTCGCTTGGGGCTTAAAGCAGGTGTGGAGAAGATGCTTTCCAAGATTGAACCGGGATCAATCATTCTTGGACACGATGGCGGACATACATCAGGAGAACGAGTCATAGATCGTTCCTCGACTCTTGCAACGCTCCCTCTCATTTTGGAAGGACTTGCCAGTCGTGGTCTTACTTCTGTTTCCCTGCCGACGCTGTTGGGTGCTTAGAAGTTTCAATCAGTAAGTGTGCTTGGGTCAGAGGGGACGTCGACGGCGAGTTCTCGAAGGAAGGCGATCGGGATGATTTCCAGCGCCCTTTCATGGGTGGAGGCCAGCACAATCGGGGCTGCCTCTCCATCGTGATAGGCACGAAGCCAATTGCGGGCGGTTACACACCATCGGTCGCCAGGCACAAGTCCTGGGAAGTGATATTGGGGCATTGGGGTGCTGAGGTCATTGCCAATGCGGCGTTGGTGGGCAAGGAAATCAGCGGTCACAACAGCACACACCGTATGACTTCCAAGATCGTCAGGTCCGGTGCTGCAGCAACCATCACGGTAATAACCCGTTAGGGGGTCAGCTCCGCAGGGTTCGAGTTCTTTGCCCAAAACATTGAGATCGGCCACTGCGTCAGTATTACTCATAAAATCCTGCGCACAAATGCTAATTCGGTATAGGTTCCAGGCTGATAATGAGAGACGATTCCATTGGGGGCTCAAATGACCGCAGCAAAGATTGAGCAACGACCAACTCATTTTGATCGGGTTGATCGGGTCAAGCGAGCGGTTGGTAAACCGGTGCTCGCTGGCGATGACAATTTTTGGATCCTCGGCGAACCGCTTGTTGTGTTGATAAATGGCAACGAACGCATTTCAGTGTCGACTGGTTTTACTACCGACGGAGCATCTGTTCCGGTGTGGGCACAGAGACTGACCGGGTGGGGCAGATGGGAAGATCCACAACGCTGGGGGGGAATACTTCACGACTGGATGTACACCCAGCGTGGAACCACCAAAGCCCATGCCGACAACGCGTTTCGTGATCTTTTGCAGTCGGAAGGAACATGTAAGTGGAAGCGTGAAGTTATGTGGGCAGCGGTATTTGTAGGCGGTGGTCCTGCTTATAGAAAAAGTCAGGAAAAGGGTCCCAACATCTACGTCTAGCCACTTAAGAGCCCCACCTATCCGCCGAACCTTTAAGAGCGGTCCTTACAGCGCTGGGGTGATGGTGATGCGAACCTTTTTAAACGTGGCTTCGGTTTGTGGATCAAAAAGTTTTTGTTGAATCAAATTGGCTGGTCCCAAGTCAATAGTGAAGGCCAGCTTGCCCGCCGCATTAGAAACAACCCTTTGGGGTGAAGCGCCATCAGCGGCTATTAGATAGGGTTGTTTGGCTTGGTAAAGACTTGGGGTCGTAACCCCGAGTTGGCCGCTACCCGCAGCAAGTAGCCCCGTACTGCAGACCTCGTCGAGGTAGGTAAATTCACGTACCTCTCGATGAGTTTGAAAGTCCCATCCCCATGCAGAAAAACGTGGCTCGGCTGTGCGGTATGAGAAAGCAATATTGGGAGGCGCTGGCGCAGGATTATTAGATACCTCGACTGCATAGGGGAGAAGCGCCTCAAGCTGGAGCGGCCATAGATCCCAATAGTGTCCACCACGTGTGAAAAAGGTGCGGTGGGGTATTGCAGCCGAAGTGAGGCGCTTGACAAAGGCGTGGCCCATTTGGCGGAATATCACTTCACCTACGACCTCAACGATTCCCGTGATTGGGTCGGGTGGCATTTTGTTGGGTATACCATTTCCCGCAGCAATAAAGACGTTTACTCCGCGCAGGTTTTTATAGAGTTGCATTGGATTGTGGTCTTCCCATACGACTCTGTCCAAGATAGGGTCACCCCACAAGCAGGGGTCGGGCAGGGTGAGTTTGAAGAGGTTGGCTCCATAGGCCTGGAGTAACGGCATGAGGGGGTAGCCCGCCATTAGGTCGATCTGGCCTGATAGCGAGCCAGCTAGCCCAAATAGCTCGGGATGGCGCTGTGCATATATCAATGCTCCGAAACCACCAGCAGACAGACCCGCTATCGAGCGACCAGCTCGATCGGCTTGAGTGGGATAGGTGGCGTCGACCCAAGGAATCAGTTCACGGAGGTGAAAGGTTTCCCACCCTGGAGGGGTTTTCCCCTTGTCGGGCCCTATGCGTTCTATGCCCATCCAGTCGGAATGCCAACCTACAAGGCCAGCTTCAGGCATGACGATAATGACCGGAGCAGTAGTAGCGGTTACCTCACCCTTCTTGAACCAGTCCATGGGGGTTCCACTACGCCCGTGGAAGAGATAGAGAACCGGGTAGCGAGTGTTGCCACTTGAGTCATAGTTGATCGGTAATAAAACATTTGCCTTGACGATGTCGTCATTCATTGCAGCGGAGCGAAATGAAACTTCTACTAGGCGTTCTGCCAGCGGCTTGGTCCCGATGACTTCGAGTCCAATTGAAGGAGGAGTGGTTCTTTGAATGCATAAAGGCGAAGTTGGCTCGACTGTTTTGTTAGCAATGGCGCTGCTGGCAACAGCATTAGGTGTTGACGATATGACTGGTGTCACCCCAGTCACCAAAAGAACAGCGATGGTCAATGCGCGCCAAGGCTGGCAACTGTGAGTCTTCACATGCAGTTGATTCAACAAGATAAGGCGATATTCCTTCTGTCGTTTCGGTTTATGCCCGTGGGACGAGTGCGGCCCTTCGGTCATTTTCACAAGGAGTTCGCACGTCGCACCCGTGAAGATGGTCGTTGACCATGCCGAGTGATTGCATGGCAGCGTAGGAAGTAGTTGGCCCAATAAAGCGAAAGCCATACTTTCGCAACGCCTTCGAAAGCGCTATCGATTCTGGAGTGGTTGAGGACAAATCTCCTAAAAGCCGAGGTGCAGGGCGAGCCTTGCGTTGTGGTTCGAATGACCATAAGAGCGCGGCAAGCGAGCCAACTTTGGCCTGGACTTCAAGCGTTGCGCGTGCATTGGCGATGGTCGCTTCGATTTTTCCTCGGTGTCGCACGATTGATGCATCAGCCAACAACCTCGCAACGTCGTCCTCGTTGAATTCTGCGACCTTTATGGGGTTGAAGTCACAAAAGACTCGGCGAAAATTGTCACGCTTGCGCAAGATTGTCAGCCAGGAAAGTCCCGACTGAAACCCTTCTAAGCACAGCTTTTCATAGATGCGAACGTCGTCGAATACGACACGACCCCACTCCTTGTCGTGATAAGCGACGTAGTCTGGCGACTGCAGGCACCACCCACAACGCCTCCGCCCGTCATCGCACCCAAGCGCTCCAATAGTTTGCCAATCAGTCATTCTCGACTCTTTTGTTCGTCGGTCGAATGCAAGCGGTTCACGTGAACCGTTCCAGCCTAAATCGAAGAGCCTGCTTCCTCGACGTCATCACCATTTTTGAGCGTCGTACTTGCTGCGAACCTCGGTAAAGAAAGCCTGGTCATTATCGAACCAGCCTGCATCCAGGAGGGTCGGGACGAGTCGATCCACCCTGTCCGGGGTTCGCTGATGCTCAGGGCGATAGCCGTCGTTTGAGACGAACTCCCCCTTGGGGCCGAGCCCTTCCGTCTGGTACACGGCAAAAGTGACGCCGAGGATGTACTCCAAAACGTCGAAGATCTCGGTGTACCCATGGTTATCCGGGAGAGGCCCTGCGGCGATCGGGCGAAACAGGTCGTGAAGGTGGTGCGAGATGGGGAATTTCCATTGGCTCAAGGCGGGGATCGCATCCTTGAGTGTTGTGGGATCGAGAACGGTCCACGATGCCGCACCTTCGGCGACAGGGAGAAGGTGTTCCCTTTCATCCAAAACCTTGACATCTCGGATGACATCGACGAGTGGCTTGACGCGGTTGGCAGCCAGGGCGCCAAGGCCGAGGGCGTAGAGGGCGAGCATCACTGGATAGTGATGCAGCGCCGGATAAGGGCCACCTGTCTTCCTGGGCCGTGATGCAAGGCGTTCCATCGCCTTGAACCAGAGTCGGTCGTGGTCAGCGTGGTCACTGTAGAAGGCACCGTTGACGATCAAGGTGTTGAGCGTGGCGGCTGCTCGCTCGTAGCCCTGGAGCGCCTCGGCGTAACTTTGGGACCGGTGAGCCTCGTCGTCCGTCACTTGATCGACTTCGGCAATGAGTGCGGTGACCTGGCCCATGACTAAATCGTGAAGGCGGATGCGATGAGTGGGGTCGGGCAAATAGCGCTTCAGTTGCCCCACGGCAATTGCGGTGCTGGCCGGCTGCTGATCCACGGCATCGGCCAATGTCAAGACCTTTTCTTTCAGCGCGTCGAAGAACGTGTCCGCATCGTCAATGAGGATCTCGATCGCTCCCCGCCCCGCGACGAGGTCCTTTGCCTCTTCGGCGAGAGCGCGATGACGTGCCCAATAGGTGCTGTAACGGTGATTGGGTGTGCGACGGATGGCCGAGCGAAGCGCCGGGTCCCAAACCCCCGACCACCCCATGATGACAAGCCCGTACTGATCGAAGACCTGGTCAAGAAGCTTGTCCATGGCAGGGTCGTAGTGGGCGAGTTCCTCAACGGTGTTCTTCAGGTCCGGTGAAAGGTAGTCGCCGTGAACTTTGATGATCGTGCATCGAGCATGAGTCAGCGGCGTTGAACCTGCAACATGTGCTGGGCTCGAGATGACCTGCGGGTTGACGTCAACTTCCGAGAGTGCCGTCTCGAGGAGGCGGTCAAAATTTGTGGTCACGATGACCTTGACATAACTCTTTGCGACGAGCTCGGCGATTGCGTGGTGGGCCTTAGTCGGGATCTTGCGACCCATTTCGCGGTCCATTTGGGTGGGCGTGAAGGAGTCGCTGAGAAGGGTCTGTCGTGCCGCTGGGGACGGGGCGATGTCCGTCAAGAGCTGTGAGTAGTCGGGGTCGCCTCCGGTGTGATCGCGATACCAGGCGATGGGGTCGTCACCGGCGTCGACACCTTGAAGGGATGCAAGACGACGGATCAATTGTTCGACGACTTGCCATCCAGTGGGGACCTCCGCAGAAACGCTGACACCCGAACCCAGGAGCAGCGCGAAGGTTCCAGGCCCCGCGTGCATCGACGATGCAAGAGACAAGCTGGGCTCAATGCTCATGATCTTGACCGTATCCCACAGGTGAAGCGCACATGGGTAACGCCGACGCCAATCATTCGCCAGGTGGTGTTATGAAGAAGCGGTCCAGCGGGACCGCTTCTTCGTCAAGGAGTTGGATTCGCTCTCAGTTCAGGACGCGGCGGGGTACATCAAGAACGGCGGTTGGCGTTGGTGCGGACTTCTCTAAAGGCCAGGGTCGTGTCATCACTGGGTTCTTTGGGAAGTCCGAGCACGCGCTCTGCAACGATATTTTTCTGTATGTTGTCGGTGCCGCCTGCAATTGATGCTGCTGGGGTAGAGACCAATACCTCGGCAATGATCCCGTTTGCGGGCGAGTCTGGTCCAGACAACATTGCGTGGGCTCCAGCGATTTGTGCATGAACATTTGACGCCAAACGAGATATCTCACTTGCAGTCAGTTTGGACAATGAACCTTCGGGCCCAGGAGGGCGACCCAGCGCTCGTCCGTCGCGTGCTCGTTGCGCATTCCAACGAGATGTCTTTTCTAAGGTGTGCAGACGTGCCAGTTGCTGGCGAATGATCGGGTCGGTATTGAGTCCTCGTGTTTTTGCTTGGGCCGGAGCCATGTCGGCACGCCCCGCCCGTTGGGGGTACCACTCATAGGTCTTGAGGTACGACATTGCCTCTTCGAGCGCTTCCATGGCCGTCTTGCCCGCTGTGATTTTAGGAATGGCACCCATAAGGGCAGAGGCAAGGCCACGTTCGTGAGCAAGGGTGGTCAGCGCTACTTTCCACCCACCGTTTAATTCGCCAACGATATTTTCATGAGGAACCCGGGCATCGGTTATGAACACCTCGTTAAACGATGAGCGTTCATTCATTTGGCGAAGGGGCCTTACTTCAATGCCTGACTGGTCCATAGGAAAAGCAAAGAAAGTGATGCCTTGGTGCTTTGGAACGTCCCAATCAGTGCGGGCCAACAACATTCCATAGGCAGCATGATGAGCGCCGGTGGTCCAAACTTTTTGACCGTTGACGATCCACTCGTCGCCGTCTCGAATGGCGTGGGTGGTAAGTCCAGCTAGGTCAGACCCGTTACCAGGTTCACTAAAGAGTTGGCACCACGTGTTTGCGCCGGTGGCCATTGGTAGCAATAACTTGCGGTTTAGTTCTTGTGAGCCATGTTCGAGAAGCGTTGGGGCAGCTAGCGATATGCCCACGCCGATTGCTGGGCCAACTGCTCCAACCTCGTTGAACTCTTCAGCAACAACGGCGGCAAGTTCTGCGCTCAGCCCGCGCCCACACATTCCAATTGGCCAAGAGGGAAAGGCCCAACCTGAATCGGCGAGCAATGTGCGCCACGTTGCTAAAGGCAGGTCAGGGTCCCAATTTTCGCCTAGCCATGATCTGATGTCTGCTCGTATTGATTCAGCATCTTGATGCTGCGTTTTAGCTATCACGTTTTCAGGTGTCACGACTGTTATACCGTGATTCCATAAAGGTCGGCGCAGTTGTCATGCAAGATTCGGTCGCACTGTAACGGCGTTAGGTTTTTGGTGTGTTCGGCCAGCATCTCTTGTGACCATGGCCAGGTTGAATCGGAATGTGGAAAGTCGTTTGCCCACATGAGCCGTTGGTCATTGAGTAGGTCTGCTACCTGGAAAGCAACCCAGTCGTCTTGGAAAGTTACGTAAATATTTTCACGGAAGTATTCGCTTGGCATGCGTGACAACGGCGTGCTTGCTGCAAGCCAGTGACGGTGACGGTTAAACGCATGGTCCATCCGGTACATATAGTGAGGGACCCATCCAGCGTCTGCTTCAACACAGACCACTCGTAGGTTGGGGTTGCGCTCGAACACACCTGAGAAGATCAGCGTGCCGATGGCGTCTTGGTTGGCCCGAATGATGTTTACGAAGCTGTTGATTGCTGGCCCGCGAACCGGTGCCATGTCGCGGGTTGTCAACACATGGAATGACAGCGGTAGGTTAAGTTCAATGGCTGCTTCCCAGAACGGGTCATAGTCAAGGTGGTCGTAGTCTTCGAAACCAGGACGTCCTGGCAACATCACTCCGCGAAGCCCGAGCGCCTTTATTTCATGAAGATCGGCGATGCCTTCTTGTGGTGTGCGCATGGCCGTTTGTCCGCAGCCGATAAGGCGAGTGGGTGAGCTTGAGCAGTATTCCGCAATCCAGCGGTTGTAGGCCTCCATGCATGCCCGTTTGTAATCGATGTCTCGGTGATTGCAGATAGCCATGCCGACAGTGGGGTAGATGACCTCGGCGCTCACGCCATCTCGATCTTGGTCGGCGAGGCGAGCGACTGGGTCCCACCCGCCTCGATGAAGATCGGCAAAGTGTGTGCCAAACGTACGCAGCTCTTCAGGCTTTTGTCCCGCTGCAGCTACGAGACCCATAGGAACAGGCACTTTCATGCCAGGCACTACAAACACATCGCCGGTCTCATATTCCACAAGATGCGGCGCTTGGTCTCGATACTTCGGGTCAATGCGAGGAAGGTAGGTATCTGGGGGTTCAGTTATATGGCTATCGGCGGAGATGATGGTTGCGGGCATGAAGTTCTCCTTAAATAAAAAATGAGTTAGGACGTAGATGGGTTATTAGATGACGAGTCGAGTGATGCGATCATGCGGGTTCGCACACCGCCGTAATCGGCCTTGCCGTTGGGTAGTCGCCCAACGGAATCGACGATCGACACATAACGTGGGGCCTTATAGCCCGCTAGTTGAGTCTTCACGTGGGCGATCAGCTCTTCGGTGGTAACTGTTGCCCCAGGGTTCAATTCAACTTCTGCGGCGATTGATTCGCCAAAGCGAGCATCAGGAATGCCAATCACTGTGCTGTCAAACACCGATGGGTGCGTCTCAATAGCTTCTTCCACCTCTTCGGGAAAGACTTTTTCGCCGCCAGTGTTAATGCACAATGAGCCTCTACCCAACAAGGTGATCGAGCCGTCTGCTTCGAGACGAGCCCAGTCACCGGGCACAGAAACTCGCTTACCTTCTACGGTCCAAAAAGTTTTGGCCGTCTTGTCGTCATCTTTGAAATAGCCAAGCGGCATGGGCCCGCCAACTGCGAGAAGTCCCGATTCTCCTGGCTGAGCCATCTTCTTGTCTTCAGTGACAACCATTGCATGGGGTCCAAGCTTGAACTGAGCCGTGGTCGCTCCATCGGCTGAACCAGCAACGGCACTGCCAAGGTTGTGTGCTTCGGTCGAACCTAACAAGTCGACCAATAGCGTGGTTGGAAGGTGAGCGGCGAGGCCAGTTTTTGTCTGAGCGCTCCACATCACTCCGGCTGATACCAGCATTGAAAGAGACGAGAGATCCCAGTGGCCGGGATTGGCATCGAGAGCGGCAAGTATTGGTTGTCCAAAGGTATCGCCGACCATCGCCATTGCTTCGACCTTGTTGTGAGCGATTACGTCTAAGAGTCCAGCGGCGTCGAAGGACCTGTTGGTCAGAGTCACCACGGTTCCGCCCTGGGTCAACATGGATTTGGCAAACATGTAGCCAGTCGCATGCATTAAGGGCGAGGCGGGCAAACCCACCGGCCCTACAGATCGTCCACTAAGGCGCTGTTTTACGTAATCGAGATCGGCATATTCGGGGTCACCGATTGCATTGAATGCTTGATACATGTCGTGATGTCGCCACATCACACCCTTGGGCATGCCGGTGGTTCCGCCGGTGTAGATCATCACGATGTCATCGCCGCTGCGACCCCACGGAGGCTGGTAATAAGCATCGCTTCTTGCGGTGACAACCTGTTCGTAGGGCTCAGCCCACGTGGGACAAGGCGTTGAGTCGTCGTCGACCCACAACCAACGCTTAACGGTGGGAACTTGATTGCGCACAGTTTCGATAGTTTCGGCGAAGCTTCCGTGAAATACGACTGCTACGGCATCAGCGTTGGTCCAAAGGTATGCAAGTTCTTCAGCGCGATAGCGATAGTTCGTATTTACAGGCGTTAGTCCCGCCTTGTAGGTCGCATAGCTGACCTCTAGGTATTCCGGTGAGTTGTAAAGGTACTGCGCTACTCGGTCACCTTGGTGCGCCCCGCCTTCCACAAGTGAAAGCGCAAGTGAATCGGCTCGATTGGAAAAGTCTCGCCACGAGCGGTGCGTGTCGCCATGAATCAATGCGGTTGCATCGCCTCGAACCTCGGCGATGGCGTCCCATACATCGCCATATTGCCATTCGTTTCCCATGTCGATGCTCCCTAGACCATTACCAGTGATGCGCGAGTTACCTTGCCTGCGTCTTGGTCTGCGAAGGCGTCGTTAATGGCTTCTAACGGATAATCAACCACCACCTGGTCAAGGGGAAGGTCATGAACGTGTCGATCTAAGAAGCAGACCGCTTGTTGCAAGCTATTTGCATCGTAGGCAGCGACTGCTTCAATGCGAATGTTTTTCATCACCAACAGGCCTGGGTCGAGTTCGAGACTCGAGCCAGGGTAGAAGGTGCCTATCTCTAGGTAGCGGCCACCTAGGCCGAGCATTGGTAGTCCTTCAGATATCGCAGCAGCACGCCCGACCAACTCACAGACCACGTCAGCTCCCCATCCGCTAGTTAGTTCTTTCACGCGGGTAAGGCGGTCGTTCATGTTTGTGATTTCGCTCATGTCGATTATCTCGTCCGCCCCCATCGACTTTGCAAGTTCTAGTCGATCGGCGAGGCCATCGATAACGATTACCTTTTCGGCACCTCGTTCTTTCGCCACTGCTGTTGCGTAGAGACCCAAACCTCCAGCGCCTTGGATAACGACCGTGTCACCAAGTGTCACGTTAACCCGTTCAAGGCCCATGATTACTTGTGCCAACGCACAGTTCACACCCGCAACCATCGTGTCAGTTACTTGGTCAGGAACCTTGAATACCGCCATTTGCGGCGTCACGTAGAAGTAGTCGCCATATGCGCCTCGAAAATGGGGAAACACACTTGGCTTGCCCTGGAGAACCTTGAACGAGGTTGCGCAGGCCTCGGTCATGCCTCGAAGACATGAGCGACATTTACCGCATGGGGCGAAGTATTGATAGACGACGCGATCACCTTCTGCGAGCGGTTGACCTGCCCAGTCGGTTACTACTCCGTCGCCCATGGAGTGGATGACCCCGGTCATCTCATGGCCAATAATGCGGCCATCTTCACGGGCCATTGCCCCAAGCCAACCATCGCCTCGCCAAATGTGTAAGTCGGAACCACAGATGTTGGCCCGAGTCACCCGCACGACCATGGCACCTGGCTCAGGGTCGGGCACCGGAAATTCAGCGATTGTCATTTCTTTGCCTGGTCCGAAGAAAAGCGCGGCCCGTCCCGTTTCACTCATGTTTAACCTCACTAGTTGGGTGACAGAAATAAGCATGTTGGCGGGGGGGCCAAAGCACATGCTCGCGCATAGAGGCCGATTATGCGAGCCTCACTGGTCCTAACGCGCTTGCTCCGAGACTCTGGGCCAGGCAGTATCGTCAGCGTCCTGCGAAAATGTCAAGGATGAATAAGTGATCGGGGGGTCCATGAGTATCACCTTGCCGCCACTGGGGGCCTATATAGATGGTGTCTGGTCAGAGGCGGGGGAGTCGTTTGTTTGCGAGAACCCAGCCACTGCTGAGGCATTGTGCAAACTGCCAGCGACTTCAACTGAAGGCGTTAACCAGGCCGTGGCCGCTGCCCGGGCTGCGTTTGAGGGCGAATGGGGTGCAACGTCGCCGGGGCGACGTCAGAAAGTGTTGGAAAAACTCTCAGGTCTCGTGCAGCGCGACAGTGCTGAGTTGGCCATATTGGAGAGTGCTGAGAACGGGGTGCCCCTTGACATCGCTAAGCGTTTCTCGGTTGCTTCGCTTGCCAAAAATCTTTCGTATTACGCAAGCTGGATCGACAAGTTTGGTGGTGAGGTAGTCCCCCTTACCTCAAATGGAGCCTTTGATTACGTGGTTCCTGAGCCCTACGGGGTGGTGGCGATTCTCACTGCCTACAACACGCCTTCATTGTTCTTGGGTTCCAAAGTCGGGCCTGCTCTTGCAACCGGAAATACTGTTGTGATTAAGCCATCGCCATTGGCATCGCTTCCAGCATTGCGATTTGCCGAGTTGTGCGCAGAGGCGGGGCTTCCGCCAGGTGTAGTCAATGTCGTGCTCGGCGGGGTTGAGCAGGGTCAAGTATTGGTGAGTCACCCCGATGTTGACCGGGTTAGTTTCACCGGCTCTCGTTCGGCTGGTCGTGAAGTTACAAAACTCGCGGCAGAAAACCTGGTTTCGGTGGCCCTTGAGTTGGGTGGCAAGTCACCCAATGTTGTTTTCGCAGACGCCGACTTGGCTCGAGTAGGCATGGGCGCAGCGCTTGGTGCCTTTGCACTAACAGGCCAAGCCTGTGTTGCAGGTAGCCGTTTGTTCGTAGAAGAGAGCGTGCTTGACGATGTGGTCAACAGCGTTGCAGGTATGGCCAAGATGTTGCCCGTGGGCGACCCGGCTAAGTCTGGCACCGTGCTTGGGCCTCTAATAACCAGTGCTCATCGTGATCGCGTAGAGGGCATTCTCGAACGTGCAACTTCTAGCGGGGCAGAGATTGTTTGTGGTGGAGATCGCCCACAGGGCAATGACCTTCAGTCAGGTTGGTATATCAATCCTGCGGTTGTGGTGCATGCCGATGAAGATTCCGAACTTGTGCGTGAAGAGATTTTCGGACCGGTGGTAGCGGTGTTGCCATTCACCAACGAGGACGATCTTGTGAAGCGAGCCAACGACACCCCTTATGGCCTCGCCGCTGGCGTATGGACACGCGATGTGAGCAAAGCCCATCGAGTGGCTCGTCGTATTCGCGCTGGAAACGTTTGGGTAAACAGTTATGGAACAGTTCCCCACACGGCACCCTTTGGCGGTTTCAAGCAAAGCGGCACCGGACGCGAAGGCGGCCAGTGGGCGCTTGGTCTCTACACCCAGCCCAAGAACATCTACATAGATTTGTCCTGATTGCTTGTTCTGTCTTGATAGCCCGCTCTTTAACCTGACCCTGGAGAACCTTTATGTCTGTTGTTGTTGAACGTCATGGCCGTGTTGCGCTCATTGAGATGCAGTCTCCTCCGCATAATTACCTCACGCCTGCGCTGGTGAACGGTGTTGCGTCCGCACTAGAAGAGGCGGCGGGCGATGTCTCTATCAGCGTTGCGGTGGTTGCCGCACAGGGCCGCTCATTTTGTGCTGGCGCCAACTTTGGTGGCAGCGGCGATGGAGATGGTGAAGAGAATATTCTGCAGGGCCAAGGGGGCCGTTCGCTTACCGATCAGCTTTACGAGGGTGCTGCAAGGTTGTGCTCTGTTGATCTTCCGTGGATCGCAGCAGTACAAGGTCCAGCAATTGGCGGGGGGCTTGGTTTGGCAATGACTGCCAACATTCGAGTCACTTGTCCCGAGGCTCGCTTCTCGGCCAACTTCGCCAAACTCGGCATTCATCAGGGCTTTGGCCTTTCGGTGACGTTGCCTGAGCAACTAGGCCCATCTAAAGCGGCAATGGTTCTATTCACAGGGCGGCGATTCCGCGGCGAAGAGGCTCTTGACATGGGCATTGCCGATCTCTGTGTGCCAGCCGACGACTTACGCGAAACAGCTATGGCACTTGGGGCCGAAATCGCCGAAGGCGCACCCCTCGCTTTGCGGGCCATGAATCGAACCCTTCGAGCCGGCCTGGCCGATCGTTTGCGTCAAGCAACTCGCATCGAAGCTGCCGAACAAATGCGCCTAGGTGCCACCAAAGACGCGGGTGAGGGAATCATGTCGGTCCTAGAACGCCGCCTCGGCCAATTCCAGGGCTGCTGACATGTGCAGCCGAAAAATGATTCACAAGCGGGCAAAGGTCGGATGACGTATACTGCGCCCGCTTAGTCCGTAACTATTGTCGCCAGGAGTTGTTGGTGCCTGCTGAGACCCATGTGGAACGAGGAATGATGGACCGCTCTGAGGTCTTTGAGCTAATTCGCGATCGTCTAGCTGACATTTTGGAGATTGAAGCTGAGACGATCACTGAAGGTCAGTCATATGCCGATGATCTTGAAGCTGACTCCCTTGCTCTCATTGAGCTAGTTGAGGCGCTTGAAGAAGAGCTTGGCGAGCGTACAGTCGGGTTCCGTATCGAAGATGAAGACCTTGTTGATCTCAAAACAATTCGTGACACCGTCGATTACGTCTGCGCCAAGATCACCTAGTGGCCGGGCTCAGACGCTGACTTCTGATCTAATCTCGAGCGCCGAATTTACGGCATTGGTTGGCCGACTGAGGCGAACGTTCGACGACCCGACTTTGCTCGCCGCTTCCATGGCTCACCGTTCGTGGTGCGCCGAGGTGCCAGGCAATATCTCGAACGAGCGTCTTGAGTTTCTTGGCGATGCCGTGCTTGGGCTCGTAGTAACAGATCATCTTTATCGCACCTACCCCGATTTACTTGAGGGTGAGATGGCAAAGGTCCGTGCGTCGATTGTTTCGTCTGCGACTCTCGCAGAGGTGGCGACTGAACTAAATCTCGGTTCGACGCTGTTGTTGGGCAAAGGCGAAGACGCTTCAGGCGGTCGTGACAAGCCATCGATCTTGGCCGACGCTGTCGAGGCAGTCATTGCAGCCGTGTACCTTGACGGGGGCTGGAGTGCAGCATCGGAACTGGTACTTGACCTGTTAGGAGAACGAATTGCCGAGGCTTCAACTGGCCCTGGCGGACAAGACCATAAGACCCGTTTGCAAGAGTTGGCGGCCCGTCATCTTGAGAAGATGCCAAGTTATGAAGTTGTTGATGAAGGTCCCGATCATGCAAAACATTTTCGAGCGGTTGTTCGGCTCGGTGAGCGCGTTCTCGGCCGAGGTGAAGGGCGCTCAAAGAAGCAGGCCGAACAAGCTGCTGCACGTGATGCAGGCGACATGCTCCGCTCGGAGATTGGCCTTGATGATTTTCCACCCCCATCCCATGCTGGCCAGGAGAGCTGATGCCTGAGTTACCCGAAGTTGAAACCATTCGTCGCGACCTTGAGAAAGAATCCGTTGGTCGTCGCATTAAATCTGTTGAAGTGTTCGGTGACCGAGCAATTCGTCGGCACAAGTCTGCCAAGGAACTGATCGACCGCCTCGATGGTGAAAAGATCAACTCGGTTACCCGCAAGGGTAAGTACCTCCTGATCTCAGTGGGTGACACTGAGACTCTGGTCATCCACTTGGGAATGAGTGGACAGCTTCTTAAGGCCGCCGTTAAAGAACCCATGGCCCCTCATACACATGTTGTGATCACCTTTACCCAAGGCGGACAGCTTCGTTTTGTTGACCCGCGCACATTCGGCGAGGTCTTTGTAGTTGCCACCGATGCGATTGCAACTGAAGCTCCTGAACTACTTGAAATGGGTTTCGATCCCCTTGAAGACATCATGAGTTGGGATCTTTTTGGTGCTCGCATTATCGCCAAGAAGGCAAAACTTAAGACTCTCCTAATGGACCAGAAGTTCATAGCTGGCATTGGCAATCTCTATAGCGATGAGATTCTTTGGGCGGCTGGTCTGCGTTTTGATCGCAGCACTGAGACCTTGACCACTCAGGAAGTACGCCGCCTCTATCGGTCGATCGTTGAGATCATCCACGATGCCGTAAAACACCGTGGGTCTTCACTTGCTGATGAGCAATACCGTGACCTCTATGGCCGAACTGGTAATTATCAATCAGAACACAAGGCATATGCTCATGAAGGCGATGCTTGCCGGCGTTGCCGAGGCGTTATCGTGCGTGAAAAGTGGAGCAGTCGTTCAACTTATTTTTGTCCGTCCTGTCAGGTGTAATTAAAAGACAAACGACCTTTGAGGTGGCGTGTATCTCAAGACCCTGACTATCAAGGGCTTTAAGTCCTTTGCTGACACCACAACGCTTGAGCTTGAGCCAGGCATAACTGTGGTTGTGGGCCCCAACGGCAGCGGAAAGTCGAACATCGTCGACGCCGTGGCCTGGGTGCTTGGTGCCCAAGGCCCTCGGACGGTTCGTTCATCAAAGATGGACGACGTCATCTTTGCTGGTGCAGAGAAGCGTTCGGCTCTCGGTCGCGCAGAGGTAATTCTTACGATTGACAACTCCTCTGGTGCTCTTGGGATCGATCTTGCCGAGATCACAATTAGCCGCACTCTGTTTCGCAATGGCGATAGTGAGTATGCAATCAATGGCGCATCATGTCGGTTGCTCGATGTCCAAGAACTTTTGTCTGATTCGGGAGTAGGTCGCCAGCAACACGTAATTGTCAGCCAGGGCCACCTTGACACCATTCTCAATGCTCGTCCTGAAGATCGCAGGCTTGTTATTGAAGAAGCGGCTGGGGTGTTGAAATACCGGCGTCGTAAGGAAAAGGCCGAGCGCAGGTTGGAGTCGACCGAGGCCAATCTTTTGCGTCTTGCTGATCTTGTTCGTGAAGTTAGGCGTCAGATCCGCCCTCTCGAGCGTCAAGCTGAGGCAGTACGTCGTCATGGTTCGTTATTAGAAGAGCTCCAGGCCATCCGTTTGTATCTGGCGGGTCGTGAGCTGACTGGACTAACCACGCGCTTGCAAACCGGCATGGAAACGCGTACTCGTCTTACGACAGATGAAACGAGTGTCAAGGCCAGATTGGCTCAGCTAGACACCTCGGTTCTACAGACTGAGACTGAACTTTCGGCCATGGGCGCACAAGATTTGAGTGACATCTTGGTTCGAGTTGAGCGTCTTGGCGAACGGGCACGAGGCATGGTTACTTTGTTGGCTGAGCGTCGTCGAGGCATTGAGCGTGATCGGGCTTCGATGATCGACCAGGCTGTCATTGCATCGCTCGAAGCTGAGTCGGCTCGATTAACCGACGAGCTTGCAACTATTGAAGTTGAAGCTCAGGGTCTTTTGCCAGAGGCCGAGAAGGTAGCCGAGGCCGAGGCCGATCTTGCGGCTCAACGCGAAGGATTTGATGATAAATGGGGCAGCGAGGTGCCTCTTCCTGCAAGTCGAGCGGGCGAGATTCGAGCGCAACTAGGAGCCTTACGCCAAGGTGTAGAGCGTGGTGAAGCCGAGATGAATCGATTGGCCACGCGTTTGGAATCTCTCACTAACAAATGCACCAGTCTTGAAACACAAGTTCGTCGAGCCAGCGACGAAGTAACGACGACCGAAGCAGCCTTTAGCTCTAACCGTTCGGCAACCGAAGCAGCTACTGAGCGACGCAGTGTTGCTGAGCTTGATGTTGCTAAGGCTGAGGCGACTTTGCGTGAGGCAGATGCTGAGCGTTACGCCTGGTCAGCACGCGCCGAGGCATTGGGTCTTGCGCTTGATGAAGCACGGGCACGAGCTGGGGCTGAGGCGCTGGCGGGAGTCGATGAAGTCCTTGGCACCTTGCTTGATCTGGTTGAGGTAGACCCAGGGTGGGAGCTGGCCTTTGAGGCAGCTGCTGGTCCTGCCATGGCATCGGTGGTCGTTGATGGCGGCATTGAGGGCGCTCGACGGGCGTTACAGGTGCTCGATGGTAAGAGTGGCGCAATTTTGTCGATGGGGGCGGGTATTGGGGCCAGCGAATCGAGCATAGTTTTGCCCCACGCATTGTCTGGAGTAACGCAGTCTGTCCGACCGCACGTGCGCTCTCTCGACTCGCGTCTTGATGCGATGTTAGATGCCTTACTGAACAAGGCGGTCATGGTCTCTGGCGGGTGGGCCGAAGCGCTTGATATTGCAGTGAGCCATCGAGATTTAGTTGTGGTCACGCCAACAGGGGACTGTTTCGGACCTTACGGCTGGAGAGTTGGCTCAAGTGGCGCCGGTGCGACCGGAGCAGCATTAGATGAAGCGGCGCAGCGGGCGGCCAAGGCAGCGGTGAGGGCCGATGCTGTTGATGCAGAACTTGGCAAAGCTCGTGAAGAACTTCGCATGGCGCGAGAAAACGAAACTCAGATAGCGGCTCGAAGTGATGACAACCAACGTCGCCACGACGTCGCTACTGATGCCAGAGAACGCATTAACCAAGAATTGATCGATCTTAAAAACGAGATTGAAGAGGTTCGTCATCATCACGGCGAGCTGTTGCAACGTACGCAAGGCGAACAAGCCGGCATCGCTGGCCTTGCGGCCGAACTGCCTCTGTTAGAAGCTGAAGAAGCTCGGATGCTTGAACAACGCAGCGCAATGCACGACGCTCGTACTCGCATAGACGAGCGAGTCGCTGCGGTGGCCGCGTTGCGAACTGATCTTGAGGTGCGGGCAACTGGTTTTGAGGCTCGACGTTCGTATCTGCAAGCCCGTCTCGGCGAGGTAAACGAACGACTTTCTCGCAATGTTGCCGAGCGTGATGAGGCCGAGGGTCGTCGTGTCGAACTTGATCAACGTCTCTTGGCAACCGACCGACTGGTGACTTTCTTAGCTGATCGTTCTCAATGGGTCGAAGAGAAATTGAGCGGCCTGCATGATCTTCGCCGCCTTCAATCAGAGGCAGTCCGATCAATAACTGATCGACTCGATTCTCTTCGTAAAGAACGTGCAGAGGCTGAGCGCCAGCTCGAAGCGCTCCGCGAGCAAGCTCGGCGGGCTGAACTTGAGGTGCAAGAAATTGAACTGCGTGTTGAAGCAGCTGTCGAGACCCTGCGCCGCGACCTCGATCAAGAACCAGCTGTGGCAATGGCGACACCGTGCCCAGATCTGCCCGATGGAGTTGGTGGCCCTGAGCGTTTGCGTGAACTAGAACGAGAGCTTCGTCTTATGGGGCCAATCAACCCGCTTGCACTAGAGGAACATGCTGCGTTGCAAGAGCGTCACGATTTCTTAGAGGCACAACTTGAAGACGTGAAGGCGGGCCGACGTGAGCTGGCAAAGGTCATAAAGGTCATTGATGTCGAGATCGAATCAGTCTTTGCAGCAGCGTTCGTCGATGTAAGCGAGAACTTCACAAAGCTGTTTGAGACATTGTTTCCAGGCGGCCAAGGCTCCTTGAAGCTCACGGACTCTTCAAACATGTTAGATACCGGAATAGAAGTTGAAGCTCGTCCATCAGGTAAGAACGTACGAAAGCTCTCGCTCTTGTCCGGAGGTGAGCGTTCGCTCACGGCAATGGCGTTTCTCTTTGCGGTTTTCCGCAGTCGTCCTTCGCCCTTCTATCTCATGGATGAAGTTGAGGCTGCTCTTGACGATGTCAACTTGCATCGCTTTCTCGATCTGATTGGCGAATTCCGCCAAGACGCTCAGCTACTCATAGTCAGCCATCAAAAGCGCACTATGGAAGTAGCAGACATTCTCTATGGCGTAACCATGGAGCCCGGCGGCTCTTCCCGAGTAGTCAGCGAACGAGTCACCAGCAGTTCTTGATTGTCCTATCCACTGAGCCTCGTAGAGCGTCCGCCCTGAGTAGGCTGCCGACGTGGAGATCGTGATTCTGCTTGGCGTCCTATCGGTTCTTTTTCTCGTTTTTGCTGGAGCGGTGGTTGTCCGTCGTTCTCGACGAGACCAATCAGATGAAGAGATTCTCAGTCTCGATACTCCACCAAAGGCCAACGGTTCGCATGCTCCTACAGCCTTGCCCGTTGATGATTTTGAGATGAATGAGCCTTCTTCGGGGGTTGCTCTTGCGCCAGATCCAGATTTATTTCCTGATCTTGAGACCGTTGCAGAAATTGAAGATGCGCTCTCACAGGTAACGCTCGAAGATGAGCTGACAGAGATCACGACTCCAAAATTCCGTGATCGGCTTGGCAAAACCAGGAGTTTGCTGTCGGGTTACGTCACTTCGATGCTTTCGCGTTCCAAGATCGATCCCGAGACCTGGGCCGAACTTGAAGAAGCATTGATTCGTGCAGACGTAGGGGCAACGCTTACCGCTTCGCTCATTAAGGAGTTGCATGATCAGGTTGCCGCCCTGGGAATCACTGAGTCGGCCGAACTTATAGAACGGCTCAAAGAAGACATAAAGGCACGTTTGTTTGTAGATGATCGCTCATTGCATTTTGAAGCTGGCGCTCCGAATGTGTGGCTATTTGTCGGCGTCAACGGCGTTGGAAAAACCACGACTATTGGAAAGCTTGCCTCTCGTGAACATGCCGGTGGACGTTCAGTGCTATTGGCTGCTGGCGATACTTTCCGAGCAGCAGCAGCTGAACAGCTAGGTATGTGGGCCGAGCGAGCGGGTGTCGATGTTGTCAGAGGTGCCGAAGGCAGTGACCCAAGCGCAGTCATATTCGACGCCATTCAAAGGGCTGCAGCTCGTGATGTTCAGTTGGTATTGGCTGATACGGCTGGTCGTTTGCATACCAAACTCAATTTGATGGAAGAGCTTAAAAAAGTCCGCCGAGTGGCAGAAAAACCCCCGGGCAAAGTGACTGAGGTGTTGCTTGTTCTCGATGCCACGACTGGCCAAAACGGCCTTAATCAGGCCCGTGAATTTGCTGAAGCAGTCGAGGTGACAGGGGTCGTGTTGACCAAGCTCGATGGTTCGGCCAAAGGAGGCATTGTGTTGGCGATACAGTCTGAGCTAGGCATACCTGTGAAGTTGGTTGGCTTAGGTGAAACAGCTGCCGATTTGGTGGCATTTGACCCCGATGAGTTTGTGGAGGCGCTGTTCTCATGATTTGGCTAGTAACTCGACCGCTGGTGTGGTCATTAAAATTGGTATTCGGCACCACCAAAATGACCACGAAGGCAACTTCGGGTTCGTTCAAGCTGGGTTATCGAGCGGGTCGTGTGGTGGGGTTTCGTCGTATGACCATGTTGGCAATTGGCGTTGGCGTAGGGCTTCTCGTGGCTCCACGAACCGGAGCACAAAATCGTGAAGCACTTCGCAGATGGTTTGACGATCTAATCGGCAACTCCAGCTTTGATACAGCATTGCTAGAGACCCGATCACTTGAGTTTGATCGTGACGAGATTCATTCAAACTGAAGGTACTAAAACTGATCGCATTCAAAAATTGAGCGAGTATTCTTATTCGCTGCACTGCCGTTAGGCTGAACCACCCATGTTCGATTCACTGTCCGATCGTTTTGAAGGCATTTTCACCAAGTTGCGCAGCCGCGGTCGCCTTGGTGAGGCTGAGATCGAAGAAGTACTAGCCGAGATTCGCCTTGCTCTGCTTGAGGCTGATGTAAATCTTTCAGTGGTCAAGGTGTTGTTGACCCGCATAAAAGATCGTTGCCTAGCCGCTGATCTTTCCAAGAGTCTTTCTCCCGACCAACAGGTCATCAAGATCGTCCACGAAGAACTCGTAACCATTCTTGGCGGCGAGACGCTTCGCATTACCTACGCCTCTCGTCCCCCAACTGTTGTGCTTATGGCGGGTCTTCAAGGTGCTGGTAAGACGACAGCCACGGCCAAGTTGGCTCGATGGTTTAAACAACAAGGTCGCAATCCAATTTTGGTCGGGGCCGATCTACAGCGTCCTGCAGCCGTTGAACAACTCCGTATTCTCGGTGAACAAGTTGGCGTGTCGGTGTTCAGCGAGCAATCTGACCCGGTCTCGGTGGCCAGGGCTGGCATAGAAGCAGCGCGTGATCGTGGCCGTGACGTTTGCATTATCGACACCGCAGGTCGCCTCTCGGTTGATACCGAGATGATGGACCAGGTCCGCCAGATTTCTGAAGCAGTCCAGCCTGACTACACCTTCTTGGTCATTGATGCCATGACCGGACAAGACGCCGTGGGCGTTGCCGAGTCCTTTCATGCAACCCTTGCACTTGACGGGGTAATCTTGTCCAAACTCGATGGCGATGCTCGCGGAGGAGCGGCTCTTTCGGTTAAAGAAGTGATCGGTCGACCCATAGCGTTTGCCTCGACCGGCGAGAAGATTGCCGACTTCGATCAGTTCCATCCCAATCGCATGGCCGATCGTATTCTTGGCATGGGCGATGTGTTGACACTGATCGAAAAGGTCGAGCAAACCTACGATGCAGACTCTGCCGCTAGGGCAGAACAAGCCATGTTCGAGGGCCAATTCACCCTCGAAGATTTCCTTGAGCAACTTCAACAAATTCGCAAGATGGGGCCTTTGCAGAACATCATCGGTATGATGCCAGGGATTCCAAAGGAGATGAAGAACGCCGAGGTCGGCGAGAATGAAATCGGCAGAGTCGAAGCGATCATCCGCTCAATGACAACCGAAGAAAGACAAAAACCTGAGCTAATTTCTGGTTCACGCCGAACTCGAATTGCCAATGGCAGCGGCACCTCTACCGCAGAGGTCAACCAATTGCTCAAGCAGTTCAAGGAAATGTCCAAGATGATGAAGCGTTTCGGCGGGGCAGGGAAAACAAAAAGCAACAAGAAGGGCAAGCGGCGCATGCCGTCACTTCCCGGAATACCGAATTTTAATGAGTTGCCCAATTTCAATGATTTGAACTAACTGAGGAGACCACCAAGTGGCCGTCAAGCTCCGTCTGATGAGGATGGGAAAGAAAAAGAAGCCTACCTACCGACTGGTTGCTGCAGATGCTCGCGCCCCCCGCAATGGGAGCTTTCTTGAGATCATCGGCACCTATGAGCCCTTGCAGGACCCATCACGGGTTCTCATCGACAACGACAAGGCAATTGCCTGGTTGAAGAAGGGCGCACAACCCACTGATCGTGTACAGACTCTGTTGAAAGAGTCAGGCGCATGGGATGAGTTCATGGCTGGTAAGGCCAAGTGAACGACCTGCCTGATTCTGACGACGAGGCAGGTGTCGACCCAAATCGCATCGCAGCCGCAACTGCTCGTGAGGTGTTGGAATATGTCGTGCGCAGCATTGTTGATGACCCCGACTCTGTAGAGGTTGATCTCGATGAGAAGGGCTCACGTGTTGGACTCAACGTCCATGTGGGCGATGGCGACATGGGCCGGGTAATTGGCAAGCGGGGTCGTGTAGCAAATTCGATACGCACCGTTGTTCGTGCAGCGGCTGTGCGTGATGAGGTGGAGGTTGACGTCGAGTTCGTCGACTGAACTGCTCGAGGTTGGCCATATTGATCGGCCTCACGGCATTCGTGGCGAGGTGGTGGTCACCTTGACCACTGATCGTCTCGAACGTGTTGAGCCTGGCTCAACCCTTCTCACTCCTGATGGCCGCACCCTTGAGGTGAAGCTCACAAGACCATTGAGGCATCGCTTCATCGTGAGATTTGGGGGCGTTGATACTCGTGAAGCTGCTGACGCATTGCATGGGGTGGCACTATTGGCCCCACCGATTGACGATGGCGATGTGATGTGGGTACATGACCTCATCGGGTCGGAAGTTTTCGAGGCCGACGGAACCTGTCGCGGCATTATTGAAGCACTTGAGGCAAACCCTGCCAGTGATTTGTTGTTGTTAGACAACGGCGCTTTGGTGCCGCTTCGTTTTGTCGTTTCGTTTGAGAACGGCAAAGTCGTAATAGACCCGCCCGCTGGCCTGTTTGAGCTGGATTGACCGTGGCGCTTCGCATTGATGTGCTCACGATCTTTCCTAACATGGTCGAAGCGTTCGCCGGTGAGTCGCTTCTAGGAAAGGGCCAATCGACGGGCTTGTTAGATTTGCGGGTGCATGACCTAAGGGCGGGTACCTCTGATGCGCACCGCACGGTAGACGACGCCCCTTATGGCGGGGGAGCGGGCATGGTGTTGATGGCTGAGCCGATTTTTGCCGCCGTCGAAAGGTTTCAGCCGCCCCGTCCACTATTTCTCTTGAGCCCAGGTGGGCGTAGTTTTAATCAGGACATGGCCCACGAGCTGGCCGAGACATCAGGCTTCTCGTTGCTTTGCGGTCGTTACGAAGGCGTTGACGAACGAGTCAGGAGACACCTCGTCGATGAAGAGCTTTCAATTGGTGATTACGTGCTCGGTGGTGGCGAGGTAGCCGCCATGGTGATTATGGAAGCGGTGTCTCGTCTCGTGCCTGGCGTGATGGGCAATGAAGCTTCTGCTAGCGATGAGAGTTTCGTTGATGGCCTTCTTGAGTATCCGCAGTACACGAGGCCTGCCGAGTTTGAGGAAATGGTCGTTCCAGAGGTGTTGAGATCGGGCGATCATGGCTTAATTGCTAGGTGGCGAAGGGCAATGGCGCTGGCTCGAACTATTGAACGACGTCCTGATTTGATCGCCAAAAGAGGGGGCCTCAGCGAAGAAGATAGGGCAATCTTGGTTGATTTCGGTCTTGACCCCTATGATGGGACGCTCCCAGCAGCTTCTGAGGAACCGAGCCAGCCATGAATCCCACTGACCTAATTGACCGCACCAGTTTGCGAAGCGACGTCCCGTCCTTCTCTCCAGGCGACACCTTGAAGGTGCACGTCCGGGTAGTCGAGGGCACCCGCGAGCGAGTGCAGCTCTTTCAGGGGGTGGTAATCCGCCGTCAGGGTTCTGGAGTGCGTGAGTCATTCACCGTGCGCAAGGTGAGCTTTGGTGTTGGTGTAGAGCGCACATTCCCGGTTCACTCTCCGATTATCCAAAAGATCGAAGTCATAACCTTGGGCGATGTGCGCCGGGCCAAGCTTTATTACCTGCGTGATCGAGTTGGCAAGGCAGCCAAAATTAAGGAGAAGCGGTCCGCTCGTTGATTTTGGGCGTTTTGCTTCAGGCTTCTTGAGTACGACTTGAGTGCGACGCTTTCAGATAAGTCACGACCACGTCACTTATCTAGAGAGCTTGTCATTTTGGTCATCGTGGCTCTTGTCGCGGTGTCGTTTGTTCGAACTTTTGTAGTGCAGGCCTATTACATTCCTTCTGAGTCAATGGTTCCTCAGCTCGAGGTTGGCGATCGTGTACTTGCTTCGAAGATTTCCCTGCGTCTGCATGACCCGCGTCGTGGTGATCTGATTGTCTTTGACTGTCCCCCAAAAGCTCCGTGCCCAAAAGAACTCGAGGGCTCCGCTGTTGGCGATCTTGGTCAGTGGGTCATGGAATCGCTGGGAGTTCGTCCGCCTTCTACTGATGAGTACATCAAACGGGTGATTGGCATTGGGGGCGAAGCGGTGCAAGCTCGTGACGGTTTGCTTTACATTGATGGTCGTCAGCTGATCGAGCCCTATTTGCCAAGGGGAGTCACCACGAGCGACTTTGGCCCCGTTGAGGTGCCTAAAGGTGAGCTGTGGGTTATGGGCGACAACCGTGCGCAATCGCTTGATAGCCGAGTGTTTGGCACCATCAAGATCGACACAGTGGTCGGACGAGCCGTAACTCGCATCTGGCCCTTTGGGCGCATGGCATTTCTGTAACTTTTGCCCTTGGGACCAGTGACAAAACTACTTGCGCGGCGCTTACATGTTTAACCTTTGTGGTGTATTCACTTTCGGCCTTC
>JBBSKG010000008.1:0-38207 GCA_038256565.1 Acidimicrobiales bacterium | reverse complement strand
TGCGAACGCGTTCTGGTGAAACCGTTCGTTTACGGGCTTTGCTCGATGAGGCACTTCAGCGTTCTGGAACATTTGTCAGCACTCGTGCAACTGAACGAGGTCAAGAACCTCCTGATGACATTGATTTAGTTGCTCGGGTCATTGGTATTGGTGCAGTGAAGTACGCGGACCTTAGCCAGAACCGTCAAAGCAACTACGTCTTTTCTTTCAACAAGATGTTGAGTCTGAAGGGTAATACCGCTCCGTATTTGCAATACGCGTATGCGCGCATGCGTTCAATATTGCGTGAGGCTGGCTGGGCTGATGGTCCGCCAGCGGGAAACATTGCCGTGGAACTTGGTGACTCACAAGAACGTGCTTTGGCAAAACATCTTGTTGAGTTCGCCGACGTGGTTCAACGGACTGCCAGCGAACTATCGCCAAATCATCTTTGTGCCTACCTGTACGAGTTGTCGCAGGTTTACAACCAGTTTTATGAGCACTGCCCGGTGTTGCGATCTGAACAACCGTTACGCACATCGCGCCTTGCACTTTGCGAGTCAACGGCAGCCACCTTGAAGCTTGGACTCGGCTTGCTAGGCATTGAGGTCTTAGAGCGTTTGTAGTGAAGGTTTGTCACTGGTCCTTAGGTGTTTGAGTCGCCTGAACTCGGCGGTGAGTTTTCCGGGGAGGCCAGTAACTCGTTGAAGCCCGGAGCTTCCACAGAAGTAGGCGAGTCCAAATGGAAAGGCACTGAGGTAACGACGGTGTTCTTCCTAAAGAGCAGACGAGTCTTGAGCACCAAAGCGCTTTGATTGTGTAAGAGCTGCTCCCACCAGTGAGTGAGAACGAACTCAGGCAAGACGACGGTGATGATGTCATTGTCATAGGCCGCATCGAGATCATCTAGGTATTTCAAGATCGGCTGAGTAAGTTCGCGATAAGGCGAGAAGACGGTTTGTAGCTCGATATTTATGTGGAACTGCTCCCACTGTTCGGTGATCTTATCGACGTCCTCATTGTTTTGGACGACCGTTACAGCTATCAAACGGTCAGGAGCCAATGATTTCGCATAGCCAAGCGCTGCGAGCACACCCTGGTGAATGCTGCCGACAAGTACGACCACCGTATGAGTATGGCGACGGGGTCGGTATCCTTCGGGCACTCGAAGTACTGCAGCTACTCGTTGATAGTGGTGATGTATTGCCCTAAACAGCAATACGATCAGCGGAATCAAGATGGCCGGGACGAACGCCCCTTTGGTGAACTTCGAGGTCACCACAACTAAGAGCACGATGCCAGTTGCAATGGCCCCAATCATGTTGAGGCTGGCATGAAACTTCCAACGAGCTTCTCTTAGTTTTTGGTGATGCTTGACCATGCCGTATTGGGAAAGTGTGAAGCCGGTGAATACGCCAACTGCATAGAGCGGAATGAGTTTTGTGGTTACGCCACCAAAGATAATTATGAGAATCGAAGCAACTGCTGCCAGTGCGAGCACGCCGTTTGAGAAGACCAAGCGGTCACCACGATTGTGTAGTTGTCGGGGCAAGAAACCGTCTTGGGCGAGAATCGAAGAAATGCGGGGGAAGTCAGCAAATGCCGTATTCGCTGCAAGCAAAAGAATAGCGGCGGTCGATGCTTGCAATATGAAATAGAACGGAGAGCCGTCTCCGAAGACCGCACCACTGATAATTGACATAAGAGTTTCTTCATGCGAAACGGTGGGCTGCAAACGATGAGCCAAAACTGAGATACCAAAGAAGAATGACGCCAAGATGGCACCCATCCACATGAGGGTGGTTGAGGCATTTTTAGACTCAGGGGGCCGAAATGCAGGCACACCGTTAGAGATGGCTTCAATACCGGTCAATGCGACTGCGCCTGACGAGAAAGCCCTCATTACCGCAAAAGCTGTAATCCCGGTCATCAGGGCACCTTGTTTAGTGAGTTCGTCTAGTGCATGTTGATCAGGGGGCAATGGATCAAGTCCGCCGAAGAAGGATTGGTAAAGGCCATATGTGATGAGTCCACCAAGAGAGACGACATAGACATACGTGGGAACAGCGAATACACGCCCCGATTCTTTCAAGCCCCTGAGGTTTGCAAGGGTGAGAATGGTCACAAAGAAAAGACACAGCCCGACTTTGTGGTCTCGTAATGGTTCTATAGCTGAGGTAATGGCAGCAACACCAGCAGAGATCGACACGGCCACGGTCAAGATGTAGTCAACGAGTAGTGATGCCCCAGCCACTAGCGAGGGGGTTTCTCCCAGGTTTTCTCGTGAAACCACATAAGACCCGCCACCGTTGGGGTAGGCATGGATCGTTTGGCGATAACTCATTACTACAAGGCTCAATAGCGCCATTACGACGATAGACAAAGGGATGAGGTATTCGATCGAGTCCGCTATTCCCCCCAAGGGGACGAGGACGAGCAAGATCTCCTCGGTTGCGTAGGCCGTTGACGAAATAGCGTCGGAGGCAAAGACTGCCAGAGCTACAATTTTGCCGACGCGCTGGTGGCCCTCCTCGCTGGTCGCGATGGGTTGACCGACGAAGAGCCGCTTAAATGTCGACAACATGTTTGCCTCAAATCAGAAGATTGACCGAAGCTGGTTACGATAACCGCAACTTCTCCGTGTGAACGGGTGGGGGGTTGTAGTAGGTCGACTAGGAGGCCACTGTCGTGCATGTTGTTGTTGTTGGTTGTGGGCGAGTTGGTTCGGCCTTAGCTGTAGAGATATCGGGTTTGGGCCACACGGTTGCGGTAATTGATAAACGTGAAACGGCCTTTCGTCGGCTCCCTTTAGATTTTTCAGGTAAGAAAATTCATGGGTTTGGTTTCGACCGCGACCGCCTTATGGAAGCTGGCATAGAAGAGGCTGCAGCGGTTGCGGCGGTGACCAGTGGCGATAACTCCAACATCATGGTTGCGCGTATTGCTCGCGAGACCTTTGGGGTTGAGCGCGTGGTTGCCCGTATTTATGACCCAGGTCGTGCGGTGATTTACCAGCGCCTCGGGATTCCCACGGTTGCGACGGTGGCTTGGAGTACCGATCAGGCCATGAGACGACTCTTGCCTTCAGAGACACATACCGAATGGGCTGATAGTACGGGTGCCGTTGTATTGGTTGAGCGCATGCTTCCTGATGTGTGGGTCGGTAAGCTATTTGCGAAGTTGGGTGAGGCAGGCAGCTGGCGAGTGGTTACGGTGACCCGAACGGGCAAGGCAATGCTGCCCACTCCCAATTTGATTGCTCAAGAGGGAGACAGGTTGTTGGTTGTGGTGACCACCGAAGCGTTACCTGATTTTGAAGTACGAATGGCTGGCAATAGCAGTCAAGGAGGCGGTCACTGATGAGAGTGGTGATTGCAGGAGGTGGAAACGTAGGGCTACATATTGCTGCTGACTTGAATGCAGCCGGCCATGACGTGTTGGTGCTCGAACAAGTCGAAGGCATCGTCAAGCGGGCGATTGCATCGGGTGAGTATGAGGGTGTTTCGTTCAAGGTGGTTGATGCTTGTGAACTGGCCGCGTTGTCTGAGATAGATCTTTCGACTGCCGATGTAGTTGCAGCGGTGACAGGTGATGATGAAGACAATCTCGTTGTATCGCTATTGGCAAAACAAGAGTTTGGGGTGCCACGAGTTATAGCTCGGGTGAATCATCCCAAGAACGAATGGATGTTTAACGAGACTTGGGGGGTCGACGTTGCAGTTTCGACTCCGCACCTCATTACAGCACTGGTTGAAGAAGCCGTAAGCGTGGGCACTCTTGTCAGGTTGTTGCAGTTTGAGGGGGGTAAGGCTCGCTTGGTCGAAGTCACGCTTGCTGATGTTTCGCCTGCGGCAGGCCGTCTTGTTTCTGAGCTTGATCTTCCACGTGACTCAACATTGGTGGCGATCATTCGTGATGAACATGTGGTCGTGCCAAGAGGTGACACTCCTCTGCAGGAAAATGATGAGGTGTTGGTGTTGGTGACTCCCGACTCTGAGGAGCAGGTGCGTTCAGTACTAGTTGGCTAGCCGTCTTTTAGGACAACCGTCCTTTAGGACAAGAGTGTGTAAGCAGGGTTGAGGAAGACCACGCGCCCGTTGCTGTGGCGAGCAACGCCACACAGTGCAATGGCTTGTCCTGGGCCTATGCCACGGATGCGCCGTCTACCGTGAAAGACGGCAGTAGCCTCTCCACTACCGTCGCTAACCACTATCTCTAGGGACGGACAACCAGCTCGCGGAACAACGCGCATGCGGCTCACCTCACCGATGACCTCAACTTTTTGGCGAAGTGGGCAGTCGCACAGAGAAACTCGCCCCTCACGATGGTGTTCGAATCGACCCTCAACCCTCTGGCGATCAAGTTCGTCAACCGACGTTTTAAGTCCCTTGACCATTTTCCGAATACCCATACTTCGATCTTAAAGGCCTGCGACTCGGTTCCCTAGCTTCGCTGCCAATCCTTCCAGATAGGGTCGTATCCTGCAGTACGTAAGGCGGCGGCGATCTCGGCTGGGCTGCGATGATCGCTCACTTCAAATTGGGGTTCGTTGGTGTCGGGCGTGGTGTATCCCCCTGGTTCGGTGCTTGACCCGGCGGAAAAGGTGGTCACTCCCAGAGGAAGCAGCGCATCTCGTAACTCGGCAGGCTCGCGAGTCGAGAGGGTGATACCTGCATCGGGCAAGGTGAGTCGTAGTGCGCACAACAACTGGGCGAGCTGAGCGTCACTAACTGGGTCTGCTGGCTCGAAGTCACCTGCAGCGGGGCGAAGACGGGGGAGCGCAATGTTGACTTCTGAGCGCCACCACCGTTTAGTCAATGCCGTTGCATGTGCGGCCAGGCTAAGAGCTTCAGTGCGCCAGTCATCATGCAAACCAAGTAGTGCTCCAACGCCAAGTCGACGCATGCCAGCTTCGCCGCCACGATCGGGAGCCGCCAGCCGCCAGTCGTAGTTGCGCTTCTTTCCTTTGAGATGGACCGTGTTGTAGGTCGTTCGGTTATAGGTCTCTTGGTAAACAACGAGTCCGTCACAGCCTGCTTTGAGTAGTCGCCGATAGGTTTCGGTATCCCACACCTGAACTTCGATAGAGAGCTGGTCCACCACGGGTGCAATAGCCTCAACACACGCGACCAGGTAGTCACGGTTGACGATACGGGCATGTTCGCCTGCGACTAGCAATAGATGACGAAAGCCCCTTTTTACAAGCTCTTCAGCTTCAGCCCGAGCTTCTTCAGGAGTAAGAGTCCGTCTTGTGATGTCGTTCTCGGCAGAGAAGCCGCAATAGGTGCAAGTTGAGACGCATTCGCTCGAAAGATAGAGCGGAGCGAACAGGCGAATGGTGCGACCAAAGCGCTGTACGGTGAGCTGATTGGCAGCAGAGGCAAGTTCTTCTAGGCGTACGGCAGCAACAGGAGAGATGAGTGCCGAAAAGTCGGTGAGGTTTCTACGAGATGAGCGCAGTGCGCGGTCGACATCATTATTGGTTGCTCTTTCGGCGATGGATCGCAGCATGGACAGGTCGGTGTTTAAAAGGTCACTTGCTGCCGAGTTTGGCGGAACGCCCTCGGGGCGCTGTTCTAGGGTCACCGCTATTGGCGTGGAAGCGGTTGCGAGCGAAGTCATGACTGATGTCGCTCGCCAGCGGTATCCATCAAACCGGCTTCGAGAAAGCCAGTAAGTGGCGATGATGCCGAGGCCGTCGTTGCTTGTGCTCCAAGTCCTGCGAGAAAAGCTGCTCGTCCGGCATGTACACCTAGGCGAAATGCGTCAGCCATTGCAGCAGGGTCACCAGCAATGCTTATTGCGGTGTTGACCAACACAGCGCTTGCGCCCAGCTCCATTGCCTCAGCAGCATGTGAGGGCGCTCCAAGTCCCGCATCGACGACGACGGGAACAAATGCCTGTTCGAGAATTATCTCTAATGCGTCACGAGTACGAAGGCCCTTGTTTGACCCGATCCACGAACCGAGCGGCATGACCGTGGCGCATCCGACTTCTTCAAGGTGCTTGCACAGCACTGGGTCGGCGGGGCAATAGGGCAATACCGTGAAACCTTCTTCTATTAGTCGTTCTGCTGCGCGAAGTGTTTCTACAGGGTCAGGCAATAGATAGCGAGGGTCGGGGGTCACCTCAAGTTTGATCCATGTGGGGTGTCCGGCTGCCTTAGCGAGTCGGGCCAGCCGAACTGCCTCGTCGGCATCGACTGCTCCAGAAGTATTTGTGAGCAACAGAATGTTTTCGGGCAGGGCGTCGAGAATGTTGTCATCACCTTCCCCCGAAAGATCGACTCGACGAAGTGCCACAGTCACCATTTCGGTCTCTGAAGTCTTGATTGCATCACGTAGCGAATCGAGGGAAGGAAACTTGCCAGTTCCCAGAAACAGGCGAGACCTAAAGGTCCTACCAGCAATGATGAGCAAGTCGCCTGTTTGCCCTTGCGTCACATCAATGTCGCTCATCGCACACGCTCCCTGACCCGCATGACCGGGCCGGTTCTAGGAGGGTCGCAGCCTGCGTGGCCGCCTCTCAGCTCGTCGCGTCGAGCTCCCCTGCGTCTTGTTCTCTTAGTGCCCCACGCTAGCTGGTATCGGTGCTTATCAGGAGATGAACTCGGCCAAGATAGGCTCGCAGCGGTGAATACTCGTCGACTTATCATTACGGCTGCAGTTTGTGGAGCGTTGATCGTTGTTGCATTCGCTGTGCAGCTAATGCAGATGAACAGTTAGGACCCTCGGGTCCGTAGGAATTTTCACAAGCAAGTCGTTGGGTGAGTGGTTTGTGGTGATCGGGGTAGCCTGACCTCTGAACCAATACTCCGAGAAGGGAAAGAACCGACGTGGCTGACCAGTTCGATGTGGTGATCATTGGAGGTGGCCCTGGTGGCTACGCCGCAGCGTTATATGGGGCAGCGGCTGGCCTTTCGATTGCCTTAATTGAGCGAGACAAGGTGGGTGGCACGTGTTTGCACCGGGGATGCATTCCCGCCAAGGAGCTTTTGGAATCGGCGTCTGTCTTTCGGGCTGTAAGTCATGCCGCCACGTTTGGTGTGCAAGTTGGGCCGCCGACAATTGATTTTGCTGTCACGATGGCACGTAAGGGCCAAGTAGTAGACGGTTTATGGAAGGGCCTTACTGGCCTGCTCAAGGCTCGCAAGGTCACTACCTATGCGGGAACTGGAACGTTTAGTGGCAACGGCAGAGTTGTCGTTACTGACGATCAGGGCACAACTACTGAGTTAACGGCCACAAACGTGATTCTCGCCACGGGGTCTGCGCCTCGAACTATTCCGGGCTTTGAGGTAGATGGACGTTTCATCCAGACCTCTGACGAGGTGTTGGCTACCGACACGCTGCCTGTGTCAGTTGCGGTTATTGGTGGCGGTGCCATTGGTTGCGAGTTCGCCTCGATGATGCTTGACCTCGGTGTGAAAGTGACGATGTTGGAAGGTTTGCCGAAGATCCTTCCTGGTTGCGATAGCGATGTTGCCGAAGTCGTGCGAAAGAGCTTTGTAAAGCGAGGCATGGATGTGCGCACTGGTGTTGGAGTGACTGGCCATACTCCTGGAGCCACTACGACCACTGTGCATCTTGAAGGTGGCGATTCGGTGGAGGTTGAACGCGTCATCGTTTCGGTTGGGCGTCGTCCGCTTTCAGAAACCTTGGGCCTTGAGGGCAGCGGCGTTGAAGTCGATGAGAGAGGTTTCGTGAAGATTGATGCGACGTGTCGCACCAATGTCACAGGTGTATGGGCGATTGGCGATCTGGTTGCGACTCCCCAACTTGCACACGTCGGCTTTGCTGAGGGCATGGTGGTCATCCGTGACATTCTTGGCGAATCGCCTGTGCCCATTGCCTACGACCGTATTCCTTGGTGCATTTACAGTCACCCTGAAGTTGCCTTTGCGGGCCTTTCTGAAGCGTCTGCTCGTGATGCTGGTTACGACGTGGTTGTGTCTAAACATCAGTATCGCGGCAATGGACGGGCTCTTATTTTGGGCGAGCCCGATGGTTTGGTAAAGGTGATAGCGGCAAAGGGAGCCGATGGACGCGCTGGGCAGATTCTTGGCGTTCATATGGTTGGACCTTGGGTGACCGAGCAACTTGGACAGGGCTATCTGGCAGTCAACTGGGAGGCAACGGTTGACGAGGTTGCGGCGTTTATTCAACCCCACCCAACTTTGTCCGAATTGTTTGGTGAGACCGTTATGTCAATGACGGGGAGAGGATTGCACGGCTGATGGCTGATATCACGATGCCCCAGCTTGGCGAGACCGTGACTGAGGGCACGATCACCAAGTGGTACAAGCAAGTCGGCGAGGCGATTGCCGAAGACGAAACGCTCTTTGAGGTTTCTACTGACAAGGTTGACTCAGAGGTTCCTTCGCCTGTCAGTGGTTTTGTAACTCAGATTTTGGTTCCGGAAGGAGCAACCGTCGACGTGGGAGTAGTCCTTGCTGTCGTTGGTGATAGCCCAGTTGGTGGTGGCGCTGCCCCTGGTGCAGCGGACCCTGCACCCGCACCCCCTGTGGCTCCCGTAGCTGAACCGGTAGCCGCTGCTCCCGCTTCTGACCCCGTTCCTGCACCGGTCGCTTCAGCACCCGAACCCGTGCCTGCATCAGTTGCAACTGCTCCTGTCGCTCCTCCGATTCCGACTACGGCAAATGGAAGTCAGCGACTTTTGTCGCCAGTGGTGCGCCGTTTAGTGACCGAACATGGCCTTGACCCAGCGACTATTCCGGGCACAGGCGAAGGTGGACGCATCACTCGTAATGACGTGTTGGGCCTGGTTGAAGATCGTGGCCGTTCGACTGCACCACCAGTTGCACCACCAGCAGTTGCACCACCAGCAGTCAGTGCTCCAAATGGTTCTGGTGGGCTTCCGCCGTTGGTTGTGCAGGCATTTGGTCCATCCGTAGCCAGCGATCAAGACGAGATCATTCCATTCTCCAACATTCGTCGCCGCACTGCAGAACATATGATTCGTTCGCAGGCAACATCGGCCCATGCGTTGGTGGTCATTGAGGTTGATTATGAGAACCTCGACCGTGTGCGTCTCGCCAATCGTGAGGCATTTCGTTCAACTGAAGGCATCAACCTCACTTACCTTCCTTTCATTACCCGTGCGACAATTGATGCGATTCGAGAGTTCCCACAGGTCAATGCATCGGTGGGCAATAACGAGTTGATCGTCCATCACGGTGTGAATTTGGGAATTGCAGTTGATCTCAGCTTTAACGGGCTTATGGTGCCGGTCGTTCACGATGCCGGAGGAAAGCGCCTGCGTGCTCTTGCTCGTGAGATGGCTGACCTTGCAGATCGCTCCCGTACCAAGAAGTTGGGCCCTGACGACATCGCAGGCGGTACGTTCACAATTACTAACCCTGGACCGTTCGGCACGTTGATTACGGGTGCGGTCATAAACCAGCCACAGGTTGCGATTCTCTCTACCGATGGCGTGAAGAAGCGGCCAGTTGCCGTGTCCTTGCCAGATGGAACCGATGCCGTGGCGATTCACCCAACAGGAAACCTCGCCATGTCATGGGACCATCGAGCCTTTGACGGTGCTTATGCAGCATCGTTCGTGGCGAAGATCAAGGAAATAATCGAAACACGGGATTGGGCCGCAGAGCTGTCATGACCCCTCTGAGTGCCCGTCTGTATCTGATGGGGCGCTAGGTGGACCGAATCGCTGAGTCTCTAAGAATCCGCTGGTTGGGACGGGTTGCTTATGCCGACGCCCAGGCTCTTCAACAGGCGCTATTTGAGCGTTCCACCGATAACCACCTGCTCTTGTTGGAACACCCACCGGTCTACACGCTTGGTGTGAGAGCTAACCCAGCCCATGTATTAGTTGAACCAGAGTCGGTTGGCGCAGAACTGGTGCGAACCAATCGTGGTGGCGATGTCACCTATCACGGGCCGGGCCAGCTTGTTGGTTACCCGATCGTGTCGGTGGCTGGCAAAGGTAACGGCAACATGGCCGATACTGCTGCCTACGTGACGGCTGTTGAGCAATTGATTATCGACGTGCTTAGCGATATTGGTCTCTCAGGAACGCACCGCCTAGATGGTTATCCGGGCATTTGGGTTGGCGATTCTAAACTTTGTGCCATTGGGGTTCGGCTGAGTCGAGGCCGCACTATGCATGGCTTTGCGCTCAATGTCGACCCCGATCTCACGATGTTTGATCACATAATTCCCTGTGGAATAACCGATAAGTCTGTGACGTCATTAGCGGCACAAGGGGTTCATGTTTCCATGGCCGAGGTAGTCGATGCGGTTGTTACAAGGGCGGGGGAGCTATGGGGTGCTGGTGGTGTCGAGCGCCAAGATTTGGCATGGCGTGTAGCGCCTAGTGACCTTTCGGCTTTTAGCCGAGGTGAAGCTCCTGTCGATTTAGCTGATGGGGTTGATATAACCGATAAGGCTGCACCGGCTCCAGTTTCAGGCAGTACTTCAGTTCGCATTACGGGCCGATTGGCAGAGGCTGGGGTGACACAAGGTCTTTCTATTAGTGAGCGTAAACCTGATTGGCTCCGGGCCAAGGCTCGCATCGGCCCGGAGTATCTCGAACTAAAACGCACCATGCGAGAGTTGTCTTTGGTAACGGTTTGTGAAGAGGCGGGCTGTCCAAATATTTATGAATGCTGGGCCGATCGGACTGCAACCTTCATGATTAACGGCGAGCGTTGCACCAGGGCCTGCGGATTCTGTTTGGTGGACACTCGACAACCTGAGCCACTCTCGATTGATGAGCCTCAACGAGTGGCTGAGGCAGTGGATCGGATGAATCTTGCGTATGTGGTTATTACCACCGTGGCACGAGACGACCTTGACGACGGGGGAGCGGGAGCGTTTAGCGAGACGATTAAAGCCATTCGTCAAAGAATTCCTGACTGCGACATAGAGGTGCTGATTTCTGATTGCAAGGGCGACCCAGCCTCGCTTGATCTCATCTTCAATGCCCGTCCTGACATCGTTAATCACAATCTTGAAACAGTCGTACGCCTACAACGAGCGGTGCGTCCATCAGCTGGATATGCACGGTCCTTGGCGGTCTTGGCACGTGCAAAGGCAGCAGGTCTCACGACCAAGTCAGGAATGGTGTTGGGCATGGGCGAACGTGACGACGAGATCATCGGAGCGATGGCCGACCTAGCAGGCATCGGCGTCGACATAGTCACCCTCGGCCAGTATCTGCGCCCGACGCATCACCACCTACCTGTTGAGCGCTGGGTCGAGCCCTCCATATTCAAGATGCTGGCTGCTGTTGGGGAAAGCATGGGCATCGGACACGTCGAGGCCTCGCCCCTGACCAGGTCCAGCTACCACGCCCGCCAAGCCGCCTCATCGGTCATCGGGGTCTGACAGCAGAGCTGCAAGGGCAATCGAGGACGATCTATCTGACAGCAGAGCTGCAAGGGCAATCGAGGACGATCTAAGGCCCGCGTTTTGCCACAATCGGCTTGCCGGCCAAGCGACTATCCCTCGTTCAGAACGCCACCGTTGAGGCACCAGAGGCGAGAGCCTCGACGAGGTTGGCAGCGGTCACGATCGTCGCCCCCTCTACCATGTCGGCGGCGGTTATGCCCCGAGGTCCGGTGCAGGCACCGCAGGCCCAGATGCGCCCACCGTTTGCGACGAAATCGGCGAGGATCTTGCCGGTTGGTGGATGTTCCGCGTATTGGATCCCATCGGCGTAGCCGAGCGTTGCGAGGCGCACCCCTTCGGAGGTCAGGAAGATGGTGGTGTCCTGCTCAGCAGTCACCGAGACGTTGCCAACAATGAATGGCAATGTCGACTTCTCGGGGTCCTCTGCACCATGGGTGCCCTGGATGAGGATGCTCGTGTTGGTAGGCATGGTTTACTGCTCCTTCTTGGTGATATGGAAAATGGTTTGGTCGGCGGTGAGGTTTCGGTCGGGGTCAGGTCCCTCGAACGTGCGCACAAGTGGGTTGCGCGTGAGGCGGCACCAGGCAGGTATCCCCATTCTTGCAGCGAGGTCGTCGGTGCGGACCTCCAACAATGTTGCGGCTGGGAGCGTGGCGAGGGTCGTCGAGACGAGTGGGGTGAGGGAGGCGCAGGCGAGCCCCGGCGCATCGAGCACCTGATGCGGGAATTCTTGGTCTGCGTTCATTGCTTGACGGAGCGGAAGGTATGAGCGTAGACGTCGAACGCACGCGCCCGGGCTTCACCGGCGGCTCCCCCGAAGGTGTCGGTGGACAAACCAACAGCGAGGTCGTCGAACCCGGCTTCCTCGATGAGTCGGCACCATTCATCCACCGACAGCCCGCCGGCGATGCAGTCGGTCCACAGCTCGATGTCGCACTTGGCCGCTTCGGGGACTTCGGCACCGACGGCAATGTCGGCAAACTGCAGTACACCGCCGGGCCGAAGCACACGATGTGCTTCGGCCAGCACCCGAGCTTTGTCGGCCACGAGGTTGAGAACCCCGTTGCTGATGACCACGTCGGCCCATCCGTCTGCCACGGGCAGCGTCTCGAGGATGCCTTGGCGGAACTCGACATGGTGCAGCCCAAGCTCGTTGGCAACACGCCGGGATCGCTCGAGCATGGCAGGGGTCATATCGACGCCGATGACCGAACCGGTCGGACCCACCAACTCGGCGGCGACGAAGCAGTCAAAACCGCCGCCGGAGCCAAGGTCGACAACGCGGCCACCGACAGGGATGCGACCGGCCCCGAACGGGTTGTCCACGCCGGCGAAGCTGGCCATGGCTTCATCGGGGAGAGTGGTGCGAATGTTCGCCGGGTAGTCGAGAAGCTCGGCAAGTCGTCGCCCTGTGTGGAAGTGGAAGGCTCCGTTGGGGTTGTTGGCGACCTCGGTGTATTTGAGACGCACCTCAGCGCGAAGGGCCTCGGCGTCCACGGTCGTTGCCGGTTCGGTGTCGGCTGGGTTTGTGGGCATGGGAAACCTCCTATAGTTCAAGAACTCGTTTGATAATACGAAGATTGATATCTAAGCGAATTTGAGGCCAGTTGTCAAGAGATTGTTTGAGCATTTGAATCATCGGGCTACCCTGTAGCACGATGATTCAAATCGAGGAGGTGTGATGGCGGACAGAGTGGCGAAAGAGGCCCTTTTCGACCGGCTGGCAGATGTGGCCAAAGCGCTCGGCAATGGGCGGCGCGCCGAGTTGGTGGATGTTCTGGCGCAAGGCGAGCGCTCGGTGGATGTCTTGGCGAGCGAGGTCGGCCAGAGCATGGCCAACACATCTCATCACCTTCAGGTCCTTTCCCGCGCCGGGCTCGTGTCCAGCCGTCGGGACGGTAGTCGTGTGTACTATCGACTTTCGAGTGAGCGCGTCGGTGAGTTCTGGTCAGCGCTGCGCGATGTGGCGGCACACCATGTCGCGGGCATCTCCGAGCTCATTGATGCCTATCTGGGTCCGCTCGAAGGCATCGCCACAATCACACGCGACGAGCTGCTTTCGAGTCTCGATGCCGGCAAGGTCGTGGTGCTCGATGTACGTCCATTGCCCGAGTACGAAGCGGGGCACATCCCCAGCGCCATTTCGATCGACCCGACGCGACTCTACGACCAGCTACGCAAGGTCCCTCGCGATGCCGAGGTTGTGGCGTATTGCCGGGGTCCTTATTGCGCGTACGCCTGTGAGGCAATTCGCTCGCTTGAATTGCAGGGTGTGCATGCTCGGAGGCTCGAAGAGGGTTTTCCGGAGTGGCGCCGTGCTGGATTGCCTGTGGAAACCGGTACGACGGCGCTTTGTGGCCCACCCACCCATGGGCGGCTCCCTCGGTCTTGACGGCGCGAGAACTTTGGCGCTCAGGATTCCCCGGTGGGGCGTGAAGCGGGGAGGCGCCAGGTGAGGCTGAAGCCGAGAAGAGCCATGAATCCGGCTTGTAGGAATGCGCCTGCAAGTGCAGTGCGAGGTGTCCAATCGAGGGCTTCACCGATTGCGATGAGCGCTCCGCCCAGTCCTGCTCCAAACGCAATGCCAAGAACGTCGGCGAGTTGCATAGACGAACTGGCGCTGCCTTCTCGTCCTGACTCGGCCTGCTGGAGCACGAGAAATGATATGGGTGCGTATGCAAGACCCATACCTAAACCCGCAAACCCCCAGCCGATCACTATTAAGGCCAATGGCGCTGAGGGGTTGAATACACTTGAAGCAATGGTGATTCCGGTAAAGACCAGAGCAAAGCCTGTCCGTATAAGGGTTTTAGGCCCCCAAGTTGTGACCTTGCGTTCTTGTACCCATGAGCCGATCGCCCATGCCAACCCGGCTGCTGTCAGGGCAACGCTTGCCATGGTCGTGCTGGTGTGATGAATGGAAGTGACGCTCAGGGGCACGTAGGCATCGGCTGCAAAGAAGGCATATGTCAACATTGCTCGACTCAAGATGGTGGCTGGTAGCCCAGGTTTGGCTCTAAGGGTTCCTTTAGGAACCAGTGTTTGTAAGGGTTTAAACCCCATGATGACACCAAGGCCAATGAGGGGAAGTGCGGCTAGTGGAGTAGCTCCGATTGACAGACCCCCGATCACGAGCCCTGAGCCAATGGTGACTTTTATCGCAGCACTTACTTTGATGGGGAGGTTGTTGGAGTCAGTGGAGGGAGTGAGAAGGCGCAGTGATGGCAATGTCAAAGTTCCTGATAGAGCTACTAAGGGGAGGAGCCCGAGAAATACCCATCGCCAACTCCAGTGATCGGCAATGCTGGCGCTGATGACAGGCCCAAGGAGGCTGGGTAATATCCATGCGGACGAGAGAATGGCAAACATTCGTGGCCGTACGGCTTCGGCATAGCTGCGGCCAATACTTGCGTAAACCACAGCTGGTATTGCTCCACTGCCGATGCCTTGTATGACTCGGGCAAGAACAAGAGCCGCCATGGAAGGGGCAAGTCCTCCCATGATGAGCCCGATCGAAAACAGCACTAGCCCAAGGGCAAAAGGCCGAATGGGGCCAAAGCGATCAGTTAATTGTCCAGCTATGACGATGCCCAGCAGGCTGCCTAAGAAATACGCACTGAACACCCATCCATATAGATACAGATCACCCAGGTCGCGTTCTATGGCTGGCAGGACTGTTGCGACTGCGAGTGACTCGAAACCAACCAGTGTGATCGTGAGGACAAGCCCAACGGTTAGCGGGCGGCGATGAGGAGCCCAAACGCTCGACGCCAAACCTGACTGGAGATTGATGTCGTGAATGTGGTCAATGTCGTTACCATCACCTGAGCCCGAGATCACCTCGCTAGTCTGGCTGATCGTGGAGCTCAACCGCCTCGTCCGTGCCCGCAAGCGTATGACCCAACTCGGCGTCGACGTTTGTCTGTTGAGCGTTGGGGCTGATCTGCCCTATCTCATTGGCTATGAGGCAATGCCCCTTGAGCGACTCACGATGTTGGTGTTGCCGCGAGAGGGCGAAGCAACATTGGTAGTACCTCGACTTGAAGCTCCTCGCGTTGAAGTACCGAGCGTTGCGCATGACCCTGATGGTTTTCGTCTGTTGGCTTGGGATGAAACCGATGACCCTGTTGCACTAGTGGCGGGGCTCATGGGCGCTGCGAATGTGGTCGCAATTGGTGATCACACATGGGCTCGGTTCGTAATTGAGTTACAAGCCCATGTGACCAATGCCAGATGGGTTCGAGCCAGCGAGGTCACCGGGTCTTTACGTGCGGTTAAGAGCTTGGCTGAGATCAAGGCCCTTGCGGCTGCGTCGGCAGCAGCAGATCGTGTTGCTAACGCTTTGCAAAATGGTGATATTGCCCTTGTGGGTCGTAGCGAGGCTGATGTTTCAGCAGAGATTGGACGGAGGCTCATAGCCGAGGGTCATCGTAAGGTGAACTTCGCGATCGTCGCAGCTGGAGCCAATGCAGCAAGTCCGCATCATGAAGCGAGTGATCACGTCATTGAAGATGGCCAAGTAGTGCTCTGCGATTTCGGAGGCACGATGCCAGACGGTTACTGCTCAGACATAACGCGCTGTGTCCATATAGGAGAACCTTCATCAGAATTCGCCGATCTTTATTCCGTGTTACAAGAGGCTCAGGCTGCAGCGGTTGTCGCGGCTGCAGCGGGCACAGCTGCATCTGAAGTCGATGCTGTTGCTCGACGTTTGATCGCTAGTGGAGGCTACGGCGAGTTGTTCATTCATCGCATTGGTCACGGCATTGGACTCGATGCCCATGAGGACCCGTATCTAGTCGAAGGTAACGACGAGGTGCTTCTGCCAGGCCACGTGTTTTCAATCGAGCCAGGCATCTACGTGCCAGGTCGTTTCGGTGCGCGCATAGAAGACATTGTGGTTGCCACCAACGATGGCTCTCGTTCTTTAAACACGGTTTCCCACGATCTGGTGGTACTCGACAGTTAGACACGCGCGTTTCTGAGTCCGCGCTCCCGCTGAGTCCGCTCGTTTCGTTGTTAAACGGAAGTGGCCGGTACCGTCGAGCCGTGATTCGTATTGATGCCGCCACTGTTTTGTTGCAATGGGCTGTTGGTGGCATGGCGTTTTGTTGGGTGACTACTCGACGCCGAGAGGTGGGCATTGGCTATGGGTGGCTGTTGAGAGTCACGTATTTGGTTTTTGCAGCTGGTTCAGTCGCTGCGAGTCAGTTCATAGGGACTGTCTTCGTTCGTGACGTTGCATCTGTCCTAGTTGTTGTTTCGACCATGGTGGGTTTGGTCGTCTCTATTGTTCGCCGCAGGGCTGGCGTTGCTGGTGAGCATGAACGACAAGAAGAACGCTCGGCACGAGTAACAGAGATGACGGGAATAGATCGTGAGGCCAAAGCTCGTGACTTAAAGGTTGTCGAGTTCCCGCCAGTGCTAGATCTCATCCCTGTACTCATTGGATTGGTTGGCCTTTTCGCCGCCGGTATCGATGCAACAGGTGACGGCTCAACGTGGGTGTCACTGATGCGTATCTTTGCAGGAGCAGCATTCTTAGGCGCGGTGACAGATGCCATGTTGTTGGGCCATTGGTACTTAGTTCAGCCAGGTCTTCCCCGTGCGCCCTTGCTCGAACTTGTGCGCTGGCTAGCCATAATTTGGCCCTTTGAGGTAGTGGCGCTGCTGTTACCTACGGGCATGTTGTCAGTGCTGTCAGGCACCATCGACGACGGTTACAACGGGACCCTTGGCTGGTATTGGGTTGCCTCTGCCATCGGTACAATCATCTTGTGCGCAGTAACCCGAGCGGCCCTACGCGAGCGGTATTACTCCGCCGTAATGGCCGCCACCGGCCTGCTTTACCTCGCCATTCTCACAGCCTTCAGCACCGACCTAGTAGCCCGCGCTCTACTAGCTGGTTAGGACCAGTGACAAAACTACTTGCGAATAACAGCGTGGCCATTACGGAGGAGCTTTGCAATAACGCTGCAAGGACTTGGATCACTTCGGCAGTGAGTATTTAGTTGTGGACTTCGAAGCCTCGGTCGCGGGCGACTTCGGCTAGGCGATGGTCGAAGGTTGCGATGGCTGCCGTGGAGTTTTCTGCTGCTAGGAGTACGCAACAGTCGGGAAGTTTTAGTGACGTTCCGGCTCGGAGTAATGCGAGCTGCATTGGAGCATCTGGTCCAAGATCAATGCTGGCAACTTCAAGAAGGGCAAGTGCAGTATTTGCCCGAGCAAGTTGGCCAGAGCGTGCGGGCCCCACCAGTACCTCGGCGAGGGTAAGTGGACTTGCAGCTAGCGGCGAGTCGGCTAAGTCCAACAACAGCGCCATTGCTCGGTCGTGGTGAATGTCGTTAGCGTCAAGGTGGGCAATCAAGATGTTGGCGTCAACGACGATCATGTAGGCCAGTCTTCGCGCAGCTCTGCAAGGTAGTTGGGTTCGTAGGCACCAGTAATGACCCCACCCGTGCGAGCAATGACTCTTTGTCGATCACTTATGGCAGTCTTCTGCTTTTCGACGATCGCTCGTCGCCCCTCTTCAACCAGCTTCACTAAGAGCCTGGTACGACTGCTTGATTCGTCGGGCCATCGTTTGGCAGCCGCGGCCAACGCACGACTGACCTGTTCAGTTTCAGTGATGAGGTGCCTGGGTTTTTTCGTGGGCATACCCTGAGTGTATCACTTAGTAAAAAGTGTTACACCTAGCTAGCGGGACTCAGCGGACGAGCGGACTCAGCGGGCTACGAAGTATTTTGCTCGGGGGTGGTGACAGATTATGGCTGAGGTGGTTTGTTCGGGTTGGAATTGATAGCCGGTTTCTTCGCTTACCTCTATGCCGAGGCGTTGGCCGTCGAGTAGTTCCCAAACCTTGACGTTGTCCTCTAGGTCGGGACAGGCCGGGTAGCCCCACGAGTAGCGGCCCCCCCGATACTGCTGGCGGAACAACCCAGCAATGCTCGGTCCATCTTCCTCGGCGAAACCCCATTCTTCACGGATGCGACGGTGCCAATATTCAGCCAAAGCCTCAGCTAGCTCTGACCCCAGCCCGTGCAGATGGAGATAGTCCTGGTACTTGTTGGCAGCGAATAGTTCAGCGGTTTGTTGTGATACCCGTTCGCCCATGGTGACGATGTGGAAGGCGGCATAATCGATTTCAGCAGAATCGATCGGACGAAAAAAATCAGCGATACACAAGTAGGGCGCTTCGCTTTGGCGAGGGAAGTAGAAGCGGGTCAACTCAGCGGAGCGCTCCGGACCATCCCAAATGACTAGGTCGTTGCCGTCGCCATTAACTGCGAAATATCCATACGCCACCTGCGGCACGAGCAGGCCGTCGGCAATGGCAGAACTCAGAACCTCTCGATAGATAGGCCTGATCCGATCTTTGAACCCTTCATCGTTCTCGCCCTTCTCTGGGCGGTACTGCCATTGATTACGGAACAATGCGGTCTCGTTTACATAGCGCCCGATCTCATCAATGGCTATGCCTTTGATGACTCGCGTGCCGAGAAATGGAGGTTCAAAGATCGGGTTATCGGTGGCGGCCTCAGGCGAGCGCGCAGGCAGGTCGGCGGCATCGACAACGGCTCGAGTTTTGCGAGCAGGAAGATCACGGCCTCCCGGGTCGCGCCCCCAACCGTCTGGTTCGGTGCCGGGGTTGCGATCTAGCGCGACAAGACGATCCATGACATTGAGTCCTTCGAAGGCATCCTTGCCATAGAAAACCCTTCCTTCATATACCTCACGGAGGTCACGCTCAACGTAAGTACGTGTTAGCGCTGCACCGCCTAACAGCACCGGGATATTCGAGAGGTTGCGACTGTTGAGTTCTTCGAGGTTCTCACGCATTATCAACGTGCTCTTAACCAAGAGACCACTCATACCAATTGCATGAGCGTTGATCTCGGTGGCTTTTTCGATCATCTCAGCTACCGAGACTTTGATGCCGAGGTTGCACACTTGATAGCCGTTGTTGGTGAGGATGATGTCGACCAGGTTTTTTCCTATGTCGTGCACGTCGCCCTTGACCGTTGCTAACACGATGCGGCCCTTGTCGCCCTGATCGCTCTTTTCCATATGAGGTTCGAGGTAGGCAACTGAGGTTTTCATCGTTTCCGCAGACTGCAACACAAAAGGCAACTGCATTTGGCCTGACCCGAAAAGGTCACCGACCACTTTCATGCCATCAAGCAAAACGTCGTTAACGATGGCAAGCGCCGGGAGCCCAGCTCCCAGAGCTTCATCGAGATCAAGTTCAAGGCCATCACGATCGCCGTCGATGATACGTGTCTTTAGACGTTGCTCGACTGTCCAACCACTGCGGTCTTCTTGCACGACCGCTGTTGCACTGACGCCTTCAAAGAGTCCTAGCAATACCTGTAGTGGGTCGTAGTCGTCACGGCGACGGTCATAGATCAGGTCAAGGCAAACTTCACGAGCACGATCATCGATTTTGGACAATGGCATGATGCGAGCTGCATGGACAATGGCTGCATCGAGACCCGCCTCTACGCACTCATGAAGAAAGACTGAGTTAAGGACGTGGCGGGCCGCGGGGTTGAGTCCGAAACTGACATTCGATAGTCCAACAATCGTCGATACGCCAGGCAGACCGGCCTTGATGGCTCGAATGCCTTCGAGGGTTTCGATGCCATCTCGTCGCCCCTCTTCCATGCCTGTCGAGAGGGGTAGCACCAAGGGGTCAAAGAGCAGATCACTGGGCTCTAGTCCATAGCGATTGACGGCGAGATCATGAATGGCAGTTGCGGCTCGCAGCTTCCATTCTGCGGTGCGGGCCTGGCCTTCTTCGTCGATACATGTGCAGACCACAGCCGCTCCGTACTCACGAGCAAGCGACAAAAAACGGTCAAGGCGCGTGCCAACGGCGTCGCCGTCTTCAAGGTTGACTGAGTTGAGAATGGCGCGGCCACCAATCCAACGCAGACCTGTTTCTATGACCTCGGGTTCGGTCGAATCCAGCATGAGCGGAAGTGACGCTTGGGTTGCAAAGCGACTGACTGTCTCTTCCATATCAGAGACGCCATCTTCGCCCGTGTAGTCAACACATAGGTCAAGAACGTGTGCGCCTTCTTTGACCTGATCTTTGGCCATTGCCACACAAGTTTCCCAATCGCTTTCGAGCATGGCTTCGCGAAACTTCTTTGAGCCGTTAGCGTTTGTGCGTTCACCAACCACCAAGAAGCTGGTCTCTTGATGGAAAGGCACTGCCGTGTAGATCGACGATGCAGCGGCTTCGTGCAGAGGGGTGCGAGCAGCGGGGGTGAGATTGGCACAACGCTCAACCACTGCACGTAAGTGTTCGGGGGTGGTGCCACAACAGCCACCGATTACCGAGATACCAAGCTCGGTGACAAAACGCTCCATGTGATCGGCGAGCTGTGTCGGAGTCAGGTCATAGTGCATCTTGCCGTCTACAACAGAAGGAAGCCCGGCGTTGGGCAGACATGAAATAGGCATGCGGGCATGAGCGCTGAGGTGGCGCAGATGTTCATGCATCTCAGTTGGCCCGGTTGCGCAGTTGATGCCAAGAATGTCGGGGCGCATTGCGTCAAGAGCAGTGAGTGCAGCGCCGATTTCGGTGCCTGGCAACATGCGCCCTGTTAGTTCGATTGTTACCTGAACTTGAATGGGAACCTGTCGCTTAGTTGCTGCCATAGCGCGACGAACTCCGACCATGGCAGCCTTTGCTTGCAAGAGGTCAAAGACTGTTTCGATGATGAACAGGTCCACCCCGCCAGTGAGCAGACCACGGGCTTGCACTTCATAGGAATCGCGTAGATCGACAAAGCTGATGTTTCCGAGTGAGGGGAACTTGGTGCCTGGGCCGATCGAGCCTGCGATCCAGCGGGGACGGTCTGGCGTGGAGAAATCGTCTGCAACTGAGCGCGCAATACGCGCAGCTTTTTCGGAAAGCTCCTCGGCTCGGTTAGCTATGTCATATTCGCCAAGCGGTATTGAGAACGAACCAAAAGAGTTGGTCTCGACCACGTCGGAGCCCACTTCGAAGAATGAGGCATGTAGGTCTGCGATCACATCGGGTCGAGTGTCAACCAAAATCTCGTTGCAACCCTCGAATGATTCCCCACCAAAATCATCAGCCGTGAGGTTTCGCAATTGCAGGTTGGTGCCTGTTGCTCCATCGTAAATAACCACGCGTTGGTGGACGGCGTCGAGAAAGCTGCTCATTTCTACAGGCTACCGACACCCTTGCCTTAGCCACCCTTCACCTATCTCCGGGTCCATGGACTTGTAAGGAATAGGGTTTCCTGTCGTGGTCATGACGCTAGAGTCTGACTGCTCACCCATTACCTGAGAGGCTAACGATGCAGGTTGTGTTGCTCGCTGGTGGACTTGGTACACGCTTGCGTGAAGAGACCGAGTTTCGACCTAAGCCCATGGTTGAGGTCGGCGGAAAGCCGATTCTTTGGCACATCATGAAGTCATTCGCTCATTTTGGTCTGCGTGAGTTCGTGGTCTGTATTGGCTATCGAGGCGAGGTGATAAAGGATTATTTCTGGAACTACGAAGCTCGGACCAATGATTTCACCGTTCATCTTGGCAGTGAGCATAGGGTTGAGTACCACGACCGTCACGACGAATCAGATTGGCGAGTCACCGTGGCCGACACGGGGGCAGAGACCATGACCGGCGGACGAGTAAAACGCATCCAGCGCTACGTAGAGGGTGAGCGCATCATTGTCACTTATGGCGATGGCCTGGCTGATGTTGATATCGACGCCCTCCTGCGCTTCCATGCGTCACACGGTCGTTTGGCGACGGTGACGACGATTCGACCTTTGTCACGTTTTGGCGTGATGGACCTGGAACCCAATGGAACGGTTCTGCAATTTCGTGAGAAACCAATTACTGACGAATACGTCAATGCCGGGTTTTTTGTCTTTGAATCACAGGTTTTTGATTATCTCGATGAGGAGTGCATCTTGGAACAGGCTCCGCTTGAGGCGCTTGCGCGAGAAGGGCAACTTGTTGCCTACAGACACGATGGTTTCTGGCAGCCAATGGACACTTATCGTGAGTACACGATGTTGAACGAACTATGGAGCTCAGGAAATGCTCCCTGGAAGGTGTGGGAATGACAAGTGGTGTCTCACAATGGTCGACTCGTCGGGTTTTGGTTACTGGTGCTACCGGCATGGTGGGTGCATGGCTAACTAAGTGGCTCGTTGATCAAGGGGCTTATGTCGTGGCCCTCGTTGCCGACCATGATCCGCAATCTGAACTCATCCGAAGTGGTTACCTTGCACAGGTGTCTGTGGTTAATGGGCGTTTGGAAGATTTCGCTGCAGTTGAGCGGGCAATCAATGGCCATGACATTGACACTGTGTTCCACCTTGGTGCACAGACCATTGTCGGAACAGCTCACCGTTCGCCACGGGCCACATTTGAGGCGAATATTCAAGGTACGTGGAACGTGCTCGATGCCTGTCGACTGCACACTTCGTTGGTTAAGCGCATCGTCATTGCTTCAAGTGACAAGGCTTATGGCGAGCAAGACCAGCTCCCTTACCTTGAGACCATGCCTCTAGAGGGGCGTCATCCCTATGAGGTCTCGAAGTCATGCACTGATTTGATATCGACTTCGTATGCCCAAACCTATGGTTCCCCAGTACTCATTGCGCGATGCGGCAACATATATGGCGCAGGTGATCTCAACTGGAGTCGCATAGTGCCTGGGACTTTCCGGTCGCTGATACGAGGCGAACAACCCGTGCTGCGTAGCGATGGTTCGTTCCTTCGTGACTATCTGCATGTTGACGACATCGTGCAGTCCTACATCACGTTGGCAGATCATGCCGAAGACCCAAAGTTGAGTGGGCAGGGCTTCAACTTCTCTGATGAAAAGCCCCTTTCTGTGCTCGATATCTATAGGGCTTGTTGTGAGGCTGCAGGGAAACCCAATACTGAGCCCCTCATTCTCGGGACTGCAGTTGGTGAGATCAAAGATCAATACCTCGACGCCACGCGAGCACGAGAAATGCTGGGCTGGAAAGCAAGTGTTGGTTTAAGTGATGGTTTGGTTCGTACCTTTGACTGGTATCGAGAGCTACTGAGCCAGACATGAGTGAAACTGACCAAGGTGCTGATGAGCTACGCGCTGAAATTCTCCAGCTCGTAGCTAAGTACACCCATGCCGCATTCCCTGAGCGTGTTTTCGTTCCTGGAATTTCACAGATTCCAGTTTCTGGAAAGGTGTTCGATGATGCTGAGCTATCGTTATTGGTTGATGCATCCCTTGATTTTTGGCTGACGACTGGCCGCTACGCGGATGACTTTGAGGCTCGTTTTGCAAAGGTTATGGGCGTTCGTCATGCCGTGTTGTGCAACTCGGGTTCCTCAGCGAATCTGCTGGCGGTCACAACACTCACTTCGCCCAAACTCGGCAAGCGCCAACTTCAAGACGGCGATGAGGTCGTCACGGTAGCTGCTGGTTTTCCCACCACGGTGAACCCAATTTTGCAGAACCGTCTCGTGCCGGTGTTCGTCGATGCCCAATTGGGAACCTATGACGCTGACATGGACCGTCTAGCAGAAGCCATTGGTCCTAAAACTCGCGCCATTGTCATGGCACACACGCTGGGAAACCCATTTGATCTTGATCGAGTGATGGCCCTCGCTGAAGAGAACAACTTGTGGGTCATCGAAGATACCTGCGATGCGGTCGGAGCTACCTATAACGGAAAAGCAGTGGGTTCCTTTGGAGATATGGCTACGACCAGTTTCTATCCTGCTCATCACATCACGATGGGCGAGGGTGGCTGTGTGGTGACTAACAAGAAAAAGATCCGCACCATTGTGGAATCGTTTCGCGATTGGGGTCGTGATTGTTGGTGTCCACCTGGGCAGGACAACACGTGTGGGCGACGCTTCGATTGGCAGCTTGGTGAGCTTCCTTATGGCTACGACCATAAGTACGTCTATTCCCACATTGGCTACAACCTCAAAGCCACCGACATGCAAGCTGCTGTTGGTGTGGCGCAGCTTGATAAGTTGCCGGGTTTTATAGCGGCGCGTCGCCACAATTGGCAGCGTTTACGTGACGGGCTTGCTGATCTTGAGGATGTATTCATTCTTCCTGAACCCACCGCGAACAGTGATCCGAGTTGGTTCGGTTTCGCCCTCACTGTTCGCCAAGGTGCACCTTTTGTCCGCTCGGCATTTGTTGCACACCTGGAGGATTATCGGATCGCCACTCGTTTGTTATTTGGAAGCAACCTTGTACGACAGCCTGCTTTCAAAGGTCACCCATACCGGGTTGTCGGAACGCTCGACAATGCTGATCTGATCACCGAGGGAACTTTATGGATCGGCGTCTACCCCGGTATCACCGATGAGATGATCGATTACATGCTTCAAACAATCCATGATTTTGTTAAGAGGCAGTTTCACCTACCTTCCGGGACCATTGTCTCCAAGGAATTAGGGTTAGAGCGGTGAAGATCTACACACGCAAAGGCGATGACGGCACCACGGGGCTTTATTACGGGGGCCGTGTGGCTAAAGATGACCCAGCTCCACGGGCCTATGGGGCAGTTGATGAGGCACAGGCAGCTTTGGGTTTGGCACGAGCTGAAGCAGGTGCGGGTTCCGAACTTGATTCAATGCTGACCCTTCTTGAACGTGATCTTTACGTGCTTATGGCTGAACTGGCAACCTCGCCTGACAACCGCGACAAGCTAACTCCTGGTGCTCAGCTCGTGACCGCAGAGATGGTTGTAGCCATGGAACCAATGATCGATGACCTGATGACTCGCTTTGAGATGCCAACCGAGTTTGTCGTGCCTGGCGGTTCAAAGATCTCCGCAATGCTCGATGTCGCTCGAACGGTCATCCGCAGAGCAGAGCGCGATTCCCTATCGGTCGCAGTGCCCGGCTCACACGTGGTGCCCTATCTCAACAGGCTTTCTGACCTTGTTTGGGCAATGGCACGCTGGCAAGAAGACACCCACTTGCTTGCCCGTGATATTCAATCTTGATCTCTAATACGTTCCAGACATGCCGACGGAAAGACATATGACTATGGCCCCCACGTTTTCCCTTGCTACTTCTATAGGCGACGGCATCAATGTTGTTGCGGTTCCTGTAGCGAAAGGCCCCATCATTTTAGGCGATGGCTGTGGGCCTGAAATTGACGCTGCATTTCTTGAGGCTTCGAGCTTCAAGGGAAAGCCTGGCGAGACTCTCGTTATTCCAGGAGCTACTCGCACGACAGTAATGGTGGGCGTTGGACCAGCAGCGAAGGTCGATGCGCACGTATTGCGTAGAGCTGCTGCATCAGTGGTCCGAGCTTCATGGAAACGGACATCGGTAGCGTTGTGCCTGCTCGATGCAGTGCCTGAGGGCGGGGACAGGGAGCAGGCTATAAAAGCTTTAGTAGAAGGTGCTGGGCTTGCTACTTACCGATATATAGAACACAAGAGCGACCCCACTCCATGCAAGATCATCGAGGTGCTCGTGATCGCTGAGACCGCTGAACATGGGAGCCTTCAGCCCGCAATCGATCAGGCAAGCGCTGTTGTCGGGGCGGTCCATTTAGCTCGAGACCTGGTGAACGAACCGCCCAACTCAATGACGCCGGTGCGTTTGGCAGAAGTTGCAATCGAGGTTGGTGAACGGGTCGGCCTCAACGTCGAGGTTATAGACGAGCAAGCCGCTACTGAGTTGGGTTTGGGCGGTTTACTCGGCGTTGCACAAGGCTCTGATCACCCTCCTCGCCTTATAAAGATGACCTATGACCCTTCTAATCCAACGGGTTCAACGGGTTCGGTGGCACTCGTCGGCAAGGGAATCACCTTCGATTCGGGAGGCCTTTCGCTGAAGCCAGCTGACTCGATGATGACCATGAAGAGCGATATGGCTGGTGCGGCGGCAGTACTTGCTACCCTCTCCGTGCTCCCACTGCTTAAGCCAGCAGTGAAGGTCGTTGGCTATCTTGCTGTTGCTGAGAACATGCCAAGCGGCAAAGCGATCAGGCCGGGAGACGTTCTTAAAACACGTGCGGGCAAGACGGTTGAGGTGCTCAATACCGATGCTGAGGGCAGATTGGTTCTGGCCGACGCACTCGCTCTTGCAGTGGAAGATGGGGCTGAGGCGATTATTGATTTAGCCACTCTCACGGGTGCTTGTGTCGTTGCTTTGGGAGCGAAGGTCGCTGGGCTTATGGGCACCAACGATGATCTCAAAACTCAGCTCCAGGAAGCGGCAGGCCATGCAGATGAACGGGTATGGCCCTTGCCTTTGCCAGCGGAGTATCGCAAGCACATTGATTCAGATATTGCTGATCTCAAGAACATTGGCAATGGCCGTTATGCCGGGGCACTCACGGCAGGCCTATTTCTTAAGGAGTTTACGGGCAAGGTTCCATGGGCTCATCTAGATATTGCTGGCCCGGCTTTTGTTGATTCCGATGATGCCTGGGTGGCTAAAGGAGCAACCGGTTTTGGCGTCCGTACTCTGCTTGCTTTCCTTGATGGTTATGTGACGGTGAGCGCCGATGAAGATGCCATGGATGACGAACTTGGCGACGAAGCTTGACCCTCGTGTTCTCGAGCGGCCTGTTCTTGAGTTACAAGGCGTTTAGCTGCAAGGCGGAGATGGTGTTGCTCGCATGCCCAGACAGCGGCGGGACGAATTAGGACGGGGTTGAATTTCCAGGCCAGAAGTTGACGTTCAGTACCTTCCAGGTCTTCACCGAGCTGAACTAGAGACATTGCGAGATGGCGCACTCGACGTTCTTCGATAGCACCTTCAGGGGGGCGACCTCCGACCCATTGATCATGTTCAGCCTGGGCCTCGGGTGAAAGGCGATTTAGTTGACGACGATTTAGTGGCGGAAGTTTGCGACGCACGCTTAACACTTCGTCGCCAAGCGGTCGAGCCATTTCAAACTTACAACAACGTGTTAGCGCTCGTATGAAGGGAGAATTTTTCCCTTCCCCTCCCAGTCCTAAGGCACGAGCTGTTTCTAACAACGGAAGGTCAAAGCCATCAGGGCACTCATCGAGCTCCGAGGCAATACGGCGTAAGAGCCAGGTGGTTGATGGCCCAAGGGCACCAAGCCAGAAACGTTCCACATATGTCGAACGAGGGTCAAAGCCGAGTTGATCAATTATTGGATCAGCCCAAACTTGAATGTGTAGGTATCCGGTGAGACTTGTAGGCAGGGCCAGCATCTTCGCTCCAACGATAGAAATAGATTGAAAAGCATGAAACATCATAAAAAGTAATAATGCAAGTTGAGGACAAAGACATGTGATGGTGGGATTGTTCGGCAGTGTGCAAAAGCCGACCTATTTGGTAGGCTTTAAGGCATGGCGAGTTTCCGTGACCTGTTGAACCAAACCAAAGGCCGTATTCAAGAAATAGACACAGAGGCCGCTCAAGTAGCGATCGCAGTGCCAGGCACTGTCATTCTCGATGTACGTGAGCCCGATGAATATGAACAAGGCGCACTGGTCGCAGCTGTTCATATTCCCCGCGGACACCTGGAGAGCCAGATTGAGAATCGTGTTACCGATCGTGATGTTCCAGTAGTTGTTTATTGTGCAGGGGGAACTCGGTCGGCTTTTGCCGCTGATACTCTCCAGCAACTGGGTTATACCAACGTCGTTTCAGTTATAGGCGGATTCAATAAGTGGAAGAACGAGGGTCGTGAATGGCGCAGCCCTCAAGTGTTGACCGCTGAACAACGCAATCGTTATCACCGTCATATTCTGTTGCCAGAAGTTGGAGAGGTGGGCCAACAGAAGCTGCTTGACGCTAAGGTCTTGATGCTTGGCGCTGGTGGGCTTGGGTCACCAGCTGCGCTGTATTTGGCAGCGGCGGGCGTTGGAACCATTGGGATTATCGACATGGATGTAGTCGATGCATCGAATTTGCAGCGCCAAATTTTGCACAATCTTGATCGCATTGGTGACCGTAAAGTCGATTCGGCAAAGAAGACTCTTACCGAGTTGAACTCCGACGTGAACGTTGTTACCTATGACATGCGCCTTGGTGCCGACAACGTCTTGGACATTATCGATGGCTATGACGTAATCGTTGATGGTACAGATAACTTCCCCACCCGTTATCTAGTAAACGACGCCTCACTGCTAAAGGGGATACCCGTGGTGCATGGGTCAATCTTTCGTTTCGAGGGCCAGGCAACGGTGTTTCATCCTTACGTCGGCCCTTGCTATCGCTGCATGATTCCTGAGCCGCCTCCCGCTGAATTAGCACCTTCGTGTGCAGAGGCGGGTGTGCTTGGTGTGTTGCCAGGAATTATTGGCTCTATTCAAGCAATGGAAGCAATCAAGCTCATCTTGGGCCTTGGCGACTCTCTTGCGGGTCGATTGTTGGCTTATGACGCACAAGAACAATCGTTTCGCACGTTCAAGGTTCCACGCGATCCTGATTGCCCCGCATGTGGTCCACGAGCGGGTGAACTTGTCATAGCGGAATATGACGAACTCTGCATGCCACACCCTCAGCCGTAGCCTGGAGCAGCGCAAATAGTTTGTATCGGGTCCTCAGGCCCCGTCGAGCCCTCTATGTAATAAATGCTCGGGCGCGTTCGAAGTCTATGTCCATGTTCATGGCTCGAAGAGGTCGTTGTGCCCACTTGCGGGGTAACGGGGTAGAGTTTTTTTCATTGTTGATGATTATGCCGTCTTGCACTGTGATGGAGCGTCGGGCAAAGCATCCAACATTTGGATCGTGGGTTACCAAGATGATGGTGATGCCCGTGCGGTGAAGTTCGAAGAATAGGTCCATGATGCGCCTGCCCGTCTCGGTGTCGAGGTTGCCTGTGGGTTCGTCGGCAATGAGGAGACGGGGTCGCATGGTCAGGGCACGAGCTATTGCGACACGCTGTTGCTGACCGCCGGAGAGTTCATTTGGGTAGTGATCAGCCCGCCCGTAAAGGCCTACTTTATCGAGCATCTCAATGGCCCGTTCTTCGCGATGTTTGGGTGGGAGGCCTTCCAGCAGCATGGGTAATTCGACGTTTTGTTGAAGTGTTAGGCGTTTCACGAGGCGGAAGTCCTGAAAGATGAAGCCGATTCTGCGCCGAATGGCGCAGAGTTTGTCGTCATCAAGTTCGGCTAGTTCTTGGCCATCAATGAAGTATGAGCCACTGGTGGGCTTGTCGAGGCCGCCGATGATATGCATCAGGGACGATTTTCCCGACCCTGAAGGACCAACAACTGCAACAAACTCTCCCTCTTCGATGGTGAAACTCACATCGAAGAGGGCGCTGGTTTCTCCAGGGGTACCTGGTTGGTAAACCTTGGAAACTCTATTTAGTTTCACTAGTGCCATGAGCAGACCCCCTCTCGGGGCGTTGATAACGAATTTAGTTGGGGACGTTGGGCTTGGTGATCGCAACGACTGCATATACGCCGTCGCTAGGTAAGAAAACCTGGACTTGTTCATCAGGTATTCCGGTGTCTCGAACAATTTTAATGATCTCTTTAATTGAGCGAGGCCAGATGTAGGGCCATTGAATAGCAGCGAGTGTGAAGTCAAGTTGAGGGTGGGTATCTAACATGTTGCTAACGACTAGGAGCCCGCCTGGCTCGACTAAGTCATAGGCCACCTGCAAAAAGGACTGCGCTCCTGTGCGCTTGCGAACGTCGTTAACGAAGTACTCGAAGATGCCGAGGCCCTCAGCAATATGGAATCGTTTGGGGTCAAGTGTTTGGTGCAGGCGGGACTTATGCAACACGTTCTGACGATGCAGAATTAGGGAGTGGCGGGGAATTTCATGGTACTCAGCTTGATGCAGTGCAAGTTCAAGTGCTTGAGCGTCCTGGTCGATCAATGTGACTTGAACATCTTTGCCATCTGCCTGGAGATCTCGAACGGTTCGAAAAGCGGGAACTGCAGCTCCACAAGCAAGACTGAGCCATTGGAGGGCGTTGTTTGTCGGGTGAGTGGCCACATGATTTTCGACGACCCAGGTCATTGCCGCCGCTCGACTTCTAATGCCACGGGCATCGGCGGCGAACTGAAACAGATTCGCTGCATGGTCGTCAATAGGTGTGCCGTCAGGAAGGTGCGAACCTACCTCGTAGAGCGGTATGAGTGCTTCTGCTCCTGGAATCGCTCGACGCCACCTGGCCATTGTGCCATTGGGGTTGACGTAGAGCTGTTCGGTAAAGGGGTTGGGTTGGTGACGCTGGTAACCATTTGAGCGAATTTCTTCAATAGCAGATTCGATCAGTGCATTAATCGCAGCAAAGCCTTCGGGATCTTTTTGTGCATATGGGTCAACTATCTCCAACGACTGGGTGAAGATCCCGTTGGTTTCTGTGATTTTCCCGGGAAGTAGGTCGGCTGTTTGCACGGTTCTGCCCTTGCTGTTGATGGTTTGATCTGAAGTTGGATAAGAGACGATCGGTGTGTTCATTGGTGAGCCGATTCGATTGGGCTGAGGCGGCGATATTCAGGACTTAGCAAGGCGATAGAAACGACAGACATGAGCACGACCATTGCGGCCGCCCAGACGAAGTATTTGAGTTCAAGCTCGGCGTTAAACCCTGCAGTTATTTCATTCACGACGGCGAGCCCAGGGAAAGCCCAGATGAAAGAGATGGGTGTGCTGGCGAAAGCCCGGCGCAATGATGTTTGCAACTCAATGTTGCGAATGGTGTTCCAACGCGTGCCGATTAGTCGCAGTGCGGCGTTGTCGTAGTGGTTCAGCGCAAGCTGCGAACGTTTATTAGCAAACATGAAGCCACCTGACAGGGTGAGGATCACAACCACGAGTGCAGTGGTAATCGGCGACCCGTTGCGAGCCCAGAATGAGTCGTTGCCAGCAACGAACGAAGCATTCGTCTTTACCTGAAGACCAGGCTGTTCGAAGAGCCAACGGGGAAGGGTCTCTTGTTTGCCCATAACGGCAATGGCGGTGTAGCTAGTCGTCATTGCTAATTCTGTGAGCATTGGCTTTTCGTCAATGAACACAGCGGTCTTTCCGAGAGAACTAACACCACTGGTTGTCCCCACGACCTGAAAGGGGATGCCCCGAAGTGTGACGGTGTCTCCGAGGGAGAGCTTTAGTTCCTTATCGATTAGTGCTTCCCGATTGTTTTGGACGTGGCGGCCGCTGATTATTTTGGGTGCGATAAAAGAAGTAGGCGAGTCGTAGCTGAGTACGAATAAGTCTTGGCCGTTGAACTTTGTGAAGTAGCGGTGTGTGGCCGACACTTTCACGCCTTCTTGCTTGAGGCGGTCAAATACCTTGCCTGGGACAAACGAACTGTTAATCCAGTCGTCTGCCCCGACGGCAGTTACCCAGGAGTCAGGACCAATTGCATTGACGAGTCGTGAACCACCAGTTCGCACTTCGTTCTCAATAGCTATTGAGAGCACGACGGCGGCGGGTAAGAAGCTGGAAACGAGAGTTAGGACAATGGCGTGGCGTCGTCCCTTGGCTCGGTACCACTGATTGGCCATCTCAACTTCTATGCGGAACTGTTTGATGCGCCCTGGCCAGACGAATACGAGCGCGGCAATGATCGCCACGACACTGACCAAGGTGAGGATCGTGTGGAACATGGCGACTCAGCCCATTCTTGGGACAGGTCTTGAGGTGACGTTCACGCTTTGCACTCTTGATTGCACAGGTAATTGCATCGGCACCTAAACCGCTCAGCTGAGCGGTTTTTCTCTCTTCTTGGTTGTAAAGGCTGTGTCCTCGTAGGCTCAAGAGATGGCCGAAACCTCCCGCATGACCGACTCTGGTATCGAGATAAGGCCGCTTTATGGCCCTGAGGACCTCGAAGGGTGGGATGCGCACGAACAACTTGGTGAACCCGGTAAGCCTCCATATACCCGTGGTGTATATCCCTCGATGTACCGGGGCAGGCCCTGGACTATTCGTCCATATTCAGGTTTTGGCACTGCTGAGGCCACCAATGAGCGTTTCAAGTTCTTGTTGGCTAACGGTTCTACGGGTTTGTCTTGTGCATTCGATCTACCTACACAGATGGGTTATGACTCTGACCATCCCCGTGCAGAAGGTGAAGTAGGCAAGGTTGGGGTTGCCATTGACTCGATTGATGACATGCGCCAATTGCTTGATGGCATTCCGCTCGACAAGGTGACGACATCGATGACGATCAACTCGACTGCCCCCATCTTGTTGTTGCTTTATGAATTGGTGGCTGAGGAGCAAGGGCTTTCATCGCATGAAATTGGCGGCGGCACTGTGCAGAACGACTTGTTGAAGGAATACATCGCTAGGGGAACTTACATCTACCCCCCACGTCCTTCGATGCGGGTGATTACTGACTTGTTTGCTTATTGCACCGAACACATCCCAAGTTGGAACACTATTTCGATCTCTGGATATCACATTCGCGAAGCAGGTTCGACGGCTGTTCAAGAGCTTGCTTTTACTATGGCGAACGCCATTGCTTATGTTGAGGCGGCAATGGCAGCGGGCCTTGATGTTGACGAGTTCGCTCCAAGGCTCAGTTTCTTTTGGAACGGCCACAATGACTTTTTCGAAGAGGTAGCTAAGTTTCGGGCAAGCCGTCGCATTTGGCATCGCTTGATGACCGATCGTTTTGGCGCCAAGAGCGAGAAATCTAAACTGCTGCGTTTCCACACACAGACCGGTGGTTCGACGCTTACTGCACAACAGCCTGAGGTCAATATTGTTCGTGTGGCTATACAGGCAATGGCTGCGGTCATGGGGGGGACACAGAGTTTGCATACCAACGGTTTCGATGAGGCTTTGGGGTTGCCTACTGAAACAGCTGCTCGCATTGCTTTGCGAACCCAACAAGTCGTGGCGCATGAAACCGGCGTGACCGCTACGCCAGACCCACTATCGGGTTCATACTTTGTCGAGTCGATGACTGATGAAGATGAGGCTCGAGTATGGGAATACCACGAGACGATCGACGCCTTGGGCGGGGCCGTTGCCGCCATCGAAGCCGGTTATCAGATGGATGAGATCGAGAATGCGGCCTATGCCTATACCAAGGCGATTGACAATAGCGACAAGATCATCGTCGGAGTGAACCGTTACAACGAGGCCGAAGATGCCGAGCCTGAAATATTCCCCATCGACCCGGCCTTTCAAAAGGCTCAGGCCGACCGGGTAGTCGCTCTACGAGCATCGCGTAACCAGGCCGAGGTCGATCGCCATATAGAGGAACTAAAGGCCGCCGCCCGCGGCACTGACAACGTGTTGTACCCCATGAAAGAAGCACTCCGAGCCAAGGCAACCCTTGGCGAAGTAAGCGATGCCCTCCGAGAAATATTCGGTGTCTACAAACCCGTCCGATAGCATCGCCGGGCTCAAGGGGTGGGTTTTCGTCCCGGTGCCAAGATGGTTAGGCCAAGATCGCGGGCGGCAAGGCCCATGCGGTCGTCGTAGGTCACGACGCCAACGAGGTCGTCACCTAGGGTCAGGGCTGCTGCCAGGTGAATGGCGTCCAGGCTGCGCATGGTGAGGGGACGGAGTTGACCGGCAGTGCGCAGGAGATTGCGATCGATGATCAACTGTTCGAGCGCATCCAGATGATCGAGCGCGACATCGATGTCACCCCCGACTCGGGCGACGGCCCGAGTAACCTCGGTGACTGCCAGTTCACAGGTGACAAGGACATCGCTCGGGAGTAGGTCGTTCCGCCACCGGCTGAGGTTTTTGCTCTCGCGTTCGATGACGGCGAGCTTCACGATGGCAGAGGAGTCCAGATACCAAAGGCTCAACGTTCGTTGGCGCGCAACTCGGCGAGTGCGGCGGAGGCGGGTCGGCGCGCCTTGACGGGAGCGGGCGGGGGGCCGGTGACCGTGGCGGGTCTGAGTCGTCCCTCCGCACGGAGCCGGGTGAGGACATCGCTGGAAGCTGGCGGGCCCAGAATAGCGACGACCTCGCCTCGTCTGGTGATCTCGATGTGCTCGCCGGCATGAGCACGTCGAACCCACTCACTGGCATTCTGTCGCAGCTCCCGAATCCCAACATGGCTCATGTGTACCAAATGTAGCACCCCGAAGTCGGTTGCGTCGGCAAACCTCCTCAGCCGTGAGAGACAGCCAGCTAAATGGGGCATCCTGATTGCCCACCAGGGCCATTTGACGCTCCGCCAATTCCGGAGTCCGAGACCGGACTGGTCACCTTGAGCCTTGTGGTACCTCCGCCAGGAACGATCCATCCAGACGGTTTGATCTACTTCAAGGCCAGGATCATGAATGGGTCCACCGTGTCGATCGGCGAGTCGTTACCTACGCCGACACGCCTTGCCGCATGGTGGCTCGATGGGGACGGCATAAACTTGCCGATCCTGAACAACGGTCAATCCAGCCCGTGGCGCGCTGATCCAGGCTCGTCATCGCTCCTCGTCGGTCAAGTGCAGGCACCGCCAAGCGAGGGGAGTTATACCCTCGAGGTCGGCCTCGTTCAGGACAACGTCCGATGAATGACCGAAACTCACCGTCGCATCGGAGACTGGCAGGTCGCCAAATCCCTCAATGTCACGTGAGGGTGGAACTCGTGCCCTCGACCGATGCCCTCAGCGGGTGTTCATAGGAAACCCCGAGATACTCGGGGTTTCCTTCGGTCACCTGGGCCACGACGTGCGCACGTGTTGGTGCTTCCGTGGGCCAGGAGTCCACTTTCACCGGGGTCAGCCCCGAGGAGCGGCACCAGTCGACAAGACATCTCGTGGTCGGGGCGAACCAGTTGCTTGCATCGTTGCCGAGCTCGTCGAGCCTGTAGTAACGGACAAGAGCCCGTGAGGCATCGGTGGCCAACTCGTGGTCAGCCACCGCCGTTTCGATGTACACCGTGCCTCGAGTCAGCGAACGGAGGTTGTCAAGAGCAAGGATGGGGTGGCGCAGGTGGTAGAGCACGCCCCAGAACAGGACGATATCGAACTGCTCCCGAAGGATCTGGGGAAGCTCATAAATGCTTGCTTGGAGGAACTCAGCCTTTGAGCCGAACGCTTCCTTCAGTGTGCGAAAGCCGAAGTGATCCTGATCGAGGATGTCGACGGCCACAACACGCTCTGCTCCACGACGTTCGGCCATGAAAGCGGATGCCCCATTGGTGGTACCGATGTCGAGAACAGTCTTGCCGGTGAGATCATTGGGGATGCCCGCTATTTCCCAAAGCGACGGAATCGAGTTGACACCAGGTGCAAACACCTCACCGCCCAATTCGAACCGTTGATGCCAGACGAAGTCTTCTCGAGCGGCCAGAAGTTCGGCGTCAATCCGGGACAGGTACACGGATGCACAATAACCGGTGGTTGGCGTCCACCGGAGTCGCTTTTGTTGGATCCCGTGTAATGGCCCTGGGACTTCCTCGGGAGATCTAGACTGATCGGGTGATTCAACGAATACGAAGCTTTGTTTCCCGGGCCCGTCATGCTCCCGGGAACATCGATGCCATCGAACATCATCTGGAAATGCTCAATGGTCACCTCGCATCCCTCGAGGGTCGAATCACTTCCATGAGCGAGGACGTTCCAGCTCTTTTCATGACGAGTGAGAGCTCGCTCGAGCAACGAGTTAACGCACACATCGACAAGGCGGTCAATGCTGCAGAGCGAACAGCCATCGACCGCGCTCGTGAGTACGCCGATGCGGCAAATACTGCTGCACGGTCCGTTGTCCTCGATGCGTCTCGTGACCACGCGGAGGCCTTGAATCAGCAGACACTCGATACGTCCAGCGAGCACGCGGAGGCCTTGAACCTACAGACGGTCGAACTGGTACAGGCTGAGCTCGCCTCGATCAGGCGCGACTTGAGTGTCGCCCGCCGTGTTGAGAAGTCCCGCCCGCCCACCGCTGAACCCACAGCAGCCCCGTCCGTTCCCCCGATGGACCCCGGCTTCTACGTTGCCCTCGAGGACCGCTTTCGGGGTGATCCGGTGATGATAGCGGAGCGCCAGCGGGTGTATCTGCCCTTGGTGGAGGGGCTAGTTGATGCGGATCACCCGGTGCTCGACCTCGGTTGTGGTCGGGGGGAGTGGCTGCATATGCTCACCAGTGCCGGCATCGCCGCCATGGGGGTTGATTCTAACCCTGTCTTTGTGGGTGAGGTCAGCGACGCTGGGGTGTCGGTGATCGAAGGCGATCTTGTGGCTCATCTCCGATCGGCGGCTCCTGCATCGGTCGGTGCCATCACGATGTTTCAAGTCGTGGAGCACCTGCCCTTCCCGGTGCTCGTCGACGTGATGGCCGAGTGCGCTCGGGTCCTGCGCCCCGGTGGCGTACTGATCGCTGAGACGCCTAATGCCCTCAATCTGAGCGTCGCCGCCACGACTTTTTGGCTCGATCCCACCCATGAAAGGCCACTACACCCCGAGCTATTGAAGTTCATCGCCAAACAGGTCGGGTTTGCCAAGGTCGATGGCTGGTTCCTGAACGAGCTCCAGTCAGGCAGGGAGCCCTCCGCCGACCCCGCCATCGTTCGTCTGGTGGAGATGATCGATGGTCCGGGGGACTTCAGCTTGCTTGCCTGGACCTGAACCGCTCAGCGTTTGGCAAATCGCTCGACAGCGGTGGCGATGGTCTGCTCGACGCCGTCGAGCACGGTGGGCCAGTCGTACATTCGTTCCACGTAATCACGGCCACACCGGCCCATCCGGTCGGCGAGTTCCGGGTCGTCGACCAGCAGGTCAACGGCAGCCTCGAACTCTGCGAACCCCTTGTACGGAACGCCGCCTCCCGATCGGCGAGTTTGGCCGACCAGCACTTCGGAGTCACCGTGCACCAACACCGGTCTTCGTTGTACCCACGACTCGCACACGACGATCGAGAAGCTCTCGAAGCGAGAAGGCTGGACAAGGGCCAAGGCACCCGCCAATGCGTTGCGTTTACCGGCCTCGTCGAGGAAGCCGGTGCATATCACGTCTGGATGATCCGGGACCTCGCTGATCGTCTCACCGACCAGCACGAACTTGAGCGGACCGGGGTTCCGGCGCTTGTACTCGCCGAAGAAGTCGTAGAGTTCGCGGGACCCCTTGATGGCATCGATGCGTCCGAGGTAGAGCAGGTAGGGGTCGTCGCCCAGCCCGAACTGCCCGCGGAACTCGGCGGGCGATCCGGCGGCCGTGAGCTCGATGCCGATTCCCACAGTCTCGCCATGAGGCTCCAGGTGGAATCTGCGCTCAACAACCCCTCGCTCTTCGGGCGTGAAGAAGAGGAAGGCATCGGGAAGGCGAAAGAGGGTGTCGTACAACATGACCCGGATGGGCGGCTCGTCATGTGCGGTGGGTTGGAAGACCGTAGGCACTCGAGTCGCTGCCGCCGGCAATCCTCGAGTGGCGGTGGCGTACATGTAGGTCATGAAGATCGCGACGTCGAATCGATCGATGTTCTCTGCCATCCAGGCCTGCAGCTTGCCCATGTCGGGACCCATATACTTGGCCCATCTCTGCTGCTCGAACAGCGGTGCCGGTCGGGGACCGGCGATCATCCAGTTATGCAATGGTCCGAACTTCTCGGGACGTCGAATGTCGTCGACCGCCAGACGGTGCACGGTCACGCCGTTCAGCTCTTTAGTGCCGGGGTCAAAGACGTTCGCCCAGTCGACATAACTCGTTGCGCAACTTGTGATGACCTCGACGTCGTGTCCACGAGCTCCCAGCTGTTCGGCAAAGGCTCGGGCAGCTGCCTCTGATCCTCCGACGATCGACTCGCCGTAACGCTGTACGGCATAGAGAACTCGCACCTTCAGGCCACCAAGTCGAGGAGCTCGATAAATTTGCCGGACGGGTCCTGCGATTCGATCGCGGCAACGCGATCTAGGCCACGACCCACGAGCTCGAGACGGAGCGCGTCGTTGCGATGGACCTCGGCGATGGT
>JBBSKG010000007.1:0-42291 GCA_038256565.1 Acidimicrobiales bacterium | reverse complement strand
GTTTATACCCTTTGCGCTCCAGGTAAGAATCTCAGCAACGCCTGTGGTGTCCCAGATGAAATCATTCTGGGTTGTTCGTGGTGAATTATCGTCATCGTTCGCATTTGGGGAAATGAGTTTCGTGAGAGTGCCATCACCGTTGTAGGTATACGCCCACGAGTCCTTCCCACTGCCACCGTCGTCATCATCATCATCATCATCGTTGCCATCGAGCACCCGTGAGGCCAACAGGCCCTGGGCTCCATAGGCACGGGTGACAGAGGTTTCTGGCCCGTTCTCGCTGAGAAGACGTCCCGCTTGGTCGTAGGTGTATTGAGTAAGTTTGGAACCTTGCTTGGCTTGTTGTAGTTGACCCGCTGCATCAAAGGTGAAGTTGGTGGTTTTCCCTTGCGCACTTACCGCTGTGCGATTGCCAACCTTGTCGTAAGCATAAGACGTTGGTTTGGATTCTGGCCTGGTTTCCTTTATTAACTGACCTGCTGGGTCATAAGTATAATTAGTTGTTTTCTTGTTACTGGTTTCATTTGTCACTCGGCCAACGCCATCATGTTCAAAGGTGCTTGACGTTTGCTTTTTTCCTTTTTCTGTTTGGGTAAAGCTCGTCATCAAGTCTTTCGTGTACCCATATGAGCGGGTGGAGCCATCAGGTAAGGCTTCTTTGATTAGGCGACTTTCAGCATCGAGGCTGTAGCTGACTGCTCCTGCCTGAGGGTGAGATAACCCCGTCAGTTGATTTGCTTTGTCATAGCTGAAGGTGGCGATGCTTCCATCTGGGTAGGTGAGACCCACACGATTGCCCGACGCGTCAAAGCGTGAGATGACGGCCTTGCCGTCGGGTTGAGTAACGGTTGTTAGTGACCCACGAGCGTCATAGCGATAGCGGGTGACACCGGTTGCATCGGTCATCGATGTTCGCTGTCCAGATTGGTCATATGTATAAGAAACCGAACTGTTGTCACCAAAGACTCGCGACAGTAATTGTCCTGAAGCATCAAAGGTAGAGGTTTCGCTACGCCCTGATGGGTCAAGTATTTTGGTTAACAAACCACGAGCGTCATAAGTGAACCTTGAGGCTCGTCCAAGAGGGTCGGTTTCGGTGACCAACCTTCCTGCAAGGTCATATTCATATTTTGTGACCGCTCCTTGCTGGTCGGTCATTGAGACTCGATTTCCTCTTTGGTCATATATGAAGCTGGTGACACCGTTGTTTGGGTCGATTGCTTTGATCATGTTCCCGGCAGGGTCATAGGCGTAACGCTTCCTTGCTCCCGTGGGGTCTTGTTCCTCTAGTACCTCATCACGAGCTGAATAGATTGTTTTTGAGACTCCGCCACGTGGGTCGCGTTGCTCAATTTGGCGGCCCGCTGCGTCATAGCGGAAACGGGCGATCAATCCCGATGGACTTATTGCCGACGTCACGTTTCCATCAGCGTCATATGTGGTGGTCACCTTGTTGCCTAACGGATCGTCGACCGTAATGAGTTGGCCGAGGTTGTCGTAGCCGTAGGTGGTGGTGTTGCCTAACGGATCGATAGCTATTGCTAAACGCCCCGCTGGGGTAAATCGTGCCTGTGTTCGTGCACCGATTGGATCAATCGACTCGACCACATTGCCAACTGAGTCATAGATAGTTTGCGAAACCGCCCCAGATGGGTCTGTTCTCTTGATTGCGCGATCCAAGATGTCGTATTCAGTTCTCGTGACCCGCCCGAGGGCATCAATCGATTCAATCTCACGCCCTCGAACATCAAGAGTACGAGATGTGACAGCCCCAGTTGGATGCGTTACTGAGGTCTGCCTGCCGTCACCGTTGTAGGCGAACTTAGTAACGCCACCCATTGCATCGGTTGAGGTTAGGAGTCGGCCCATTGCGTCGAAGGTCGACTTGGTGACTGCACCGCCAGGCGAACGAAGCTCAATCAGGTTGTTGTGGTCGTCATATATGTAGGTCGTCACCGCTCCGTTGGCATCGGTCTCTGATGCCAATCTTCCCGCAGCGTCATAGGCCATGGAAGTAGTTGCCCCTGTGGGGTCGATCGTCTTTAGTAGTGCACCATTCGCCGCATACTCGTACCGTGTCACTGCACCGGTCGGGTCAGTTTCGCTAAGCACCTGACCATCAGCGCTATATGTTGTCGATGTCACATGGCCCAGCGGAGAGGTTAGTGATACGACATTTCCCTCATCGTCGTAGCCATAATGGGTTACATTGCCAGCCTCATCGGCTGAAGAAACCAAGCGTCGAGCACTGTCGTAGGCAAATGTGATGGTGACTCCATCGGGGTCGGTTTGAGAGACGATTAACCCGTTTCGCACGTCAACGAGGCTGACTGCTCCGTTCGCATCTGTGATCTGTGAGGGCACTCGCTCGTTGCCGTCATAGCCGTAACTTGTGGTGTTTCCCGCCGCGTCGGTGCTGGCAAGAATACGATCCAACGTGTCATAGGTGAAGGTCTCGGTGACGCCGCCAGGTCTAGTGGTGGATAACAAGTTGCCATGTGCATCGAAGGTTTGATTTGAACCTGCCCCAAGACGATCAACTACGCCAATTAGGTTGCCGTCTTCGTCGTAGGTTTTGGCGAGGCTCAATCCATAGGGGTCAATAATGCCAATGAGGCGACCTTCGGTGTCATGCAAGTAGGTAACAACTACTCCGGTTGTCGCATCTGTGACCGTTGTGCGACCGGTGGCATCGTCATAAGCAAAGGTTGCGGTGGCACCTGAGCCCATTCGTTGGCTGGCCACCCGATCGCGACTGTCATAGCTATTTTCGAGCACCACATGACCATCGGGGTCGGTGATCTTTGTGATGAGTCCATCGGCGTTGTGACTGTAGGTTGTTACCCCGCCAACAGGGTTGGCTACAGAGACAAGATTTCCTGTTGCGTCATAACCGTAGGAAACGACGCGACCATCGGAAGCTTCAGCACGGGTGATGTGATTACCGGTGTAAGTGAAGGAAAGAGTTGGGCCGGTCGAGTCGGCAATGCTTACAAGCTTTCCGTTGGGGTCATAGGCAAAGGTCACCGAGGTGTCGTCCCACGACTGGGTGGCGGTCAGTCGGCCATCGGCATTGAATACCCAGGTTTCACCTGAGAAATATCGGAGTTCAAAGGTGCCATCTGTTGTCTTGACGAGATCAGCAAACATCTCTTCTGGACGTTCATAGCCGTCGGTCCCGATGGGGTTGGGCCCGCCCGAAGTCGGCGGCTTTGGCGTGAAGGACACAATGCGGCCATCGGCATCGACGAAGGTGAGAGTTCCCCCGGCGTTCTCGTGCACATGCGCGGCGAAGCTCGGACTCCACCCACGACCAAACGGCCCGTCAGCCTTGTTGCCAGCGTTGTAGCTGCGCGTTAGATCAAGCCCGCTTGTCGGAAAACTAAGGTCCATCTCGCCCGTGGTGAAGTTGCCGGTGGCGGTGTTGACAGGGTCACTGGCATAACCACCAGATTCACGAATGCCGAAGAGCTCCTCAGGAGGGCGATCAATGAATTCGTCGCCGCCTCCGATGAAGTCATGCACAAAGACGTCAGCGTTGCCGTTGGTGTCACGGGCAACGAGATTGTCGGCAAGCGAGGCAAAGGCCACGGAGTGCCCGTCTGGCGAGATTGCCCCGAAGGCACTCATGCCGTTTCCCTGTTCGAGGTCGGAGTTCACCGACACACGCCAGGTCTTCTTGATGGAACGGTCAAAAAGGAACACATCGTACGTATTGTTCGTGTCGCCCTCAACCAGATTGTCCGCGCTCGACGTGAAGCCAACACGTTGGCCATCGGCGGAGATCGTTGGTAGAAACGACATTCCGCTGCTTTCACCGCTGTCGTGTGTCACCGACAGGCGTTCGGTGGTGTTCGTCACGCGGTCCCGAAGGAAGACATCGGGCATGAGATTCGTGTCACCCTCGACCAGGTTGGTCGCCAACGACGCGAAGGCGACATAGCGCCCGTCGTTCGAAACGCCGCTCTGTGCGTATTCGAAATAGACGGGAAGCTGAGCGAGACTCGGATCGTCGCCCTGGTCCCCAGCAGAGGAGACCGAGACCCGTTCGGTTTGATGAGTACGTCGATCATGGGCAAAGACGTCGACTCGGTCGTTGGTGTCGTCTGGAACCAGTGTCGATGCCTCGGAGGCAAAGGTGACGATGTTGCCGTCCGCCGAGATGGAAGGGATCCAGGATGATGACGTCCACCCGGAATGCGTGGTGTTGAGCGGCGTTTCGATGCCTTGTGAGGACACCGATACCCGTTCGATTCGATGCGTCAGCCTGTCCGCCACGAAAACATCGATGTCCTCGTTGGTGTCACCCTCGACAAGATTCCTGGCGTTGGAATAGAAGGCCACGTATCGGCCATCGGCCGACAGCGCCGGCGCCCAGCTCGGCCGGTCCCCGGGCTCCGCTCCTGCCGAGACGATCTCGGTGACACCGGTCTCACGGTTCCGAAAATAGACCTGCTGGTGGTTACTTGGGAGCTCCTGTTCGGGGTCGAGAAGATCGCGTGCGTTGGAGGTAAAAGCCACAAAACGCCCGTCAGGTGTGATTGTCGGCAACCCGCTGTAACCACGACCGGGCTGGCCGTCGGGACGAGCGGAAATTAGTTCTGTTGTGCCGGTATCGCGGTCACGGACGAACACATCAAGCTCACCGTTCTCATCACCGGGAACAAGATTTGGCGCCTCCGACATGAAGGCAACGATCCGGCCACCTTCGGCGATGGCTGGAATGAAGCCGTGCCCCTGTCCTTCGGTGCCCGTAGCGTTCACCGATACGAGCTCGGTTGTTTCGAGACCCCGGTAGCGGACGAAGATCTCCGGCCGGTCGACAAAATCCGAGCCCTCCACCCCGGTCAGAAATGCCACCTGTTGACCGTCGTGGTTGATGGCTGGAAAACCGGCCAGCTGACTTGGGAATTCAGGGTCGGCAAACGTCGAAACCCGCTCCGTCGCGCCAGATCCACGGTCATGGAGAAAGACACCGACGTCCTGACTCACGTCCTCTCGCCATGCCTCCGCAACGAAAACGACCAGACGGCCATCTCCCGACAATCGTGGGCCAAACGAGAAGTCGCTGTTTATACCCAATGAAGGCCCGTCGGCCTCGATGCCATCGGAGTCGACCGAGACCCGCTCCATCTCCTGGGTCTGAAGGTCCACGGCGAAGGTGTCCGGGAAACCGTTCGTGTCGTCGGGAACGAGGTTCGAGGCGGCCGAGGTGAATGCCACGGTCCGGCCGTCACCCGAGATCGACGGCATCTCACTTGTCCCATTCGCCTCGGTGCCGCCGAGACCCCGAGACACACGGATGGTGGTGCCAGCATCTAGGTCATGGGCGAAGACGTCCGTTTCGCCATTCGTGTCATCGTCGACCAGGTTCGACGCAGCCGAGACGAACGTGACGACGCTGCCGTCACCGGAAATTGCATGAAAACCACTCGGCCCGTCGGATTCGGCACCGATCGAATCAACCGACACCCGACGCGTGCGGCCGGTTTGGTGGTCGTGAACAAACACATCCTCAACATTGTTGGTATCGCCTGGAACCAAGTTCGAGGCATGCGACACAAAGGAGACATGGCGACCATCGGCGGAGATCGAAGGGCCGAGCACCTCGAAACCGCCCTCCTCGCTCTGCTCTCCTGCCGATGAGACCGACATTCGCTCGGTCCGGTTAGTCACCCGGTCGTAGACGAAAACGTCTGCCACATCGTTGGTGTCGCCGGCAACAAGATTCGACGCCATCGAGGCAAACGCCACCCAGCGCCCATCGAAAGAAAGGGACGGGAAATAGCTCATGGCATTGGCGTCGTCACCGTCGAGCCCAATCGATACACGCTCGGTGGTTCCCTCGGGTGATTTGTGGGGGATTACACAAATTGTCATGAAATTGTCATGAAAATGTGCGTGCAATATTGCTTGTTATGCGGTTTTATTGTTAGGTCAGGTCCCGCCATCTGACAACAAAGCAAGGTCGGCTTCCGCCAAAGTCACTTGCTTTCGCAACGGCGTCCTATGGGGCGCCGTTGCCGCGTTCAAGCACAAACTGTTAGGTGATGCGTTCAACGACCTTGTCGAGTCGACGACATGCCGATGTCAACGAGCGTTCTACCTCAAAGAGAGTGGTTGCTAATTCGTCGTTGCCCGAACCCGACATTGTTTCTGCGATCAAGCTGATTCGTGTGGTCAGCTCGGTCAATACGGTGGCTATTGAGGAAAGCTGTGACCCAGGGTGCATTGCAATGGTTTACACCGCCGTTTGATGATTCAAAATGTTCACAACGCTGGGCGGGCCTCGGCCTCACCGTAAGATCGTGTACTACATGTTGAACAAGCTCGATCTTCGTGGCGTTACCGGCGACCTTGTCGCTTTGTTGCCGCGCCCTTCGCCTGGCGGTGAACAACCCATTGAAGCGGTGAAGGCAATCATTGCTGAGGTGCGAACTGGAGGAGATGCAGCAGTTCGTGCTTGCACCAAGCGTTTCGATGGGGCATCGATTGACGAATTGCGGGTGCCAGATAGTGAACTTCGTCGAGCGCTTGATGCCATTGCTCCCGAATTGCGCCAAGCGCTTGAACTCGCCAAAGCCAATATCGAGGGATATCACAAGACGCAGGTCACGCCAGAAGTCGTGCACATGCGAGATGGAATTGAGGTGCGCGACCTTCATCGTCCCGTTGATCGGGCAGGTCTATATGTGCCAGGTGGCCGAGCGGCCTATCCATCGACTGTGTTGATGACGGCACTGCCAGCCAAGGTTGCAGGCGTTGACGAGTTAGCACTGTGTGTACCGCCTGATCGAGACGGTCTCGTGCCCGACGTGGTTTTGGCCGCTGCTTGTTTGGCGGGGGTTGATGAGGTCTATCGAGTCGGCGGCGCTCAAGCCATTGCGGCTATGGCTTATGGCACCGAAAGCATTAAGGCAGTCGATGTCATTGTTGGCCCAGGTAATGTCTATGTGGCCGTCGCAAAACGAGAGGTTGCCGGAGTGGTCGGTATTCCCTCATCGTTCGCTGGCCCTTCTGAGGTTGTCGTGATTGCCGACGCCACGACATCTGTTGACTTTGCCGCCATTGACGTTGTTGTTCAAGCAGAACATGGCCCGAACGGCCTTGCTTGGTTGATCACTTGGGATGAAGCAGTTGCTGATGCTGTCAATGATGCAGTGGCTCGCATTGTCGAGGCTTCACCTCGTCGCTTAGATATTGAATCGACGCTTTCGCAAGGCGGTTATGCGGTCATTTGCGATGGCCCCGAACAAGCAATTGCGGTTGCCAATGCAATTGCGCCTGAACACCTGGAACTGTTGTGTGCTGAGCCTGAATCGTTGTTGCCATTGGTACGTCATGCTGGTGCAGTCTTTTGTGGTCCATGGTCTCCGGCTTCTGTGGGCGACTACTTAGCTGGGCCAAACCACGTGCTGCCAACGTTTGGTTCGGCTCGATTCTCTGGAGCCTTGCGTGTCGACGACTTCATTAAACATGTGCACGTGGTGACACTTGACCAAGAAGCGCTTCAACGAGTTGCCCCTCACGTTGAGGTGTTAGCCGCGGCGGAAGGCCTTATTGCTCATGGCGATTCTATTCGCATGCGCATAGCGGCTTTGGACAACTCGGAGGCTTCATCATGAGCGCTTCCTCGTCAAAACCTTTTGCTGCTCGTGATGACCTAATCGAGCTTGAGGGATATCACTCGCCTCAGGTTGATGTGGCCGTGCGTCTCAACACGAATGAGTCTCCAGAGTCACCTCCCGCAGCCTTTCGTGAACAATTGGCTCTTGAAATGGCCGACCTTGATTGGAACCGTTACCCCGATCGGGCCGCCACCGATTTAATCGCTGCTATTGCTGCTCATCATGGGGTTGACCCAGCTCAAGTCCTTGCGGCTAATGGTTCAAACGAGATTATCCAGCTCTTATGTCTGGGCTTTGGTGGGCCGGGTCGTTGCGCCGCGCTGTTTCAGCCCACCTATTTGATGCACGCACAGATTGCAGCCATCACTGGTACGCAGGTGGTCATGGGCAACCGTTCCGCAGACTTCTCTCTCGACCTCGATGAAGTGCGACGAGTCATGGACGAGTCGCGCCCGGCTATCACTTTCTTGTGTTCACCTAACAACCCCACAGGCACGGTCTGTTCACCAGACGAAGTGAAACAGGTCGTAGCCCTTGCCCCAGGTTTGGTTGTTGTCGACGAGGCCTATGGACAGTTCGCCAAATGGTCGGCGTTAGAGCTCGTCAATGATGACTCGTCAGTGGTCGTTACCCGCACCTTTTCTAAGACGTGGTCGATGGCGGCGGCTCGACTGGGCTACATGGTTGGGCCCTCCTGGTTGATTGCCGAACTCGAAAAGGTGGTCTTGCCTTATCACCTTGATGCCGTAAAGCAATTAGCAGGACGAGTAGCGCTGCGTTTTGAATCTGAGATGATTGAACGTGTAGCAATACTGGTGGCCGAGCGTGAACGCTTAGTTGCCGAAATGGGAAAACTTGATATTGAGCAATGGACATCGGGTGCAAACTTCATCCTCTTTCGACCACTTGCCAATGCTGGCGATGATGACAGCGCCACCGCTCGTAAAGCCTTTGGTCGTATGGTGTGGCAAGGGTTGGTCGATCGTTCAGTACTGGTACGTGATTGCGGTTCATGGCCAGGACTCGAAGGATGCCTACGGGTAACAGTGGGTACGACTGATGAAGGTGATGCGTTCTTATCTGCTCTTAAATCGACTCTGACAAACGTATTGAAATGAGGCTTGGCATGACACGACAGGCAACCCGCACACGTTCGACCAAAGAAACAGCTATTGAGATATCTCTTGATCTTGACGGTTCTGACCACGCCGAGGTTGATACTGGTTTGCCGTTTTTTGATCATTTGGTCAGCCAACTCGGCAAACACGGTGGTTTCGACTTGGTGGTTAAGGCCACTGGCGATCTTGAAGTCGACAGTCATCACACGGTTGAAGATGTGGGCATTGCACTCGGTGAGGCCTTTCGTGACGCTCTTGGAGACAAGGCGGGCATCCGTCGTTTTGCGAGCGGGGCGTATCCATTAGATGAAGCACTGATTGAAGTGGCGCTCGATCTTTCAGGGCGACCTTTTGTTGCTTATGACGTAGAGATCGGCGAGGTGTTGCCGCTGGGCACCCCGCCGTTTGACCCACAGATGGCTGAACATTTTTGGCAGTCCTTTGCCACATCGGCTGGCATCACGCTTCACGTTCGCATGCGAGAAGGTCGCAACACTCATCACATTCTCGAAGCCACGGCCAAGGGCGTGGCGCGGTGTTTGCGCGATGCCGTGCGGGTTGAGGGCGTCGGCGTTCCGTCTACAAAGGGAATGCTGTGAGCAGGTGGACGTTGTGACTGCTCCGCTTGTTGCGGTGCTTGATTATGGAATTGGCAATCTGCGTTCGGCTCAAAAGGCACTTCAACATGTTGGTGCTGACGCGCGCCTAACAACAGATGCTGAGTTCGCCGCGTCTGCTGATGCAGTGGTGCTTCCAGGCGTTGGTGCTTTTGGGCGCAGCATGGAGGCATTGCGCGAGACCGGTCTCGATCGAGTCGCCACTGATGCAATCGAGGCTGGTAAACCCTTTCTCGGTATATGTATTGGCATGCAAATGCTTTATGAGGGTTCAGACGAAACCCCCGGAGTGGCTGGACCTGGCGTGTTGGCAGGAATGGTCCGTCGTTTGCCAGAGGGCGTAAAGCATCCGCAGATGCAATGGAACGCGCTCGACCGGGTTGGGCCTTCCCCGTTGCTTGATGGCATGGAAGAGCGGCCATGGTTGTACTTCGTCCATTCATATGCGCCCGACCCCATCGACCGCGACGAGATCGTGGCAACGTGTGACTACGGGGGAGCAGTGACGGCAATGGTGCAGCGGGACAGGTTGTGGGCAACGCAGTTTCATCCAGAAAAATCAGGCAAGACTGGCCTTGCTCTGTTGGCTAATTTTGTGGGAGCAATGGCACCACTGCGGCGGAAATGATGGGTATGGAGCTTTATCCAGCGATTGATCTTCGTGGTGGACGTTGTGTCCGTTTGCACCAGGGTGATTACGGACAAGAGACGATTTATGGAGACGACCCCGTTGCACTTGCGAGCGCTTTCGCTGATGCTGGAGCGCCGTGGGTGCACATTGTTGATCTCGACGCTGCTCGTACGGGGGCACCTACTAACCGCCCAGCAGTCGCAAGCGTCGCTGCTGCGATGGCTTCAGTTGGCGTGCGTGTGCAAAGTGGCGGAGGCGTGCGCGATGAAGAGGCAGCCGAGGCGCTCTTTGATGCAGGGGTCACCAGGGTTGTTATTGGTACTGCCGCAATGGAAGACCCCGAGTTTGTCGAGCGTGTTGCAAAACGTCACCCCGGGGGCGTCGCCGTCGGACTTGATTCACGCGTGGGTGAAGTAGCGGTTCGAGGCTGGACCGAGGCTTCGGGCACCACCATGGTTGACATCATGGCTGGGGTACTTCCACGTTTCGCCGAAGCGGGTGTTGCGGCTGTAGTCGTTACCGAGATCAGCCGAGACGGCACTCTTGTCGGGCCTGATCTCGAAGGACTTGGCCTAGTTCTCGCCGGAACCGAGATTGATGTCATTGCCAGTGGGGGAGTCGGCACCCTTGCTGACCTTGAGGCCTTAGCGGGCCTGACCCGAAGCGGACGCCACCTCGCAGGAGCCATCGTTGGCAAAGCAATCTACGAAGGCCGCTTCACGGTTGCCGACGCCCTTGGAGTGCCCGGAGTGATTGCTCGTTCTTAACGCGTAATTATTAACGAAGGAGTTTAGGAGCATCGAGGGGGTCTATGCGCCCCAGGTCTTTGATGGCATCGAAGGCACGATCAGGACTGACAATGGCGTCAATGTCCCGATTTAATGCAGTTGCAGCATGGGCAGCGTCACGCATATCGAGTTCAGAATGAGCTTCGAAAAGGTTGAGGGCCAGTTGCATATCGTTTGATGTGAGGTCATGGACAACACAAAGGTTTGCGACACTGCGCACGAAGCTTGTCGAGAGTGAGCGGTCATTGGTTCGTCGGGCCCTTACGTGTGCAAGTTCTTGCAGCAACTCAACACTGACCTCTCCTGCAATTGTTCCAGCACCTTGAAGTTCAACTAGCTCACGACAAGGGTTCCGGTAGGGGTGGTCGCTTCCAGCCGCATAAATGAAGATTGCCGTGTCGTATAGAAACCGACTCATCAGTCGGCAAGCAAGTCGTTTGAGCCGTTCATCTCTGCGAGCATCTGGCCCTTCATGGTCGCCCAGTCATCAACCGGCATTGGCGAGGCATTAAGGATGGCGTCGGCAGCCTGTCGTCGATTGATTTCAGCGTTTGGAAATGAACGGTCAATGGCTTCGCGCACCAACGATCCAATCGAGATTCCCCCAGAGCTAGCAAGTTGTTCGAGGCGTAAATAGCGTTCTTCGTCCAGCAGCACCTGAAGTCGATGAGTCAATGCCATGCCTCTATCCTAACATGTGTATGTATATATGTATATGTATATGTATATGTACACATGGGAATATCTGTAAGCGGCATAACGGTAGGGTTAGAAGTAATGAGAACTGCTCGGGTAATTCCTTGTTTAGATGTTGATAACGGTCGAGTAGTTAAGGGCGTTCATTTTGTGGGCTTGCGCGACGCTGGCGACCCCGTTGAGCTCGCCGCTCGTTATGACGAACAGGGGGCAGATGAGGTGGTGTTCCTAGACATCACTGCATCGTCGAGTAATCGAGAAACGATGGTCGATGTGGTCACTCGTGCAGCCGAGCAAGTGTTTATTCCGCTGACCGTTGGCGGGGGAGTGCGATCGGTCGATGACGCTCGCAGGCTTCTGCGTGCAGGAGCAGACAAGGTTGGCGTTAACACCGCCGCAGTTGAGCGCCCCGAGTTAATCAGAGAGTTGGCAGCCGAGTTTGGAGCCCAATGTGTCGTGGTTGCAATAGATGCCAAACGTAACAATGACAAGCAAGGTGCCGACAGTATGTTTGAGGTCTTTGTTCATGGTGGTCGCACACCTACGGGTATTGACGCCTTAGTTTGGGCGTGCGAAGTGGAGCGACTTGGAGCAGGAGAGATATTGCTAACTTCAATGGATCGTGATGGCACCCGTGACGGGTTTGATCTTGAGCTGACTCGTGCAGTCACTCGGGCTTGTGGGGTTCCTGTTATTGCAAGCGGGGGAGTGGGAACTCTTGAACACTTGGTTGACGGTGTGATTAAAGGCGAAGCCGATGCCGTATTGGCTGCCTCTATTTTCCACTTTGGTGAGTTCACCGTTGGACAAGCCAAACAGGCAATGGCTGACGCTGGCGTGGCTGTTCGGCCATGATTATGACTCGCTGGCATAGCCGTCTTCTTGTGACAACGATTGCCGTGATTCTCGGTCTTGGGCTCTCGACAGTTGGTTGTGGCACTGAGCCCGTCATCAACTCGTTAGCTCCCACTACAACTGTGACCCTGGGCCAATCACAACCAGTGCCAGGTGGGGGCGTTTCGCTTGCCGTTAAGTTTGATCAACCACTGCGTACTGGTTCTACTCCGGTTTGGTATTTAACCGTCTCGAATGATGGCGTAGATGCGACCCTTAACTTTTCTTCTGGGCAAAGGGGCGAGGTGGTTTTGTTGGCCGCAGATGGCAGCGAGGTCTATCGCTGGAGCGCACAGCGAACGTTTATTCAGGTAATTAGTACCGAGTCGATTCCTACTGCTGACTCGTTGGTTTATGAGTTGGATGGGACCAAGCTAACGGTGCCTCCGGGGGAGTACGAGATGATCGCAACAGTTCTGTCTTCACCGGAGGTCTCCCCTGTGAGCCAAAAGGTTACCGTCGAGCCGTAATCCTTGGATGGTCGCGTCAAAGCGACAAGGCGATACCGTCAAGGTTGTGGAGCAACAAGACAAACAGCCAATCAAGATGCTCGCCGATCGCGTGCTCGTTCAGATTCCTCAGTCAGAAGGCGAACGCCGCTCTCGCTCAGGCATTCTCATTCCCGCAACTGCGCAGATGAGCAAGCGCCTTACGTGGGCAGAGGTGGTTGCAGTGGGCCCAAATGTACGGGCCATCGAGATGGGCGATCACGTTTTATTCAACCCTGAAGATCGCTTTGAAGTGGAAGTCCGTGGAGACGAGTACCTCATCTTGCGTGAGCGTGACATTCACGCAGTTGCTTCCGAACGCCTAGACGAAACCAACACCGGCCTTTATTTGTAGCCAGAGGGCCCCAATATTCGTGGTGTCCTCCTTGTGTTGTGGAATCTCACTACGGCGGTCGTAATAAATGGGCGGGCTAGCATGAGGGTCATGTCTGAAACCCTCCCCCTCACGGTCAGCGACGAAGATCTAGAAAAGGTCAAGTTTGATGACAACGGTCTTGTTCCTGTGATTGTTCAAGAACAAGACGGCGGACAGATATTGATGATGGCCTGGATGAATGCCGCCACATTGCGTCGCACCTTTGCCGAGGGCCGTACAGTTTTTTGGAGCCGTTCCCGCCAAGAAGAGTGGGCTAAAGGTGACACGTCTGGCGATCGTCAGTGGGTTCGTGAGGCTTATTACGACTGTGACGGCGACACGTTGTTGTTCGTCGTAGAACAAGAGGGCAAGGGGGCTTGCCACACCGGCGAGCACTCTTGTTTCTACCGTTCGTTTCTTAACCCGACGGCTCCCGGCGCAAGTTAATCGTGTATCAACCTGATCGGGAAGGCTTTCGTGCACTTGCTCGTAATCATGCAGTGGTGCCCGTGTGGCGCGAGGTGCTTGGTGATCTGATCACACCTGTTGCGGCCTTTCAGCGTGTTGTTGGCGATGGTTTAGGTTTTCTTCTTGAATCGGTTGATCACGGTGAACGTTGGAGTCGCTTCTCGTTTGTTGGCCGTAATCCACGAGCCACTATCACCGCTAGGGGAGCCAGCCTTACGGTAGAAGGCACGGTCCCTGATTCGATGCCAAGAGATCAAGGTGTTCTGGCAGCTGCCGAGGCTCTTTTGGCTCATTATCGCTCGCCGGTTATAGACGAGCTTCCCCCGCTTCATGGTGGTCTCGTGGGCTATTTGGGTTACGACGTGGTGCGAGAGATTGAACAGCTAACCAACGCGCCCGCCGACGATCAGGGACTTCCTGATGCGGTGCTTTCGATCATCGGCCAGCTTGCGGTCTTTGACCACTGGCGTCAGCGCGTCGTACTCATCGACAACGTACTCATCGATGACGTGCTTGTGCCAGGAGGGTCGCGCGAGTCCAGTGATGCCGAGCTTGATGAGTTGTACGACCAAGCAATAGAGCATCTTGATGAGCTTGCCGCAGACGGAGCAAGGGCGATGGAAGAACCCGTGGTCGACCCTCCAACGGGAAACGACGCCCTTCCCGATGTGCAGTCATCGATGTCGACTACTGCCTGGGAACAGGCAGTAGCGGTAGCAAAAGAGCACATTCTCGATGGGGATATTTTCCAGGTGGTGTTGTCTCAGCGGTTTGACTTCGACCTGGACGCTGACCCGTTTGCTGTCTATCGAGTGCTGCGTCAGGTGAACCCCAGTCCATACATGTATTTCTTGCGCAATCATGATGTGACGCTTGTGGGTTCGTCACCCGAACCCATGGTTCAGGTGCTTGATAAGCGAGTGATCTCTCGACCTATTGCTGGCACGCGCAGACGAGGTGCAACCGACCAAGACGATCGCCGTCTGGCGGGAGAATTGATTGAACACCCCAAGGAACGAGCTGAACATGTCATGTTGGTTGACTTGGCTAGAAACGACGTTGGTCGTGTGGTTGAGTTTGGAACAGAGCAGATGGATGAGCTGATGACCCTTGAGCGCTACAGCCACGTCATGCACATAACGTCACAAGTTTCGGGCCAACTGCGTGATGGTCTTGGACCAATAGATGTGCTGCGTGCAACATTTCCAGCGGGAACAGTTTCGGGGGCACCAAAGGTCCGCGCCATGGAGATCATCGATGACCTTGAGCCAGTTAAGCGAGGTCCGTACGCAGGTGTTGTTGGCTATATCGACTTTTCTGGAAACCTCGACACCGCCATTGCGATTCGGACAATGGTGATTGTTGGAAATAAGGCTTGTGTTCAAGCGGGAGCGGGCATTGTGGCCGACAGTATTGCATCGGAAGAGGCGCTGGAGTGCAGAAACAAGGCGGCCGCACTGTTGGCTGCCGTCCCAGCAGCGCGGCGCATGCGCATGGAAAGCGGCATGCGTAATGAGAGTGACATGAGCACGGAGACACCATGAGCACGTCAATAGCTGTGGCCGAGGTTCAGCGCGATGTGCTTAGAGTCAGCGGACCTGATGCGATTAGTTATTTACAGGGACAGTTGAGCCAAGACATTGCAGCTTTGGCAGTTGGTGATTCAGCATTTTCTTTGTTGCTAGCACCTCAGGGCAAGGTCGATGCCTATTTACGCGTTATTCGCACAGATGATGAGACACTGCTGCTCGACGTTGATGCTGGTTGGGCAGAGGCCGTAGTTGCACGCTTGGAACGATTTAAGTTGCGGGTTAAATGCACTATTGAGGTGCTTGACGATTGGCTTGCGTTAGCTGTTCGCACTCCTGATGTCGATGCTGTGAAGTCGTGGGCACTAGCAAATGAGCTTTGGCCCGGTGTGGCGGAGATACCAGGAGTTGGGGGCATAGACGTGCTCGGGCCACGAGCTGTCTTGAAAGGGACGATTGAACATCTAGAACCCTTTACAAAACTTGATCCATTTGAGTATGAGGCAATGCGTATTGAGGGCGGCGTCCCTCGCATGGGAAGCGAACTTTCTACATCTACCATCCCTGCTGAAGCCGGGGTTGTTGAACGTTCAGCGAGCTTTACTAAGGGTTGTTATACCGGACAAGAACTTGTTGCCCGCCTTGATGCACGTGGCAATAAGGTGCCCCGACTTTTGCGGCTCGTGATCATTGAGACAGATGAGTCTGGCGCGGAGTCTCTTCCTAAGGTTGGTTCTGCGCTTGTGGTTGAACATACCGACGTGGGCTCGTTGACGAGCGTCGCGTGGTCATCGAAGCGTGCGGCGGGCGTCGCTTTGGCCTACGTTCGTCGAGAGGTCAATGTGCCCAGCGTCGCAATCGTGAATGGGCCTGACCCGACAACTCAGACATGGAAGGCGCGAGTGGAGCTGTGTATTTCAAGCGATTGACCTGGCCGTTAGTCATGCTGGTGAGTACGGCACTGCTTGGGTGCAGTACGCCTGATGGTTACGCTCCACTACCCGTTCCTGAAAAATCTGCAAGCACCGACACAACACCGACAACAGTTGCCCCCGACTATGCATCAGTTGAACTTCTAGGGGCACGAGGTACCACCACGACGATCCATCCAGCCTTGACTCCAGGGACGGCTCGATTCAGTGGTGTAGTTGTCGGTCCGAATGGCCCAGTTGCCAATGCCGTTGTTGGCATCGAGCGCCTAGTGGACGATGCCGTAGTTTCTGGTTTCGTTAACGCGGGGGCTGATGGAGCATGGGAGGCCGCCAACATCATCGGCGGCCGCTATCGCATAAGGGCATGGCTTGTTCCTGATCTTGCTCAAGCAGAACCACAACTGGTCTTTGTTCCATCGACTGGCGATGGTCTGGCTCCACTCGAATTAAAGGTCGAGTCGATTGGAAAAATTAGGGCAGAAGCAGTGGTTGCGCCCGACCCTCCGGTCGTCAACCAGCCCGTTGGTCTCGTGGTGCGTCTCTCTCGTCGCCAGGTCGACAAGGAAGGAGTCGTTCAAACGATTCCTCAAGCCAACGCCACATGGAGACTCGTTGCCACTGGGCGCTGGGCATTGCAATCAGGCAGCACAATCAGTGATTCAGGCGGGCGAGCGACATACCGACTGGTCTGTGGTGCACCAGGGGTTCAGGCCATCGGCGTGGTGTTCAATAACGAGACCTTCCCTCTCGCTGTACCCGAGTGCAGCCCTACAAGCGGACCGTCTCCTTCAACGTCTCCTTCAACGTCCATCTCAACGACAACGACTACGGGCACATGAATCACTATGAGGTTTTGGGCGTTGAGGTAAAGGCCCAGGGCGACGAGGTGCACCAGGCTTATGTGCGCCTTGCCCGACGTCATCACCCTGATTTTTTTGTATCGGCTAGCCCCAAGGAACGAGCGGACGCAGAGGCACGTATGCGTGAAGTCAATGAGGCATGGAGCGTCTTGGGAGATGTCGAAAGTCGTCGTCGTTATGACGAGTCGCTCGGTTTGCACCTCAGCACTAACACCCCGTTTATCCCCTTCGATGCAGGAGATGACGACCCAGACCCTTTGACCATGGTCGATATTCCTTATCGAGTCGAACCTGAAGATGTACTTGCAAGACGGAGATTTGTGATGATGGCACCAGTAGGGGCGGTCATGTTGGGGGTGTTGATGTTGCTATTCGCGTTATTGCTGAACTCAGCGCCTCTATTTAAAGGGGCTCTCGTGATATTTGGAGTAGCTATAGCAGGATTTTTAGCCGTGCCGCTGTTGGCTTTGAACTTTTCAAAACGCGATGAGGGCTGATGGAATAGGGTGTTTACTAGACGATCATCTATCAGGGAGAACCATGCCAAAGACTGCAATTTTCGCCAAGCTCACTGCCCAGCCAGGCAAAGGTGACGAGTTGTTGGCTGGACTGAGCTCCATGCTTGGACCGGTTGAACAAGAGGCTGGAACAGAGCTTTATATTTTGCATGTCTCTGAGAGCGAGCCAGATGTGGTGCGCGTTTATGAGGTCTATAGCGACGGCGATGCAGTTGCTGCGCATATGGGGAGCGAAGCAATGAAGGCCGCCGGAGCGGCAATGGCGTCGGTGCTGGGTGCTCCACCAGAGATCACCATGGCCACGCTCGTTTCAGCGAAGGGCATCCAGGTATAAGCCCAGTCTTTTCAGACTTTAAGGGCCGTGGGCACTAAGCGCTGCGGGCTGACACTAGCTGGCTAGGCTCCAGGGTGGCTATGTATCTCGATCGCATTCTTGACGCGCACCGTAAGGCTGCCTTACGCGACGAACGTGACCTGTCGAGCCTGGTGGGCCAAGCAGAGACGGTTGCTCTGACGCGCCCATTTGCCAGCGCACTCACCACCGACGAAGACCTTGCGGTTATAGCCGAAATAAAAAGACGCTCGCCTTCTCGAGGTGAACTCGCCATTGATCTAGTACCAGGTGATATGGCTAAGGCTTACGAGGCTGGTGGCGCCGCATGTTTGTCAGTTCTCACCGACGAGGAGTTTTTCGGAGGCTCCGCCGATGATCTGCGTGCGGCTCGTAACTCGTGTCACTTGCCGGTTTTGCGCAAAGACTTCACGGTTGATGAGCGCAATATTGCCGATGCCCGCATCATGGGTGCCGATGCAATATTGCTAATCGTGGCAGCCCTTGATGACCACGAGTTAGCGCGTTTCCACGAGCTGGCTACTGGCCTTGGCATGGCGGCTCTCGTGGAGGTGCATGACCTTGGTGAACTCGAACGGGCATTGGCCTGTGGGGCCAAATTGATAGGGGTTAATCAGCGCGATCTCACGACCTTTGAGATTGACCGCACTCTTGCCATTCGCTTAGCCCCTGAGTTTCCAGATGACGTAATCAAGGTTGCTGAATCGGGCGTTAGAGGCGCTGAGGACGCTATGCATCTTGGTGCGGCAGGCTATGACGCTGTGCTGGTTGGCGAGTCACTTGTGACGAGCGATGACCCAGCCTCGGCTCTTGACGCATTGCGTGATGGCTCTGGTGTTGAATCCGGGGGCACTTGAGTGTTCGTCAAGATTTGTGGGATCACCAACGAAGAAGATGCCCTGTTGGCCATTGCGATGGGAGCCGATGCGGTCGGTTTTGTTTTTGCACCTTCAACTCGCCAAATTGCGCCCCAGATTGTGCGTGACATTGTTCGTCGTCTCCCCCCTGAGGTGCTCACGGTAGGTGTCTTTCGTGATGAATTACCTGCTCGGGTGGTTGAGATTGTTGGCCAAGTTGGCCTGCGTGTCGCACAGCTCCATGGTCGCGAAACTCCCGATCAGACTCGGTGGGTAAAAGAGCGCGTTCCCGTTGTGTTTCGGGCCTTTGCTGCAGGCGACCCTGCTGTTGCAAAAGCAGACCTTTATGGTGCTGACGTGATTCTTGTCGATGGAGTAAGTCCTGGTTCAGGTGAAGTATTTGACTGGGCACTTGCGGGAGAGATTCCTGGCTCGCAGCGCCTAATGCTCGCAGGTGGGCTGACGCCCGAGAACGTGTTTGGCGCCATTAATCGAGTGCATCCGTGGGGGGTTGATGTATCGAGTGGTGTGGAGGCAAAGCCTGGCCGTAAAGATCCACGCAAGCTTCGAGCATTTATTGCAGCTGCACGTTCTACGGAGTCTGGCGACAATTCTGAGTCAGATAGACGAGATGGTCATGATTTTGGTACCCACGACACTGAAGGCCCCTACGACTGGCAGGAGGACGATTGACTATGTCTCGTTCCATCATGGATACACCTAGTGATGATGGGCGTTTTGGTGACTTCGGTGGCCAGTTCATTCCTGAATCGCTAATACCCGCTTGCAAAGAACTTGATGTCGCGTTTCGTTCCGCTTGGACAGACCATGAGTTTCGAGCCGAACTCGACACTCTATTGAGCGAATATGCCGGTCGCCCTTCGCCACTTACTGAAGCTCGGAATATGTCAGAGCGCTTAGGGGTAAGGGTTTTGCTCAAGCGTGACGAGTTGAACCACACCGGTTCCCACAAGATCAACAATGTTTTGGGCCAGGCTCTACTCGCTCGCCGCATGGGCAAGCGGCGAGTCATAGCCGAGACGGGAGCTGGCCAACACGGGGTTGCCACTGCAACAGCAGCAGCGGTGTTTGGCCTTGAGTGTGTGGTCTATATGGGTGAGGTAGACGTCGAGCGCCAAGCCCTCAACGTGTTTCGTATGAACTTGCTTGGCGCTGAGGTGCGACCTGTTTCGTCAGGAAGTCGCACCCTCAAAGACGCCATCAACGAAGCTATGCGTGATTGGGTGGCCTCGGTCGAGACCACGCATTACTGCCTTGGCTCGGTCATGGGTCCGCACCCCTACCCGTGGATGGTGCGTGAGTTCCAACGGATAATTGGCGATGAGGCATATGCGCAGTGCCAGACCAAGATTGGAGGCGTTCCAGACTTCGTGGTTGCTTGCGTGGGTGGCGGCTCGAACGCTGCGGGCATTTTCGCTGGTTTTGCCGACACCGATGCTCGACTCATTGGAGTACAACCCGATGGAGGCGCTGCTATTGGTCGCGGGACGCCCGGTGTGGTGCACGGTTCTAAGAGCCTGCTTCTACAAGACGAATATGGCCAGGTGAGCGAGGCTCATTCGATTTCTGCTGGCCTTGATTATCCAGGCGTAGGTCCGGAACACGCTCACTTGGCTGAAATTGGCAGAGCCGAATACACAATGGTTTCTGACGCAGAGGTACTAGAGGCATTTCAGCTGTTAAGTCGCAGCGAGGGAATCATCGCCGCTCTAGAGCCAGCACATGCCGTTGCATGGGTTGAGCGTGAAGCCGGCAAGTCCATTCCTCTTGGGTCAACGGTGCTCATCAATTTGTGTGGACGTGGCGACAAAGATGCTGCCCAGGTGATGGAGATGTTGAAGAAATGAACCCTTCGGTTGAAGTCACCTTGCGAGCTAAACGAGATGCCGGCAAGAAACTTCTGGTCCCCTATGTGACCGGGGGTTTGGGGCAAGACTGGCAGCAGGTTCTCCCAGCCCTTGCCGCCGCTGGGGCCGATGCAATTGAGATCGGTATTCCATTTTCTGATCCGGTAATGGACGGCCCCACTATTCAAGAGGCATCGGCGGCAGCTCTAGCGAGCGGAGCAACCCCGTTGAGTATTCTCGATGACATCACCGGACTCGACGTGGGTTCGGTGCCTCTCATCGTGATGACCTATTACAACCTTGCTTTTCACATGGGCGAACTTCGATTTGCTTCCTCACTCGCAGCTGCCGGAATTAGTGGAGCCATTCTTCCTGACCTGCCTCTTGAAGAGTCGGTGAGCTGGGAGAGTGAAGCCGCCGCTGCTGGCATAGAGGCAATTTTGCTTGCCGCTCCCGTCACACCAGACGATCGTTTGGTCCAGATAGCGACTCGTTCACGAGGTTTCGTTTATGCCGTTGGTCTTATGGGGGTAACAGGCGAGCGCGGGGGAGTAGCCATTTCGGCTTCAACCATGGGCAAACGCTTTAAGGCAATAACTGACAAACCTGTGTTGATTGGCTTTGGTGTCTCAACTCCTGCCCAAGCCGTCGAAGCCTGCGCAGAAGCCGATGGTGTGATTGTCGGGTCGGCCCTGGTGCGGCGTTTGCTAGATGGTGCTGGCCCGGAGGGTGCGGCAAGTTTCATTAGTGAACTACGTACCGCCCTGGATAATGCCTGAGCCGGAGCAGTGCGAGCTATGTGAAGCAGCTCGGATGACTCCATGGCATTACGAAGATGAGCGTTGTTGGGTAGCCGATTGTGAGGTATGTGACGTTCCAATGGTGGTCTGGGCACATCACGGAGCCGAACCTCCCGAAGACGAGGTCGCGTACATGATTGAGCGACTCAATGAGGTGGCTACTGCTCGTTTCGGAGATGACGGCTACAAGATCGACCGAACGATGCGCCAGATTCCAGATCATTTTCACGCCCATGCCAGAGACCCTTTGTGGTGGTTTAGGCGTTTCGGTTAAAGGCTGGGCACATAGCCAGGGCCACTGACTCCCACACGTTGCGTATTCGTTTGGTGACGAGTTTTTTCGAAATGCTTGACATGAAGCGTTCATTCGACTCGCGTGGTCGCAGTATTCAGGGGAACCACCCCTGTCTGACCTGAGGAGGCACATGAACCGTACGGAGCTCATCGAGGCAATTAGCAAGCGTTCTGGCGTAGCCGGCAGCGATGTTGATGCCGCACTCAAGGGTCTGTTCGAGGTAGTCGCCAGCACGGTGGCGAAGGGTGATGAGAAGATCACCATTCCAGGGTTCATCTCGTTCGAGCAAACACATCGTGCAGCTCGTACCGCCCGCAACCCACAAACTGGCGCACCAATCCAGGTACCAGCAACCAATGCGGTCAAGATTTCGGCTGGCTCCAAGCTCAAGGCCATTGCTGCTGGCAAGGAAACCGCTCCGTAGAGAGAGCCTCAACAGATTAAGAACGTGAGGGAACCAGCCTGCTTGTGGCTCCGATCGGCTTCTCGCTCGGGTCATGAGGGGCTAGGTTTTCCTCATGCTTGAAGTTGGCAATGCTGCCCCTGCTTTTTCTCTAACCGATCAAAACGGTGATTTGGTCACCTTGAAAGGTCTGAAGGGAAACAAGGTTCTCGTTTATTTTTATCCAAAGGCCGACACTCCTGGCTGCACCACCCAGGCTTGTGGCTTGCGTGATGCGCTTGTCGACCTGAGAGATGGCGTAGTAGTCCTGGGAATTAGTCCTGACAAGCAAGCGGCTCTTGCTGGTTTCGACAAGAAGTATTCGCTTGGTTTTTCACTTCTTTCTGATCCCGATCATGCGGTCGCCGATGCTTATGGCGCTTGGGGCGAACGCAAAATGTATGGGAAGAGTTACATGGGAATAGTTCGCTCTGCTTTCTTGATTGATGAGAAGGCCAAGCTTGCGGAGGTCTGGTACAAGATTTCGCCAAAAGACACGCCGATCAAACTTCTAAAGGCGCTGGAGTCCTAACTGTGGCAAACATCGACCCCAAAACGCTCATTCCTCACCGTGAGCCATTTCTACTCATAGACGAAGTGACAGAGCTGGTTGCTGGACAAAGTGGCTCCGGTCTATGGCGCTTAACAGGCGATGAACCCTTCTTTGCTGGACATTTTCCAGGCATACCCACACTCCCAGGGGTTTTAATGATCGAGTCACTGGCTCAACTTGGGGCCTGTGCCGTTTTGGCCGACGAACGTTTTGCCAAAAAACTTCCGCTTTTCGGAGGTATCGATGCGGCACGCTTTCGTCGCCAGGTGGGCCCCGGTGACACTCTTGAACTTGAGGTACAACTCGGACGGCTTTCCGCTCGCGCAGGCAAGGGACACGGGAAAGCCACTGTCAACGGCGAAACAGCCTGCGAGGCCGACCTCTTGTTCGTATTCGCCGACCTACCTACGGCTGCGAATAGCTGATTTCACCCGTTTTGGCTACCCGCCAGTGCTGCGCTGGGTACAATTAATGTGTCTATTCCTTGGAGCATTAGAACCCGGGCGGGGCGAAGATCAGGCAGCCGTTGTGGCCACCGAAACCAAAGCTATTTGAGAGGGTGGGCTTTGGTTCCCATGCACGAGGAGAATCACGAACGACATCTATCGTGATTGCCGGGTCAAGATTTTTTAGGCCAGCTGTGGGCGGAATGAGCTTGCGATCAAATGACAACAGCACCGCAGCGGCTTCGATTGCGCCTGCTGCACCAAGTGCATGGCCCGTAACTCCCTTTGTGGAAACCACTGGCGGCCCATTTGCGCCAAACACCTTGGTTATTGCCGCTGCCTCAGCTGCATCATTTAGCGGTGTTGAGGTGCCATGGGCATTGATCTGGCCAATATCGCTAGCGCTGATTCCAGCATCGGCAAGGGCAAGCTCCATGCAACGAATGGCACCAGAACCATCAGGTGATGGGGCAGTGATGTGATGGGCATCTGCAGTGCTGGCCGCACCAAGCACTTCTCCATAGATGCGAGCACCGCGGGCCAGAGCCATCTCCATTTCCTCGAGAACTAGAACCCCAGCAGCCTCGGCCATAACAAAGCCATCACGCTCAGCATCGAATGGTCGTGAGATGCCCGACGATGACAAAGCAGTCATGTTGTTGAACCCCGCAACGCCAGTAATGGTTATTGCCGCTTCAGAACCACCAGTCATGACGGCATCGCAAGTTCCCATGGCGATGAGGCGAGCAGCGTTGCCAATGGCGTGGGTGCTCGCAGCACATGCAGTGACGGTGGTTTCACAGGGTCCTCGCCATCCAAAGCGCATAGAAACGGCAGCTGCCCCTGCATTACACATCATTAATGGGATAAGAAAAGGCGATACCCGTCCAACGCCTTTTTCGTGACGGAGGACGATTTGTTCTTCCAGCGTGTGCAGGCCACCTACTCCGGTGCCAATGAGAACACCCGAGCGATCGAGGTCAGCAGTTAGGACACCAGCATCGTTTATTGCCATGTCAGCAGCAGCGACGGCGAATTGAGCAAACCGGTCGGTGCGACGGGCGTCTTTGACGCCGAACCATTGGGACGGGTCGAAGTTTTCAATAGCACGGTGCCCGGGTTCTGGGTCTTTCAGCAGGCCATCCCAAAAAGCATCGGTACCTGCCCCGCATTTTGCCAGAACACCAATTCCCGTTACCGCTACACGACGACCGTTCACGAGATTTTTGAGGTCACCAGATCGAATGCCTGGCCCACGGTCTCGATGCCTTCAAGTTCGTCTTCGGGTACCTCTACATCGAATGCTTCTTCGAGAGCCATGACCAGCTCCACGAGGTCAAGGCTGTCGGCGTCGAGATCGTCACCAAAGCGTGCTTCACGTGTGATCTGGTCGGGCTCGACCGCAAGTACCTCAACTGCGCATTTCTTGAAGATTTCAAATCTATCCTCAGACATTTCCTTGTTCTCCTTGAATATTGATGCCAACGGATCTCGTCGACGTGGTGGTAATAGATTTTTCCTAGTGACCTATGCCTAGTGACCCATGCCCAGGCCGCCATCGACTGGCAATACTGCACCGGTGATGGCACCTGCTTGGGCCGACGCAAGAAATGTGACAGCAGCAGCGATCTCATCGACGCTTGCAAAGCGCCCTATGGGAACAGCCGCTGCAAGTTCACTCTGGCGAGTGTCGCTGAGGGCTGCCGTCATGTCGGTTTCAACAGGGCCGGGCGCAACGACATTTGCGGTGATATTTCGTGATGCAAGCTCACGAGCAAACGATCGAGCTAGGCCAATAAGGCCCGCTTTAGAGGCCGCATAGTTGGCTTGGCCTGCTGAACCAGAAAGGGCAACGACCGACGATATGAAGATAAGTCGTCCTGAACGAGCCTTGACCATTGGTCCAATTGCACGTTTGGCGGTGCGAAATGCTCCGGTCAGGTTCGCATCGAGCACTTCTGTGAACGAATCTTCACTCATTCGCATGGTGAGGGCGTCTTGGGTGATACCAGCGTTGGCAACCACCACATCAACACGCCCGAAGCGTTGTTCGACCTCGTTGAAAGCAGCGTCTATGTCTTCCGCAGAGGTGACATCACACCGTACTGCCATGAAATCTGCACCATCGTCAGTTGGGGGTTTAGAGCGATAGGTGACTGCTACGTGATCACCAAGGGCGGCAAAAGCACGAGCGCAAGCCAACCCTATGCCTCGGTTGCCGCCCGTAATGAGCACCACGCGGGGCTGTTCGTTTGATTCTGTGCTCATTGGCCCCACTTTAGAGCCGCACTGGCCCAGGTCATGCCTGCACCGAACCCGGCTACAAGAACGGTATTTCCATCTTGAAGGCGACCTTGGGCATTTGCGTCGACCAATGCGAGAGGAATAGATGCCGAGGAAGTATTTCCTACTAGGTCAAGATTGGTCATGGTTTTTTCCATTGGAATGCCCAGTCGATCGGCTGCGGCACTGATGATACGAATGTTGGCCTGATGGGGAACAAAGAGATCAATGTCGTCAACAGTAAGCCCGGCTTTTGCGAGCGTACGTTTGGCTGAGTCGACCAGTACACGCACGGCTTTGCGGAATACTTCTTTGCCGTCCATCTGGATGTAGCCCCCATGGTCGGTGTAGAGAATATGCCTGGCACTGCCATCTGAGCCTAGATCCCATCCCAATAGTGCTCCCGGGCCCTCATCAATGGTTTCAAGCACCATCGCACCAGCACCGTCACCAAAAAGAATCACAGTGTTGCGGTCTTCTTGGTCGATCATGCCGCTGAGCACTTCGCTACCAATAACCAATGCTTTGCGAGCACCAATGGCCATGATGCCAGCGGCGGTCACCGTTGCGTATACAAAGCCAGAGCAGACGGCGCTGAGGTCAAAGGCTCCACAAGATAGGCCCAACTCTTGTTGCACTGTGCACGCTGTGGCGGGCATGAGTTGGTCTGGAGTAGTGGTGGCAAGTATGAGTAAATCGATTTCAGTTGGGTCGATGCCAGCATTGGCGATGGCAGCAGCCCCGGCTTCGATAGCTAGACCCGAGGTCGTGCCGCCCATGCGGCGTTCACTGATGCCGGTTCGTTCGCTGATCCATGAATCGCTGGTATCGAGGCGCTCCTCGAGGTCGGCGTTGGTGACGATCTTGTCGGGTAGGGCTGAGCCAAGCCCGATGATACGAATGCCGCTCATGCCGTACGGAGCCAGGCAATGGGTTGGCTAGCGGTAACTCGCTCACCGTCGATGGCGATTAAGCCCATGATGACGCCAGAAAATCGTGAGCGAACCTCATCTCCGCTAACCGTACCTAGTAATTCGCCAACTTCAATGTGGGCATCGGGTTGATGATTCCGCCAACGTTCTGCGGGCTCAAAAATTCCAGCAGAAGGACTCACGACCAAGCGTTCGGTCATGTAAAGGTGCTCGCCTTCGTGCACGGCGGCCACACCAGTAGACGAACTGGCCAACATGGAGAGGAGTTTGTCGATGTCATCGGGCACGCCGATGGTTGAAAGCTTTGCATCGGGCGCAATGCGCTTAACCATGCCGGTAAGGATCGACCCGGGGCCTAGTTCAACAAAGGTGGTGACGCCTTCGTCAACGAGTACTTGAACCGATTGACGCCAGCGGACAGGGCTGCAGAGTTGTGCAGACAACAACCCGGCCCATTCCTCTGCATCACCGTGTAGACGAGCATCGATGTTGGCAACGACTGCAACGTCAGGATCACGCAAGGTTGCCTGTGCGATTGCCTTTCTAAGTTCGTCACGTGCGGGTGCCATGAATGGTGTGTGGAAGGCACCGCCAACGGGTAGTGGCATCACTTTTATTGCCCCCAGTTCTTTGGCGACAACCCCAGCGGCAGCGACAGCATCTACGGCTCCGGCGATAACTACTTGACCAGGAGCGTTAAAGTTGGCAACCCAGACATCGCCATCGGCTCGTCGACATGCTGCGTCGGCATCGTCATCGTCTAGGCCCAAGATGGCGGCCATGGTGCCTGGGCTGTCATCGGCAGCCTCTTGCATTGCGTCACCACGAGCAACTACCACTCGAACTCCGTCAGCAAAGGACAAAGCGCCTGTGGCTGTAAGCGCTGTGTATTCGCCAAGGCTGTGGCCAGCGCATAGGCCAGGTGTTACTCCCACTCGCTCGACGGCATCTAGGACTACCAGGCTCAAGGCAAAGGTGGTCAGTTGGGCGTTGCGGGTTTGTCGAAGCTCGTCAGCGTCGGCTTGGAGGAGCAACTTCGAGATGTCGCGGCCAGCGATCTCTGAAGCTTCTTCTACGAGTTCCCACGAAGGATGATCAACCCACGGGGCCCCCATTTGGGGACGTTGTGAACCTTGTCCTGGAAATGTAAACGCGAGCATTATGACCTTTCGGTTGCGGTCGAAGATGTCTGACTCGGCCGCGGCTCAAGAGGTTTCATCGAGCCTTAAATTCGTGCTCCCGGTGGGATTCGAACCCACACTGGCGGTGGTTTGAGCACCGTGCCTCTGCCGGTTGGGCTACAGGAGCATTCGACCGATCGTAGTGGCACATGACCACATGGTCGGCATATCGAAGGGATGACTTAAATTAAGCCGCTAGTTTCAGATCCCATATCCTGAGCGAGATCAATGAGAAATGGATTGAACTGTCGCTCGTGACCCAGCTTTGTGGCAGGGCCATGGCCGGGAAGAATGTGGGTTTCGTCATCTAGCGGAAATATCTTTTCTGCCATCGAAACCATGAGCTGCTCGAACGATCCGCCAGGCAGGTCGGTGCGCCCAATTGAGCCAGCAAAAAGATGGTCCCCGCTGAAGAGAATGGGTGGGGCCCCTTCTATCTCAAGCTGAAGACAGACCGAACCTTGCGTGTGTCCAGGAGTGTGCAGACTGGTAAAAGTCATTCCAGCACCCGACACCTTGGTTCCATCATCGAGACCTTCGATAATCTCGGGCGCTTTTAGATCCATGCCGCCGAGAAAGTCACCCATCTTGCCAGCGGCAGCAATCGGGTCGAGCAACATGTGGCGATCATCGTCATGAATGTGGACTGGCACGGGGTGGTCTTGTGCACGAACGACCGTGCCAATTCCACCTACGTGATCAATGTGTCCATGTGTGCTCAGCAGAGCTACAAGGCGAAGATCAAGTTCGGCAAGACGAGCTATCAGAGGTTCCGCATCAGGTGGTGCATCAATTAATACACATTCACCACCTGGCCCATCAGCAGACACAATCCAAGCATTCGTCTGAGCCAACCACAAGGTCATGGGTTCAATAATCACCATGGGTCAAAGGTTATCTGTTCAAGTGCAGTGCTTCAGCTATGGCTTGTATCCCTGGGTGTTGTGGGAAGTCTTCTATTGGGACGGGTAGGGCCAGTGACCAGTTGGGCCATTGGTCAATGGTGCCAGGCATGTTTGGACGTTCGATAACGCCAAGGGCATCGTCGAGGGTAGCTACGACGAGTTGTGATGGGGCACAAGTCAGGGCGGCATAGGCGCGAGCGGCTACTTCAATTGGCGAGGTGTTGGCCGGGCAATCAACTAGCTCGGCGAGTTTGTGATTGATATCCCGTTCACCCTGCTCGTTTGGAAACAGGCCAAGTTCGTGTTGGGTTTCGAGGTCTTTGCCGGTCCATCGTCCAGCCACTGTTGGTAAATCATGTGTGGTCATTGCAGTAAGTGCCTGTTCGGGGTACTCCGAGATGGGCCCTGTTTCGAACCAGAACAGGCGATAAGACAAGATGTTGCGTTCGGCGAGTTCTACCCTTACTTCATCTTCCACGGTGCCCAAATCTTCACCCACCACAAAGGCATGAGCACGGTGACTTTCGAGGGCAACCAGGTCAAGCAATTCTGAGGCGGGGTAGCGAATGAAGGAGCCTTGCGAGGCGTCTCCGCCAGATGGAATCCAAAAAAGCCGAAACAAGCCCATAACATGATCGATGCGTAGGCCCCCAACATGGCGAAAAGCTGATCTAAGCGTTTCGATAAACGGCTCATAAGAGGCGGCGCGGAGTTTATGGGGGATAAATGGCGGTAGGCCCCAGTTTTGTCCCTGTGTATTGAACTTGTCAGGTGGTGCTCCCACGTTTATGTCAAGAGCGAGTAGGTCCTGCCACGCCCATGCATCGGCACCGCCTGGGTCAACGCCAATGGCCAGGTCTCCCATAATCGACAACTCTCCGCCTGCTTTGCCAAGTTGTTCGTCGAGTTGCCATTGAAGCCAGGAATGAAATCGGACCGATTCACCAAGTTCTAGATAGAGATGAGTGACGGATTCGCTATTGGGGCTGCGAAGCGAACTGGGCCAGTGGCGCCAGTCGTTCCCGTGGATCTCGGCAATTGCGCAATATGTTGCATATTGAACAAGCGCCTCGCCCTCTTGTGCAACATAGAGGTCAAAGCCGTGGTTGTTTCTGGTGTTGCCTGCGACGTTTGTATCTATAAAACATTGCAGGAGAACTTCGCGTTTCAGAGCCCATACCTGGTCGCGATCAATTTGGCGCATCTGATTTAGATCTTGGCCAGCTTTTGCGGCGGTCGTGAGAATGTCGCCGAGTCCAGCTGCACCTGGAACGTTCTCGATATGTAGGTAAATAGGGTTTCGATAGCGACGACTTGAGGGGTAATACGGGCTTGCCTGTTGGGGATTTGTGGGACCGCAAGCATGCAGGGGGTTGGTTGCGATGATGCCCGCTCCCTGACCTGCAGCCAATTTGCCAAGCGTTGCGAGATCGCCCAAATCGCCAATACCCCAGCTCTGGCGTGATCGTGTTGCATAAAGCTGCGTGGACCATCCCCATGCGTGTTCATGGTGAGGGTGACATCGACGAGGACTGATCACGAGGCGTGTCATGGCCCCGCCGTCGAGGGGGTGAAGTTCGTGATATCCAAGAGGTGCGTCGGGGGGAAGTGCCTCAATGCGGTTGAGAGTCGTGCCGTCTTCGAGTCTGAGGTCACATGGAGTTTGGAGAAACTCACCATGCCCCGCCTCTACGAACCACATGGGCGGCCCAGATGGGGGCTGGTATTGATCGCTTTCAGCGCCCATTGCTTTAGCGATTGCGTCTAGCGAATGCTGAGGTGGTTCGCACCATGTGCCAAGTGCGTCCCAGTATCCGGTGTCGATTTCCCAAGCCGCCCAGTCCATTTGGCTCAGCTTAGGTCCCGGCCCTCAGTAGTTGGTTTCGCTACGGCTCAATGATTGCTTCCTTGTCGTATATATACTTTCCGCATCTAGACGGTTCGTCCAAGGAATGCAGCTAGTTCGTCGGCTGGGGAAGCGCCTTGAGGGGCCGGTTGTTCGGGGCCGAAGACGTTAGCGTTGCGAGCCTGTTCCTCGGGCATCATCTTCGCCGTGCGCATGCATATTTCGATTAACTCAGAGTCGAACGAGGCAGTCTGGCCAGTGGCCTTCGCAAGGTCCCAGCTATGTTGAACAGCTTCTATGATGCCTATGCCTGCGGCGATCATGCCGGGCATTGTGGCAAAGGGAAGTTCCCACTTGCTCATGAGGACACCATCTTTGCCGAGTGTTTCATTGAGCATCGCTGTTGCTTTGTCGAACTCAGCGGTTGCGCCGCTGGCAGTGAAATCACGGGTCAACGATTCCATCTCAATGGATGTTCCTCGTGCACCAGAATCGAACATTAAAAGCCCGCCGATCATATGGTTGCTCAATGCCCTGACGTCGAATTCGTCACATGGGGTTGGCAGGTCTAGCTGATCGGGTTTTACGCCCGCAACAATGATTCCACTTTGTTCAACGGCCCTGCGAAATGATTCGATGAGATCCATCCCTGGAGACTCCCATGTGAGTGGAATTGATGCAAGAGGCGAACTTATTCGTGAGAAAGGCCCACGATCGGGCGGTCTTTGATAAAGCGCCGAAGGCCAGACTCATCAACCTTTGTGCAGGTCTGTTTAACCGACCAAGCAGTGGCAACTACCGAGGCAGATAATTTGGGATTGGGTGCGACGACAACTGAGGTTCCATTGGCCAATACTGCGAGTAACGATTTATCCGCGGGCAAGCGGTACTGAATGAGCACCCCTCCTTGTTCGAGTATGGCTACTTGGGAAGGCCGATTGATTGGTTCGTCGACCTCGCCTTGTGGCGGAGCCCCGCTCAGGTGTGGCCCAGAAGTAGGCGGGTCACTTAGGTAAGTGGGTTCAACGGCATTGGGCAACAGATGTACTGAAGAACTTGGGTCGAGCCGCTCACGCTTGATAGCCCCACATGCTTGGTCTTCCCCTTTTTCTGAACAAGAAGATAAGGCCAGTACCAACACGACAGCCACCACTCGGGCTGATGATGGGCATGCAAACCAAGAAGAAGGCAACGACATGGTTTTTAGTCTTGCACCGAAGAGCGCAAGTAGTTTTGTCTCGCTGTAAGTGTGAGCCAGGTCCTTGAGATCTTCCGACCTAGACTGTTGCCTATGTCCCGGTCGTTGCTGGAGCGCAAGCTTTCTGAGGTTACTGAGCAGTTGCGGGTGCACCGTGAAGAGCTTGCAGTAGCCGATGAACAGTTAGCGTTTTTTATTGAAGGCGCAGACGATGCGCGAATTCGTGCGCTTGTGTCGGAAACTCCACTTTCTGGCCGGGAACACCATGAAGCTCAACGTCATGCTGAGGCGATGGAACGTCATCGCAGTTGGATCGTTGAACAGATTGCCAAGTTAGAGAGCATTCAAGACGAATTACTTGAACGTTTCGTTTCTGAGATCGATTAAAGGACAAATATCGTGACTGTTCGTGTTGTCATTGCCGAAGACGAGGCAATCATTCGCCTTGACCTAAAGGAGACCCTCGAAGAAGAGGGTTACGAGGTGGTTGGCGAGACCGGTCGCGGCGATGAGGCCGTGGCGCTTGTCAAAGAGCTAAAGCCCGACATTGCTATTCTCGATATCAAGATGCCTGGCGTTGACGGACTCTCTGCCGCACGGGAGATCACAGCCGAGCGCCATGCTGCGGTGCTTATTCTCACGGCCTTTTCGCAGCGTGATTTGATTGAACGTGCTCGTGACGCTGGGGCAATGGCCTATCTGGTTAAGCCTTTCCAGCGCTCAGAGTTGATTCCATCGGTTGAACTTGCGCTCGGGCGCTTTCGGGAGATGATGGCCCTTGAAGCTGAGGTTCGTGGCCTTGAAGAACAGCTTGAGACTCGTCGGCTGGTTGATCGGGCAAAGGGCATGCTCATGGATGGTCATGAGCTGTCGGAAGGTTCCGCATTTTCGTTTATTCAACAAACGGCAATGCGAGAGCGAGTGACCATGAAGGTAATTGCTCAGCGTGTCATCGACGGAGAACTTACCCCTTCGTAGCTCGAAGTGGGACGGATTGATGAAGAAGCCGAGTGGACAAATCACATTGATTCTGTAGTCATCCCTGCTGCTGTCCGACCTCGATGCAGGAATGTAGATGGCTGTTGTTGGTTGGTGAATATGATCGTCGTAAGGGTTACGAAGCCTGGGGCTGTCATAACGTTGTTCAATGGCTTGGTTGGCACTGTGGCCTAGAAACAAGAGCTGCAAGAGAACGAGTTCGAGTTGCACGTTGTCTAGAAGTTCTTCCAGCAATTTCTGAACAATTCTCCTTGGGAAAGATCAGCTATTCAAAGACAAGAGCCCTAACGCGCATCGCAACACCAAAGAATGAAACAGATCTGCTCATGATCTCTGAATATGCCACTGCCTCACAGGTTGAACGAGTGGTTCGAAGCTATCGAAGTGTCTTGTCAAACGAAGAAGAACGACAAGAAACGAACGAAGCGCATGCAAAGCGTTATTTACGAATAGATCCTTGTGATGATGGCTCTTTCGTTATCAACGGACGTCTTCAAGGCGAAACCGCCAAAATCTTGATAAAAGCACTCGAAGCTGCACAAGAACCTGAACCTGTGGATAAAGGCGGTTACCTCGACATCATCATCTCTGGACTATGGCAAGTGGACCATCCACCTGAGCAATGGTGATGAGAGTGGTGTGAGCGCTCCATTCACAAGGCGTAGACGACAACGCCGCCAAGACAAGCCCAGAAGCGGAGAAAATCCTCTGAGGCAACGAAGCGGGCTACGTCGTCGCTCATGCCGGATCAGGTAGATGTGATTGCAGGGTTGTCCGTTGCTGCGTCGAGGAGCTGTAGGCCGCGATCGTCGGCATCGTTAGAGTCGACGAAGGCATTTGTTCGTTCGAGGAGCCCGCGTGTGATGGCGAGCGTGGTCCAGTCCATGCGGGCGGTCCAACGTCGGACGCGATCCAAGTAGGTCACGAACAGGTCGGGCCGGTCCTGTCGGCTGAGCCGCCGAAGTGCCCGCAGGTAGTCGTTGCGGGAGATCGTTGGGATCACTGCCCGCTGCTCTTCGCCGGCGACGTATTCGGCGTTCATCACGGCGCGCGCTAGCCGTCCGTTGCCGTCGTCGAAGGGATGCACCTCGGTGACGACGAAGGCAGCGAATGTTCCCCGTTGGGTTGGCGTGGTCAACGAGCCGAGGATCTCGTACCCGCGTCGGAGGGTGCCTTCCACGCGGTCGGGCGCGACGAACACGGTGTTTCCGGCCTGGTTCGGGTGGAGCTTCAATTCGCCGGGTCGTTTCTCCGGGCGACCGCCGAGAATGAGGCGATGCCAGTCGCAGAGAAGTTCGATGAACTCGTCTGCTGATCCGGTGCGACGGCGCATCTCAGCCTCGTCCGAGACGAGCCGGTAGGTGCCGAGCACGTCGTGCGCGTCCTCTGGCCGAGCAGCGGGTACCTCGCCTTCGAACACGATGCGCTCGGCCTCTTCCGGAGTGAACTCGGTCCCTTCGATGAAGTTCGAGAAGTACGCCTCCCAGAACGGGAGCGTCGCTCGGCGTTCGGCGTCGATCGGCAGCGCCGGATGGGTCGTCACCACATCTCGTAGGTGGTTGGCGAGCAGCTCGAAGCGAAGGACCCGCCCCTGGTCAAACGGGACGCCGGCCGCACGGGCCTTCATCGCTGTGGAGCCAGACGTGGAGTTTCGGGTGCCGAGTGCGGCACCGACGATCTCGTTGAGCCTCTCGATGCGAGCATGTGACACATCGAGTGTGTCGGCGATTGCTTCGGCGGAGTCGCGATACGCGCTGACCCGCTCCGCTCCATCGACGGCACAGAGGTGGTCGATCCAGTCGGCGAGCTCGGCCCGTGACAAGGTGGCCGGCGGTAGGTCACTCCGCTTTCTGGTTGGCCGGGTGTTATCGAGCAGGGCTCGCGGGCGCGATGCGAGATGCACACCGACCCCCATATCGATATCGCCCTCGATTGCTCCGGGCCCTTTGCGCGAGACCACGGTGAGGCCGGGAAGGTTGAGCGAGGCCTCGCGAGCGGACGCGATGAACAGGTAGCCGCCGTGCGGTTGGGCCCACACGATGGAGCGGTCGGTGACGACCGCTCCCGGGAACCGGCGGCTCACGATCTCCCGCCATGACCGGCGGACTACGTCGCTAGGCTCGCCATCGACCTCGGTGGTGTAGATACCGCGAGCCAGCCGCACCAGCTCTCCCCGTTGGACGCGGTCGTGGAGGGTCGAGTCGGGGACGTCGTCAGCGAAGATGATCCGGTTATCCATCGTTTCCTCCGTTAGAACCCGAAGAAACTACCATATAATGCAGCTATTCCGAAGAAAGTATCTGATAAGGCACCAACCTTCCGTGTGACAGGCCCAGCCCATGGCAGGGAGACCACGACCCCACAAGCTCGAACAGATAGCTGCCACACCAGTCACCTAGGCTCAGCTCGGTGGCAAAGCTTCTTCTACTCGACGGCAACTCATTGACCTATAGGGCGTTTTTTGCCCTGCCAACTGATATGGCGACGGCTTCGGGCCAGGTCACCAATGCTGTGTTCGGGTTCACGTCAATGCTGATCAATTTGTTGCGTGACCATAAACCAACATCTATCGGGGTGGCTTTCGACCGTCCTGAGCCAACCTTTCGCCACATTGCCGTTCCTGCGTATAAGGCCCAACGAGAAAAAGCACCTGACATTTTGTACCAACAAATGGGCCTCGTCCGCCAAGTTTTAGAAGCGCTAAACATAACCATCATCGAGGCCCCCGGTTATGAGGCCGATGATGTCATTGCAACTCTTGCTTCGCAGGCTCGCGATCGTGGCGACGAGGTAATTGTCGTCACGGGTGACCGTGACTGTTATCAACTGGTGGAAGACCCATTCATCAAGGTGCTCTATAACCGTCGTGGGGTTAGCGACTACGCGCTCTATGACGAGGCAGGCATTGTCGAACGGGTGGGAGTGCACCCAACGTTGTATCCGCAATATGCAGCTTTGCGTGGTGACCCTTCGGACAATCTTCCAGGTGTGCCAGGGGTGGGCGAGAAGACTGCAGCGAAGCTCATTGTCGACCACGGTGGCATCGACGGCATTTATGCCAATCTTGATTCCGCTAAGCCCAAGGTGCGCCAGAGTCTCATTGATAATGAAGCTCAGGTTCGCTCGAACGTCGAGATGATGGTTCTCGATCGTTCCGTCCAACTTGAGGTTGGAGTGGAAGATCTCGAGATCAGACCTTTTGATATCGAGCCCGTCCGGGAACTTTTTCAGTTTCTTGAGTTTCGAGCGCTGCTTGATCGCTTGTTAGAAGCTATTGGAGCTGAGGGAGTCGCTGGTCACTTAGACGACGACACCGCTATCAGGCAATCTTCAGAAGCGCTTACATGTGTGGTGCGTGAAGTTGTTGATGTTGTAGATGCCATTGCGGTTCTTGATCGTCTGGACGAATCGCTGAACGAGACGCCTTTGAATGAACAGCTGGGTGTTGCAGCGGCATGGGAAGGCGACCCAGGGCGATCGCCTTTAGCGGGGCTTGCCATCGTGATCGATGCCGACGCTGGCGAAGCGATCTGGCTGGATGGCAAGTTATTGGGAGACCCACAGGTGACCAAGCCGCTTGCTGAGCTTGTGGTCGCTGGCGGAAGGCCGCTCGTAACTCATGGGGCAAAGGCCCTCATGAGGAGCCTGCTCGCACTTGATGTCGATGTGATGACCCTCGACATTGATACAGAAGTCGTTTGTTATCTGCTTGACCCTGGGGGCTCGGGCTATCCGCTAGATGAACTCCTATTACGTTACTGCGGTTTGGGGCTTGGCGATCAGAATGGCCAAAGTGCTGCTGCTGAGGGTCGTCTCGATCTTGATGGAACCGCTGATCGTCTCCCAGAAATAACTGCAAACAGGGCATTGGGCGCTCTGAGTTTGGCCCCTGTGGTCACAGACGCGATGGATTCGAGGGGTCTTCGTTCTCTTTATGACGCCATCGAGAGGCCGCTGGTGCGGGTGTTGGCAAAGATGGAAGTAGCGGGCATTCTCGTTGACAAGACCGAGTTGCTGGCGCTCAATCAGCGTTTGGGCACTGAGGCTGTCGAACTAGAACAAGCAATTCAGGTCGAAGCTGGCATGACATTTAAGGTCAACTCCACGCAACAGTTACGTGAAGTGCTCTTTAACAAGTTGGGTCTGGCTCCTCAAAAGCGCACCAAGACTGGTTTTTCCACCGATGCAGCATCGCTTGAGAAGTTGCGTTGGCAACACCCAATCATCGAGTTGTTGTTGCGTTATCGAGAAGTAGAAAAGCTTCGCTCCACCTATGGCGAGGGTTTAATCAAAGAGGTTGCTTCCGACGGGCGTATTCATGCGACTTTTAGCCAGACCGTTGCTCGAACGGGTCGGCTCAGTTCTGATCAGCCCAACTTGCACAACATTCCGGTGCGTACCGAAGAGGGTCGACAGTTCCGCAAAGCCTTTGTGCCCTCGGTTGGTTGTGAGTTGTTGGTCGCCGACTACAACCAAATCGAGCTACGGGTAATTGCGCATTTGGCAAATGATCCAGGGCTCATCAAGGCCTTTACTGCTGGAGAAGACGTGCACACGATGACCGCCTCTCGTATCTTTGGAGTCGAGCCATCCGATGTCAGTTTCGAGCAACGTTCACGGGCGAAGATGGTTTCTTATGGTCTCGCATATGGCATGGAGGCTTACGGGCTTTCGCAGCGTTTGGCCATTGATGTTTCTTCTGCGCAGGCCATTCTCGATGCTTTCTTTGATGCCTTCCCAAACATCAAGGCTTACATGGAGGCAACTGTCGAAGAGGCCCGTGGGCGTGGTTACACCGAAACTTTGTTTGGTCGACGACGCCCGATACCCGAGTTGGCATCTTCCAACTTTCGCATTCGCCAAGCTGGCGAGCGCCAAGCAATGAATGCAGGCATTCAAGGGCTGGCGGCTGACATTTTCAAGGTGGCACTCGTCCGCCTTGATCAAGCACTGGAGACCCAATGGCTTCAGAGCCGTCTCATTTTGCAGGTTCATGATGAGGTGCTTTTAGAAGTGCCCCCAGCCGAGCACGATCTTGCAGCCGACCTTGTGCGAGAAACTATGAGCGGTGCTTGTGAGTTGGCCGTGCCTCTTGAGGTCAACCTTTCGTTTGGCCCAAGCTGGGCCGAGGCGAAGAGCTAGTTGCTCAGGTAAGGACCCGTAATGAAACAACTTGCGCGGCACATCACAAGTTTTCCTTGGTGGGGTTCACTATTCGGCCTCTGGCCGCCCAAGTTGTTTCATCTCAGGCCCTAAATGGGTTCTCACTGGTTTGAGGCAATGGCTGATCATCTTGGCCCGGCATATCTGCGTTATTCGTTTACCAAAGGTACTGAGAACGAGGTTTCGTTTCTCGTTGATGCGCTTGGCCTTTGTCCCGGCCAACGGGTGCTTGATGTTGGCTGTGGGCCGGGCCGCCATTCCCATGCGTTGGCAAGCCGTGGCATTGAGGTGGTTGGAGTCGACATAGCGGAGCGGTTTATAGCGTTGGCGACTGCCGACGCTCCACCCGGGGCAACCTTTATGCGCATGGACGCTCGTGATCTCAGCTTCGATGGTGAGTTCGATGCAGCAATCTCACTGTGTCAGGGAGCGTTTGGTTTGCTCGGTGGAACAGGGAAAGACGATCAAGATGGAGGCGTTCTCACTGGCATGGCCAAAGCATTGCGCCCAGGTGGGCTCTTGGCGATTTCGGCTTTCTCTGCCTACTTCCAGGTGCGTTGGCTTGAAGAAACCGACAATTTCGATGCTTCGACTGGTGTCAACCATGAGAACACGATGCTTCGTGACCCCGATGGCACCGAGGCCTCTTTCGATCTGTGGACGTCTTGCTTTACCCCTCGTGAGCTGCGACTTCTTGCATTACAGGCAGGGTTGAGAGTTCGCGACCTGTGGTCGGTTACGCCAGGTGACTATCGTAGAGAGGCTCCAAACATTGAGACTCCTGAGTTCTTAATGGTGGCAGAGAAGCCTACGAGTAGACTATGAAGTCAACGCCGTAAGGCGATTACGAAACCCTTGTCGCTTAATGGCCGACAAGAACCTGTCCGGAAAACAAAGGCGACCTACTTCATGTCCGATTCAACGATTACCGATTCAGTTAGTACCGACCAGATCACAACTCCTGAGAGTTATCTGCACCAAGGCTCCGATGCCGATCGCTTTGGGACCTTCGATGAGGCCGGTGAATACATTCCCCGTCAAGTCGTCGCCGATGATCTTGGCGGCATGTCTTTCGATGATGCCATCTCGGGAACGATCGTCGAGTTCGATGATGGCGACATCGTTTCGGGCACAGTGGTCAAGGTTGATAAGGACGAGGTTCTACTCGACATCGGCTTCAAGTCTGAGGGCGTAATTCCTTCTCGTGAGTTGTCCATTCGCAATGACGCCGACCCTTCCGAAATCGTTTCACTCGGTGAAGTCATCGAGGCATTGGTCTTGCAGAAAGAAGACAAAGACGGACGACTCGTCTTGTCGAAGAAGCGAGCGCAATACGAGCGGGCCTGGGGCTCTATCGAGCAGCTCAAAGACGCTGGTGGCGTTGTTAGCGGTCCGGTCATCGAAGTTGTCAAGGGCGGCCTGATTGTTGACATCGGCCTACGTGGTTTCTTGCCAGCGTCGCTTGTTGAGCTTCGTCGGGTTCGTGACTTGCAGCCCTATGTTGGCCGTACTCTTGAGGCCAAGATCATCGAGCTCGACAAGAACCGTAACAACGTCGTGCTTTCACGTCGTGCGTGGCTCGAAGAGACTCAGAAAGAACAGCGTGAAGATTTCCTGACCAATCTGAAGCCTGGCGAGATTCGCTCGGGAACCGTTTCGTCGGTCGTGAACTTCGGTGCCTTCGTTGATCTCGGCGGCATGGACGGCCTCGTTCACGTTTCAGAACTGTCTTGGAAGCATGTCGATCACCCCGGTTCAGTGGTGCAAGTTGGCGATGAGATTCAGGTACAGGTGCTCGATGTTGATCTCGACAAAGAACGCATCAGCCTGTCGCTCAAGGCGACCCAGCAAGACCCATGGCAAGAGTTCGCCACCAACCATCAAGTTGGCGAGCTGGTTTATGGCCGGGTCACCAAGTTGGTGCCGTTCGGTTCGTTCATTCAGGTGGGCGAGGGCATCGAGGGCCTTGTGCACATCTCGGAGATGAGCCAGCAACACGTTGATCTTCCTGAGCAAGTGGTTACCCCAGGCGAGGAGCTATGGGTCAAGATCATCGACCTCGACCTTCAGCGTCGCCGCATCAGTCTGTCGATCAAACAAGCAGCCGATGGCGGCGTAGTTTCTGCCGAGTACCAGCAGCACTTCGGTGAGCATGCCTATGACGCCGAAGGCAACTACGTCGGGCCAACCGATACCGAGGCCACAAGCGAGGCCGAAAAGGCATGGGCCGAGTACTACGCCGAATACGGCGACGGCACCACGACCCCCGCCCCCGTCCCCGTTACTGAAGTCCTCACCGAGACCACTGGCGACGCAATCATCCCCATAGAAGGCGTGCTAGAAGCCCCTGCCGATCCCGCCCCAGTAGCTGCCGAGGAACCAGCTGCCGAGGAACCAGCTGCCGAGGAACCAGCTGCCGAGGAACCAGCCGCCGAGGAACCAGCCGCCGAGGAACCAGCCGCCGAGGAACCTGTGGCCGAGTAACCAGAAGCTTTCTGAAAAACGGCAAAACCCGGGCGTCGTTGCCCGGGTTTTGCCGTTTTATGGGGGGGGTCCCTTTCCTAACGGCTGTTGCGAGGCAATCTTTAGGAGTTCAGGGGATTGGTTTGGGCCTGTATCTAGCGAGCACCGCCTAGCGGCGGACGTTCCGGGGAGTGCTACGGTCGATCTTTCATGAAGCTGATTGGACTCACTGGTGGGATTGGTGCGGGTAAGTCGACCGTTTCGGCCAAATTGGCCCAACTTGGGGCGGTGATCGTTGATGCTGATGCCATTACCCGAGAGCTTCAACAGCCTGGTAGGCCGGTTTTTGAGGCAATTGTCGAGCGCTTCGGTGCTGAGATCGTGGCAGCCGATGGCACTCTTGATCGCCAAGCTTTGGCTGACATTGTTTTCAACGACAAAGCAGCTTTGGCCGATCTGAACATGTTGACGCATCCTGCTGTGGGTGTTGCCATTTCCGAACGAGTTGCGGCTGAGACTGATACTGATCATGTGGTGGTGCTTGATGTTCCCCTCATGGTTGAGTCCGGCATGTATGCCGTTGCCGGATTGATCGTGGTCGACGTGGAACCCGAGGAGGCGGTACGTCGTTTGGTGACACATAGGGAAATGAACGAGGACGATGTTCGTGCACGTATGGCCCGGCAAGCATCGCGAGAAGATCGTTTGGCCAAAGCCGATGTCGTTATCGACAACTCTGGCGAGCCCGATGCTCTTGATGACCAGATTGAATGGGTCTGGAAGTGGATCGAAAGACTCGAACACACTTCTTCTTGAACCAAGGCTTGTCGATAAGACTCAATCTTGATGAGTAGTCGATACGATTCGAGCAATGCCACCTTTTCAGGTTGTCTCGCCATTTCAGCCAGCAGGTGACCAGCCAGCTGCTATTGCAAAGTTGAGTGAGGGTTTAGCGGCAGGCGAGCGTTTCCAGACACTGCTGGGAATCACCGGCAGTGGGAAGTCGGCAACGATGGCATGGACGATCGAAGCAACGCAGCGTCCGACGCTCGTGATTGCTCCGAATAAGTCGTTGGCGGCACAGCTTGCTAGTGAGTTACGTGAGTTGTTTCCTAATAATCGGGTCGAGTATTTCGTCAGCTATTACGACTACTACCAGCCCGAGGCTTATCTTCCGACCAGCGATACCTATATCGAAAAAGACAGTTCAATCAACGACGAGATTGACCGGTTGCGTCACGCTACAACTGCCGCTTTGTTGACTCGGCGAGACGTGATCGTGGTTGCGTCGGTGTCGTGCATTTATGGTCTTGGGTCGCCTGTCGAGTACGAACGAAACCTCTTGATATTGCGACCAGGCGAGGAACATGACCAGCGCGCGATTCTTTCGCAGCTTGTGTCGATGCACTACGACCGTAACAACGTGAACCTGGTTCGTGGCACATTTCGAGTGCTGGGTGACACTATTGAAATTCACCCGGCCTATGAGCAAAACGCCGTTCGGGTTGAACTGTTTGGTGACGAGATTGAGCGCATTACCGAAGTCGATTTGTTGACGGGTAATCACGTGAGAACACTTGACGAACTAGCGATCTTTCCCGCAACGCATTACCTGGCTGACACTGAAAGCATGCGGGAAGCAATCGTTCGCATCGAAGACGAGTTGCGGGAGCGTCTCACTTGGTTTGCTGAGCACGACAAACTGTTAGAGGCGCAGCGTCTGCGCATGCGCACCGAGCACGATCTTGAGATGCTGGCCGAGATGGGCGTGTGTAACGGCATCGAGAACTATTCAGCCCCGCTGGAAGGTAGGTCACCTGGTTCCGCGCCTTCCACGCTTATCGATTTCTTCCCACGCGATTTTCTTGTAGTGCTCGACGAGAGCCATGTCACGATTCCTCAGCTGCACGGACAATTTCAAGGAGACCGGTCGCGGAAGAACACGTTGATTGAACACGGCTTTCGGTTGCCGTCTGCGGCCGATAATCGTCCACTGCGTTTCGAGGAGTTTCTTGAACGGGTGGGTCAATGTCTTTTTCTCTCGGCGACACCGGGGCCGTGGGAGATGGAACATTCCAGCCAAGTGGTTGAGCAGATAATTCGCCCCACTGGTTTGCTTGACCCTGAGGTAATTGTGAAGCCAACCCGAGGCCAGATCGACGACC